>CALVNS010000003.1 GCA_944349855.1 uncultured Eubacteriales bacterium | reverse complement strand
CACGGCGCAGTCCCGCACGGCGCAGTCCCGCACGGCGCAGCGCCAGCCGGCCCGCACCCGCTATGCGCAGAGCGTTCGCTACGGCGCGCCGCCGCAGCGGCGGCGCGGGAGCGGGGGACGGCGCGGCGCGCGCGCGCTGTTGCTGCTGGTGCTGGTGGCGGCGCTGGCGGGCATCGGCGCGGGCGGCCTGTACGTGCTGGATGTGCGCAACACGCTCGCGCAGGGCGAGGGCGTGTTCTACCCGAACCTGTACATCAACGATATCAACATCGGCGGCATGACGCAGCAGCAGGCCTACGACGCGGTCTCCGAGCAGGTGACGCAGGCGCTGGGCACGTGGGCGGTGTCGGTCGTGCTCAACGGGTCGGAGGTGGCGCGCATCACGCCCAGCACGATCAACATGCGCTACGACGTGGGCGACCAGATCAACCAGCTGTGGAACGTGGGGCGCACGGGCACGTCGCAGGAGCGCTACCGGCAGGTGAAGGCGCTGCAGAGCGAGCCGGAGCGCCGCTATACGACGCTGGCCTACGACCTGAGCCCGATCGACGAGCTGCTCTATGAGATCAAGGCGCAGGTGGATCAGCCCGCCGTGGACGCCCAGCGCGTGACGGACGAGACGAAGGTGCCGCCGTTCAGCTACGTGCAGGAGCAGGTCGGCTATTCGCTGGATACGACGCAGGCGCACGCGCAGATCGCGGGCATGATCGACCGGCTGGAGTCGGGCACGGTGACGCTCACGCCGCAGACGCTGCAGCCGTCGGTGACGGTGGCGCAGCTGCAAAACGAGATCGTACTGCTCTCCTCGTTCAGCACGCCGCTGCGCAACACCTCCAGCAACACGGAGGGCCGCCTGGCCAACGTGGCCAAGGGCTGCTCGTACTTCAACGGCATGGTCGTGGAGGACGGGCAGAAGGTGTCCTTCAACACGGTGACGGGCAGGCGCGAGCAGTCCACGGGCTGGTTTGCGGCGCTGGAGATCGCCTACGGCGAGTACGTCGAGGGCTATGGCGGGGGCATCTGTCAGGTGTCCAGCACGCTGTACAACGCGGTGATCGGCGCGGGGCTGGAGATCGTCAGCCGCACGAATCACGGCCTGGTCGTGGGCTATCTGGACATGGGCCTGGACGCGACGGTGGGCAACAACGGGCCGGACTTCGTCTTCCGCAACAACACGGGCGCGCCCATCTACATCGAGGCGTACTCCGAGGGCAAGGGCGGCAACTGCGTGTTCCGCATCTACGGCCGGCCGGACCCCAACGGCTACAGCTACAAGCTGGAGAGCCAGGTGGTCGAGACGATCCCCTACGAGACGGAGTACCGCGAGGACAAGAACCAACAGTATGTGACCTATGTGGACGAGGAACCGTACAAGTACCGCTCCGGGGCCAACGGTTACAAGGTGGACGTGTACAAGGTGACCTACCAGAACGGCACGCCGGTGGAGCGCGTGCTGGCCTACACGGACACGTACAAGCCCACGACGGAGATCTATTACACGGGTACAATGACGCGTGTGGACTACAGCACAGCCATCGACTGAGGGGCGTCCCGCCGCAGGGCGGGCCCCCTTTTTTTGCGCAGCGGGCGCGGGGGAATTGACGCGCGGGCCCGACGCGGTGTATAATAAACCGTTATGCGCCATCCCGTTTCGCGCGGGGGCGAATGCGAAGCGATCACACGAAAAATCGGAGGAAATAGCATGCCGGAAAACGCCGCTCTTTCGCCGCTGGAGCAAGAGGTGCGCCGCAGGCGGACGTTCGCCATCATCTCGCACCCGGACGCGGGCAAGACCACCCTGACGGAGAAGCTGCTGCTCTACAGCGGCGCGATCCGCCAGGCGGGCTCGGTCAAGGCGCGCAAGGCCGAGCGCCACGCGACCAGCGACTGGATGGAGATCGAGAAGCAGCGCGGCATCTCGGTCACGTCGTCCGCGATGCAGTTCGAGTACGACGGCTTCCACATCAACATCCTGGACACGCCCGGCCACCAGGACTTCTCGGAGGATACCTACCGCGTGCTGGTGGCGGCCGACAGCGCCGTCATGCTCATCGACGCGGCCAAGGGCGTGGAGGCGCAGACGATCAAGCTGTTCAAGGTCTGCCGCCTGCGCGGCATCCCGATCTTCACGTTCGTCAACAAGATGGACCGCGCCGCCAAGGACCCCTTTGCGCTGATGGAGGAGCTGGAGCAGGTGCTGGGCATCCGCGCCTGCCCGGTCAACTGGCCCATCGGCGTGGACGGCGACTTCAAGGGCGTGTACCACCGCGACACGCGCCAGGTGGAGCTGTACGCCGCGGGCGACCACGGCAAGACGCGCGTGGACAAGCGGGAGATCGACGTGGACGATCCCGGCCTGGATGAGGCGCTGGGCGCGTCCTACGCGCAGCGCCTGCGCGACGAGATCGAGCTGCTGGACGTGGCCGGCGACGCGTTCGACCTTCAGAAGGTGCGCGAGGGCGAGCTGACGCCGATGTTCTTCGGCTCGGCGATCACGAATTTCGGCGTGGAGCCGTTCCTGGAGCGGTTTTTGCGCTTCACGCCCCCGCCCTCCGCGCGCGAGAGCGGCCAGGGCCCGATCGATCCGTGCCAGGAGGCGTTCACGGGCTTCGTGTTCAAGATCCAGGCGAACATGAACCCCGCCCACCGCGACCGGCTGGCGTTCATGCGCGTGTGCTCGGGCGTGTTCGAGCGCGGCATGACCGTGTGGCACTCGGGCACGGACAAGCAGATCCAGCTCAAGCAGCCGCAGCAGTTCATGGCCGACGAGCGCGAGATCGTCGAGCGCGCCTACCCCGGCGACATCATCGGCCTGTTCGACCCGGGCCTGTTCGCGCTGGGCGATACGCTCAGCGCCGGCGCGCACATCCGCTATCCGGGCATCCCGGTGTTCGCGCCGGAGTTCTTCGCGCGCGTCACGAGCGTGGACAGCCTCAAGCGCAAGCAGTTCGTCAAGGGCGTGCTGCAGCTGTCGGAGGAGGGCGCGATCCAGACCTTCCGCCGGCCCGGCATCGGGTTTGAGGAGATCATCGTGGGCGTGGTGGGCGTGCTGCAGTTCGAGGTGCTGGAGCACCGGCTGCTCACCGAGTACAACGCGCAGATCCGCCGCGAGACGCTGCCCTATCGCTTCGTGCGCTGGGTCGTGCGCACGCCGCGGCCGCTGGAGGCGCTCAAGCTCACCTCCACCACCTCCGCCGCGGAGGACGCCCGCGGGCGCGACGTGCTGCTCTTTGAAAACGAGTGGTCCATCCGCTGGGCGCTGGAGAACAACGAGGGCCTGGAGCTGGCCGAGACCGCCGCGCGCGCCTGAGCGCGCAGGCCCGCAGATCGAGAGAAAGAGGGAATCCTTTTGACTATCACCCGGGAAAACATCCGCAACATCGCCATCATCGCCCACGTCGACCACGGCAAGACCACGCTTGTGGACGAGATGCTCAAGCAGGGCGGCGTGTTCCGCGAGAACCAGCAGGTGGCCGAGCGCGTGATGGACTCCAACGACCTGGAGCGCGAGCGCGGCATCACGATCCTGGCCAAGAACACCGCCGTGCACTATGGAAACGTCAAGATCAACGTCGTGGATACGCCGGGCCACGCGGACTTCGGCGGCGAGGTCGAGCGCGTGCTCAAGATGGTCGACGGCGTGCTGCTGCTGGTCGACTCCTTCGAGGGCCCCATGCCCCAGACGCGCTTCGTGCTCAAGAAGGCGCTGGACCTGAAGCTGCCGGTCATCATCGTCATCAACAAGATCGACCGGCCCGACGCGCGCTGCGAGGAGGTCGAGGGCGAGATCCTCGACCTGCTGATCGACCTGGAGGCCGACGAGAGCCAGCTGGACAACCCCATCGTCTACGCCTCCGCGCGCCGCGGCACCGCCACGCTGGACCTGAACACGCCCGGCGCCGACCTGCGCCCGCTCTTTGAGACGATCCTGCGCTGCATCCCCGCGCCCACCGGCGATCCCGACGGCCCCGCGCAGATGCTCGTGTCCACCATCGACTACAACGACTACGTCGGGCGCATCGGCGTGGGCCGCATCAGCCGCGGCCGCGTCAAGGCCGGCATGATGGCCGTGCGCGTCATCCACGGCGAGGACAAGGTCTCCGCGCCGCTGCGCCTGTCGGGCCTGTTCTGCTTCGACGGGCTCAAGCGCGTGCCCGTGCAGGAGGCCGAGATGGGCGACATCGTGGCCGTCACCGGCATTGAGGATATCATGATCGGCGATACCATCTGCGATCCGGCCTGTCCCGAGGGCCTGCCCTTCGTCAAGATCGAGGAGCCGACCGTGCAGATGACCTTCTCCGTCAACGACAGCCCCTTCGCCGGCCGCGAGGGCCAGTTCGTCACCAGCCGCCACCTGCGCGCGCGCCTCATGCGCGAGCTGCAGACGGACGTGTCCCTGCGCGTGGAGGAGACCGACTCGCCCGACGCGTTCCGCGTCTCCGGCCGCGGCGAGCTGCACCTGTCCGTGCTCATCGAGACCATGCGCCGCCAGGGCTATGAGTTCCAGGTCTCCAAGCCCGAGGTGCTCTACCACGTGGCGGAGGACGGCACCCGCCTGGAGCCCATCGAGCGCATGGTCGCCGACGTGCCCGCGGCCTATGCCGGCGCGGTCATCGAAAAGCTGGGCCGCCGCCGCGGCGTGCTGGAGCAGATGAGCGGCACCGACCGCGTGCGCCTGGAGTTCTCCGTGCCTTCGCGCGGCCTGTTCGGCTACCGGTCCGAGTTCATGACCGATACGCGCGGCGAGGGCGTCATGAGCGCGGTGTTCGACCGCTACGAGCCCTACAAGGGCGACATCCCGCACCGCACGCAGGGCGCGCTCGTGTCCTTTGAGACGGGCGAGGCCGTCATGTACGGCCTGTACTACGCCCAGGACCGCGGCACGCTCTTCTACGGCCCCGGCACCCAGGTGTACACCGGCATGATCGTCGGCCAGAACGCCCGCCAGGGCGACATCGACGTCAACGTCTGCCGCAAGAAGCACCTCACCTCCATCCGCAACGCCGCCGGCGCCGAGGAGGCCATGAAGCTCACCTCCATGCGCACGCTCTCGCTGGAGGAGTGCCTGGAGTTCATCGACGATGACGAGCTGCTGGAGGTCACGCCCAAGAACCTGCGCATGCGCAAGCGCGTCCTGGACACCGAGGCGCGCAAGAAGCTGGACGCGCGCCGCCGCCAGCAGGCCTGATGGACTTGACATCGCGCCCCCCGACGCCGTACAATGCAGGCGAAGGGGGGCGCTTTTCGATGTATGACGAACTGAAGAAGGCGATGCTCGCGGCCGTCGGGGCCGCCGCGGTCACGGCTGAAAAGGCCCGCGAGGCCGTCGACGGCCTGGCCGAGCGCGGCGAGGCGGCGGTCGAGCAGGGCAAGGCCAAGACCGACGAGCTGCGCCGCAGCGTCGGCGCGCGCATGGACCTGGCCGCCCGCAGGGCCGACCTGGCCGCGCAGATGGCCGGCCTGTCCGAGGAGGAGCTGGAGCAGGTGCGCGCGCTGGTCGAGCGCCTGCGCGCCGCGCGGGCCGATGCGGCCAATGCCGCCGACGCGGCCAATGCCGCCGATGCGGTCGACGCGGCCGACGCCGCCGACGCGGCCGATGCCGCCGACGCGGCCAATGCCGCCGACGCGGCCAATGCGGCCGGCGCGGCCGATGCCGCCGACGCGCCCGGCGCCGACGGCCCGGATGCGCCCACCGCGTGAGCGCAGGCAGGCCCCCGGGGGAGCGATCCCGCCGGGGGCCTGTGCGTTTTGGATCTCACAGATAGCCGTGCTCGACGCGGATGACCGCAAAGTACGGGCCGTCCAGGCCGCGTACGGCGTCGTGCACGGCGCGGGAGACCTGCGCGTCGGTCAGGTGGAAGCGGTGGGGCACGCACACGTCAAAGATGAGGTTGGTGTGCGTGGGGCTGACGACCATGCGGAAGTCGTGGATGGACAGCGCGGGGTCGACGCCATGCACGGCCTGCTCGACGCGCGCGCGCATGGAGGCGGTGGCCTCGTCGTCCACGGCGATGGGGTCCATGTGGATGGTCGTCTCGCAGCGGAAGCGGCCGCGCAGCTCCATCTCGATGCGGTCGATCACGTCGTGGATGACCAGGATGTCCTCGTCGGCGCGCACCTCGGCGTGCAGGGAGATCATGCGCTGGCCGGGGCCGTAGTCGTGCACGATCAGGTCGTGGATGCCCACGACCTCCGGGTGGGCGAGCACGGTCTGGGTGATCTCCTGGACGAACTCGGGGTCGGGCGACTGGCCCAGCAGCGGGGAGAGGCTGTCGCGGGCGGTGGTGTAGCCGGTGTAGAGGATGAACCCGGCGACGGCCAGGCCGATCCAGCCGTCGACGTACAGGTGAAAGGCCGAGCCCAGCCCCACGCCCAGCACGACCGCGGAGGTGGCGACCGCGTCGGTCAGGCTGTCCTTGGCCGTGGCGGCCATGGCCGTGGAGCCGATGCGCGCGGACAGCGCGCGGTTGAAGCGGGACATCCACAGCTTCACGCCCACGGCGCACACGAGGATGCACAGCGAGGGCAGGTCCAGCTCGGTGGGCGCGGGGTGGAGCACCTTGTCAAAGGAGCTCTTGAGCAGCTCCACGCCGACCACGAGGATCGCCGCGGAGACGAACAGGCCGCTGAGGTACTCGATGCGGCCGTGGCCGAAGGGGTGCTCGTCGTCGGCGGGGCGCTCGGCCATGCGAAAGCCCACGAGCGTGACGATCGAGCTGCCCGCGTCGGACAGGTTGTTGAACGCGTCGGCCACCACGGCGATGGAGGCCGTCACCGCGCCGGCCAGGAGCTTGAGCGCGAACAGCAGCAGGTTGAGCGCGATGCCCACCCCGCCCGAGAGCGCGCCGTAGCGGGCGCGCACGCGCGGGTCCTGGGTGCGCTGATGGTCCGGCACGAAGCGGCGGACGAGCAGATCGACGAGCATGGAAAGGTCACCTCTTTGCGTGGATGGGGGGCCGGCTTACGGACATTCTATGCGCCCGGCCCGCAGGGTTTTACGGATAGTGTACATCCGATTGGGCTTGAAAGCAAGCCCCAGTTTGGCTATAATGACAGATACAGAACGAACGCCCTCAGGGCGAAGGAGGCATTCGAAAGATGGCAAAGATTGCATTCATGGGCGCGGGCTCGACGGTGTTTGCAAAGAACGTCCTGGGCGACTGCATGCTCTCCCCGGCGCTTTGCGACAGCGAGATCGCGCTGTACGACATCGACGCCAAGCGCCTGGAGGAGTCCAAGCTCATGCTGGACGCCATCAATGGCAACCTGGGCAACAGGGCGACCGTCAAGGCGTACCTGGGCGTGGAAAATCGAAAGGACGCGCTGCGCGGCGCGGACTTTGTGGTCAACGCGATCCAGGTCGGGCTGTACGAGCCGTGCACCGTCACCGACTTTGAGGTGCCCAAGAAGTACGGCCTGCGCCAGACCATCGCCGATACGCTGGGCATCGGCGGCATCTTCCGCGCGCTGCGCACGATCCCGGTCATGATGGACTTTGCGCGCGACATGGAGGCGGTCTGCCCGGACGCCTGGTTTCTCAACTACACCAACCCCATGGCCATGCTCACCGGCGCGATGCTGCGCCTGACGCCCATCAAGACCGTGGGCCTGTGCCACAGCGTGCAGGTGTGCGCCAAGGGCCTGCTGGAGGGCCTGGGCATGCCGTATGACGAGCGCGTGCAGTGGAAGATCGCCGGCATCAACCACCAGGCGTGGCTGCTGGAGCTCACGCGCGACGGGCAGGACCTGTACCCCGAGGTCAAGCGCCGCGCCGCCGCGCGCACCGAAAAGCATAACGACATGGTGCGCTACGAGATCATGAAGCGCTTCGGCTACTATGTGACCGAGTCCTCCGAGCACAACGCGGAGTACATGCCCTTCTTCATCAAGGACAAGTACCCGGAGCTGATCGAGCGCTTCAACATCCCGCTGGACGAGTATCCGCGCCGCTGCGTCAAGCAGATCGCCGAGTGGGAGAAGCGCCGCGTGGAGCTGACGCAGGATCCGCACCTGAGCCACGAGCGCACCAAGGAGTACGCCAGCTACATCATGGAGGCGATGCTCACCAACGCGCCCTACAAGATCGGCGGCAACGTCATGAACGAGGGGCTGATTACGAACCTGCCGCGAAACGCCTGCGTGGAGGTACCCTGCCTGGTCGACGCCAGCGGCGTGACGCCCACGTTCGTGGGCGACCTGCCCGAGCAGTGCGCCGCCATGAACCGCACCAACATCAACGTGCAGCTGCTGACCATCGAGGCCGCGCGCACGCTCAAGAAGGAGTACATCTACCAGGCGGCCATGATGGACCCGCACTGCCAGAGCGAGCTGTCCATCGACGACATCGTCAGCCTGTGCGACGACCTGATCGCCGCGCACGAGGGCTGGCTGCCCACGTATCGCTGATCCCACCCCGCGCGGCCGCGAAGGCGGCCGCGCGCTTGACTTTTTGGCCGCATCTATTGTACAATGGCATTTGCTGCGCCCGCGCGCGGCAGAGCAATCGGGGCCGCGCCCCGCCGGGAGGATTCGCATGATCGCAACGCAGAACGTCACGCTCAGCTACAGCGGCAAGCCGCTGTTCAAGGACGTGAGCATCAAGTTTACCGCAGGCAACTGCTATGGCATCATCGGCGCGAACGGGGCGGGCAAGTCGACGTTCCTGCGCCTGCTGTCGGGCGAGCTGGAGCCCACGAAGGGCGAGGTCGTGCTCACGCCCGGCGAGCGCATGGCCGTGCTGCGCCAGGACCACTTCGCCTTTGACGAATGCGAGGTGCTGCAGACCGTCATCATGGGCCACCGGCGGCTGTATGACATCATGGTCGAGAAGGACGCGCTCTACCAGAAGGAGGACTTCAGCGAGGCCGACGGCGTGCGCGCCTCGGAGCTGGAGGGCGAGTTTGCCGACCTGAACGGCTGGAACGCCGAGGCCGACGCGGAGATGCTGCTCACCGGCCTGGGCCTGCCCCTGGAGCTGGAGCACCGGCCCATGAAGGAGCTGGACGGCGGGCAGAAGGTCAAGGTGCTGCTGGCGCAGGCGCTGTTTGGCAGCCCGGACGTGCTGCTGCTGGACGAGCCGACCAACCATCTGGACATCCAGAGCGTGCGCTGGCTGGAGAACTTCCTGCTCGACTTTCCCAACACGGTCATCGTCGTCTCGCACGACCGCCACTTCCTCAACAAGGTCTGCACGCACATCTGCGACATCGACTACGGGCGCGTGCAGCTGTACGTGGGCAATTACGACTTCTGGTACGCCTACACGCAGATGGCCGCGCGCCAGGCCCGCGAGCAGAACAAGAAGAACGAGCAGAAGGCCAAGGAGCTGCAGGCGTTCATCGCGCGCTTCTCGGCCAACGCGAGCAAGCACCGCCAGGCGACCAGCCGCAAGAAGCTGCTGGACAACCTGACGATGGACAACTTCGTGCCCTCCAGCCGGCGCTACCCGTTCGTGCAGTTCAAGCCGGACCGGGAGATCGGCAACGACCTGCTGAGCGTGCAGGGGCTTTGCAAGTCGGTCGGCGGGCGCATGGTGCTCAACAACCTGACCTTCACCCTCACCCCGGGCGACAAGGTCGCGCTCGTGGGCGGGGACGAGCTGGCGCGCACGACGCTGCTGCAGGTGCTCGCGGGCGAGCTGGAGCCGGACGCGGGCAGCTTCAAGTGGGGCGTGACGACCTCGCAGGCGTACTTCCCCAAGGACAATGGCGCCTTCTTTGACGGGTGCGACCTCACGCTCGTGGATTGGCTGCGCCAGTTTTCCAAGGAGCAGTACGAGGCCGACATCCGCGGCTGGCTGGGGCGCATGCTCTTCTCGGGCGAGGACGCGCTCAAGCCCGCGCGGGTGCTCTCCGGCGGCGAGCGCGTGCGCTGCATGCTCGCGCGCATGATGCTCTCGGGCGCGAACGTGCTGCTGCTGGACGAGCCGACCAATCACCTGGATCTGGAGTCGATCACCGCGCTCAACGAGGGCATGACCTCCTTCACCGGCAGCATGATCTTCACCACGCGCGACCACGAGTGCGTGCAGACCGTGGCCAACCGCATCCTGGAGATCCTGCCGGGCGGGCTGATCGACCGGCGCGACACCTACGACGAGTACCTGGAAAATCCGGACGTGCCCGCGCTGCGCGAGCGGCTGTCCCGCGCGGACTGAGCGCGCTGAAATTTTGCCCCGTTCGGGTGTTTTCTCGCGCGCCGGAGTATGCTATAATATCCGGAGGCGGGAGCGCGGCGCGCTCTCGGAAAGGAACATCAGACGGTGGAGAAGATTCGGCAGGACAAGATCCTCAACGTGCCCAACGCGCTGACCATGCTGCGCTTTGCGCTCATGCCCTTTTTCGTGTGGCAGTTCTTCAGCGGGCACATGGCCGCGGCGTTTTGCATCTACGTGACGGTGCAGCTGACCGACATGCTCGATGGGCTGATCGCGCGCAGGTTTCATCTGGTGACCAACTTCGGCAAGCTCATGGATCCGCTGGCCGACAAGCTCATGCTGCTGACGGTGCTGGTGTGCTTTGGCATCGACGGGCGCGTGCCGTGGTGGATCATCGCGCTGGTGCTCGTCAAGGAGGCGCTGCTCGTGGCGGGCGGCGCGGTGGCGCTGCACCGCGGCATCGTCGTGCACGCCAAGCACATCGGCAAGGTGGCGACGGTCGCCTTTGCGCTGGCCATCGTGCTCAGCTTCCTGTCGGCGCAGCCGTGGGACCGCATCGCCATGGGTCTGGCCGTCGTGCTGACGCTTGGCGCGCTGGTCTTCTATACGGCGGATATGCTCGGCCCGCTGCGCGCGGCCAAGCGCAAATAGCCGAACGACAACGCGGCGCAGCCAGATGGCTGCGCCGCGACCGGTCTGTAAAAAAATCCGGTAAAGCGTCGGAGGGGCCCAGCCCCTCCGACTTTGATTCGTATCCGCCGGCTTTGCCGGCAGGGCAGGTTGGCCAGAGGCCGCCTTCCCGCAGGGTTTACGCCGAGGGGGAGAGCGTAACGCTGTCCAGGTTCAGGGTAAAGCGAATCTCTCCGGTACGCCCGCCGGTATACAGCAGCGTGTCGTCCTCGGTATAATGCGTGACCGTATAGGGAATGGTGCATGTCACGCTGGAGGCGCCTTTCAAACGTTGCTGGAGTTCCTGTGCAGTTTCAATGTTTTGGAGCAGGAAGGTAAATTCCGGGTTTTCTTCCAGGAGCTGCCGCTGTCTTTCGATATAATCGTCCTGCAGGAAGTCCAGGGACACCTCCAGCACGGTATGCACCGCGCCGTCCTCGTTGATGTAGGCGTCCATGCTTGCCCCGACGAGGTCCAGGGACAGCCCGTCCAGAGAAGGCGTGCCGCAATCCAGCAGAAGCAGCTGCTTGCCGGGCGCTACCATTTCATCCACCGGCCCGAAGCCTTCCGGCGTCCACAGCCAATGCTCGCTTCGGTCTTCACTGTCCTCGGTGACTTCGGCGGGCGCGCTATCGCCCACATAGGCCCCGTCGGCGTCCAGGTTCCACATGGGATGCAGTTCGGCCTGCTCGGGGTAACGGGCGGTTGCCAGGAGCGAGATGACCAGCACGTTCTGCTCCTGTGCCCAGGAGGCCTCCGTTACGGCAATCTGAATATCGGGGTCGTCCGGGGTGGTTTGAGGCGGCTCGGTTTGCAGATGTCCCATGATGGCGTCGTACTTTTCGGGTTCATTTTCCTGATAGGCGGTAAAACGGTTGTTGTAGTACCATTCCAGCCCTTGGCTGACAAGGGCGATGGCCGTGGTGCAAAGCAGCAGGGTAATGAGCGTTACAAGAACGACGGTACAGAACGCGACGCGCTTCATTTCTTTTTCCTCCTTCAATCCGCGGAGTGTCTGATCCATGCGGTGAACGAAGGAAGGCGGAGTTTCTCCCAGCGCCCGGTCGAGCTCTTCATTGCGCATGGCTGGACACCTCCTGTTCGAGTTTGTGCTTGGCACGCGCGACCCGGGTTTTGACCGTACCCAGGGGCAGGGAAAGAAGTGAGGCGATCTCCTGCAACGTATAGCCTTCCAGCAGGTTCAGCGTCAGGGGGACGCGGTATTTCTCCGGCAGGGAGAACAGGGCCGCGCGCAAAAGGGCGGCCTGCTCGTCCGGCGGCGGCGTCGAGATGTTCGGCAGATCCGGCTGGAGAACATGACGCTTTCGTTTGCGCAGCAGGGTTTTGCATTCGTTGATGAGAATGCGGTTCAGCCACGTGCTGAAATAGGCGGCATCGCGCAAGGTGTTGCGCCGGTTCCATGCCCGCAGCAGGGCTTCCTGCATGACATCCTCGGCGTCTGCGCTGCTACCTGTATAGCTGACGGCGATACGGTACAGCTGCCGCTGCTGTTTTGTCACCAGTGCGGCAAAGGTTTCCTTGTCCATAGGAAGAGCCCCCCGTGTTGCGTAAGGTGGTTTCAACGTTGATTCCACTCATTAGAAGCGGCAGAAGCGCAAAAGGTTTCATGTGATGAAAAAACCTGCCCGGTTTGCAGACTGTCGAAAAATCTCCAGAGAGGCGTCGGAGGAACCGCAGCCCCTCCGACCTTCATTCGCATTGCAACTTTGGACGATCTCTGGTTGGCCGAAGTTGCCTTCTCGAAAAAGTGGCAGAGGCCGCTTTCCGGACAGTCTGACGCGGCGCAGCCAGAAGGCTGCGCCGCGTCGCTTTTGTCGTTCAGTCCATGCGCCAATCGGTCACAAAGCAGCGGTGCTTGCGCAGGAACGCGCGGCGCGCCTGCGGGTCCTGCAGCACCTGCGGGCGGTGCTGCGCCAGCGAGAGGCGGTCCTCCAGCAGGCTCAGCAGCCGGATGGGGCAGCCCATGTCGTGCACGACGGCCTCGTCCGAGAGCACGCGCAGCGCGTGCGCCGTGTAGGGCGGGATGCGCACCAGCTGGCCGTCGGTGGCCTCAAAGGCCTCGCCCAGCACCTCAAAGCGCACCCTGCCGCGCGTGACCTGGTACAGCTCCCAGTCCGGGTGCGGGTCGTCCCAGCGCACGCTCAGGCCGCGGCGCGCCTGCACGCGCCAGACCTCGTACAGCCCGCCGGTCTCCCAGCGGCCCACGACCTGGCGCAGCAGCGCGCCGGGCAGCTCGAACTCGGACCAGCCAAAGTCCGGCGTGCGCAGCTCGGGCAGCTCGCCCGGGCGCGCGGGGCGCGCGACGGCCGGCTCGCGCGGGAAGGAGCCGTTCTCGCGCGCGAACATCGCGGAGAATTCGGGGTCGTCCATCAGCTGCGGGTAGTGCGCGGCGATGGTGTTGCGCGCGATGCGGCGGCGGTAGACGTTCATGCCCTGCAGGAAGACGCGCCAGGTGGTCTGCCGGTCGGGGAAGCGCAGGCCGTGGGGCACGCCCTGCGGGATGAACACCATGTCGCCCGCGTTCACCGTGCAGGTCTTGCCGCGGATGGTCGCCTCGACGCGGCCCTCCGCCAGATAGAAGATCTCGGTGCCGATGTCGTGCTGGTGGTAGGGCTCGCCCTTGCCCTGGCGGTAGATGCCGTCGCGCACCTCGAGCATGTCGTGCGGGCCCACGGGCGTGAGGAGGCATACGGACGTCTCCGAGTCGGTGACGGTGGCGTCGACCCAGTCCTCGGGCACGTCGGGGCGCACGAGGTAAGCGTTCTTCAAGCGGACTCCTCCTCAGTAGAGCGTCGGCCAGAGCTTGAAGTCCCAGACGATCTCGCCGTAGTCCAGCCGCTCGGCGACGGAGCCGTCGGGCGCGAGCACGAAGACGCTCAGGTGCGCCTGGGGCGTGCAGATCTCGCCCTCGGTGAACAGCACGTTCTCCTCCACGCACACGCGCCCGGGCAGCAGGTGCACGCGGCAGGGCTCGGTCAGGCGCTCGGGCTTCATCGCCTCGTAGGCGGCGGCGACGGGCGCGGGCAGCACCTGGCTCAGCAGCGGCTCGGCGTCGTAGAGGGCGGGGCGGATGATCTCCTTGCCCACGAACTTGTCAAACCCGGTGTAGACGGTGGCGCAGGTGGCCAGGCCGTCCTCGTCCAGGTCGAAGACGATCGCGGTGGGCGTGCTGTAGCGAATCTCCTTGTTGCGCTCCTCGTCGAAGAAGGGGTAGCTCAGGTCGTACTCGGCCACGAGCACGCGGCCGGCGTGGCCGACGTTGAGGCAGCGGGCCTCGACCTTGAGCTGCTCAAAGCGCACGGCGATCTTGGCCAGCAGCATGCGGAAGATGCGCTCGCTGCTGATCAGGCCAAAGGAGGGCAGGGACAGGCGGACGCGTCCGCCGGCGAACAGCGCGCGCAGCGCGCCGGCATCCCGGCGCATCACGGCGGCAAACAGGTTTTCGACGTCGATGGTTTTCATGCGGATACCTCCTCACAGCGTGGGCCACAGGCAGTGGTCGAACAGGGAATCGCCCGCCAGGCGGACGTAGGCGATCTTGCCCTCCGGCGTGTAGCCGTAGATGGCCATGCCGGCCGAGGGCGTGTTCGGGTTGCCGCCGGAGCGGTGGTTCATGTACTCGATGACAAGGTGGCCCTGCGCGGAGAAGGCGCTGCACAGGCGCAGCTCCGTGTTGCGCCCGCCGGAGAACAGGCCGTTGAACGTCTTGATCAGATCCGGGCCCTGGTTGTAGCTGTAGGCCGTGCCCATGAAGTAGGCGTTGGGGTCGATCACCTCGCGCAGGATGGTGTCCGAGTCGCCCTTCCACAGGCACTCAAAGTAGAGGCGCTCCTTGTCGGGCAGGGTGGCCATGAGGCTGGGATCCTCGTTGAGCAGGGCCGGGCGCACGATGTTGTGTCCGGCGATCCAGTAGGTGGAGTAGTACACGCGCGCGGCTTTGATGGCCCCATCCTTGAGCTCGCACATCACGCTCACGGGGATGTGCAGCTCCTTGCGGTAGTTGAACTCCTCGTCGCGCACGGTGAAGTAGAGCACCGCGTTGAGCGCCAGGTGGGTCTCGTCGTGGAAGGCGCCGAAGTACTCCCAGCGCATGTCCTCGCGCTGCTCGATCCACTGCCAGACCTTTTTCAGGTAGCGGCCGAACACGATGTTGTTGCCGATCTGGCCGTAGCGGGGCACGTTGACGCAGACCTTGCCCTGCGAAAACAGCGCGGTCAGCCGGGCGGCGTCGCCGTCGCGGAGGATCTGCGGGAGCTGCTCAAAGCAGCCGGCAATCGTCTTGACGCAGCACATGAATCAACAATCTTCCTTTCAACAGAAATTTTTGTGAAAAATTTTTTCGCGGAATGTCCTTTCCGCGTGGGGGATCGGGCAAAAGATGTGATATAATAGGCTTTATATACTATGGTTGGCATGCGAAGGCCACCCAATGTGGAGGGTACATGAAAGGCCGTCGAAACGGAAGGAGCTGAAGGAACCGTGACGCTATTGCATCTGCGCTACTTCTGTGCCGCCGCGCGCCATGAAAACCTGACCCGCGCGGCACAGGAACTGAGGGTCTCCCAGCCCGCCCTGAGCAAGATGATCCGCACGCTGGAGGACGAGCTGGGCGTGCAGCTGTTTGCGCGCAACGGGCACCAGCTGACGCTCTCGGACGACGGACGGTTCTTCTATGCGCATGTGCAGCGCAGCCTGGAGATGCTGGACAACGCGGTGGGCGCGCTCGCGCACCGTCACGAGGGGAAGCAGATCCGCCTGTACATCCGCTCGGCCGACCTGTTTGTGGAACAGCTGATCGTCGAATACCGGCGCGAGCACGGGGACATCTCCTTCGTGCTCTCCAGCGACGAGCACGGCGGCGCGCGCGCGAGCATCCAGTCCTACGACCTGGTGGTGCACACCGCGGGGGACAACACGCCCTCGGCGGGGCGGCAGTACGCGCTGCTGACGGAGCGCTTCGGCCTGTGCCTGTCGCGCACGGACCCGCTGTGCCAGCGGGAGACGCTCACCCTGCAGGATGTGCGCGACAGGGACTTTCTGGCCACGGACACGTACGGGCTCAACTTTCAGCTGTGCACCGAGGCGGGCTTCACGCCGCACCTGGTCATCATGGGCCAGCACCTGAACACGTACATGAAGATGCTGGAGCATGAGGCGGGCGTGAGCATCGTGCCGGAGCTGACGATCGGGCCCTATCTGCCGGAGAACCGGTGCTTCAAGCCCCTGGCGGACGTGCAGCGCACGCGCACGATCGTCATGGAGATGCCAGCGCAGCGGCGCGCCGCGCACGTGGAAGACTTCGCGCACTTCTGCCTGGCGCGCGGGCAGGAGCTGATGCAGCGGGGGCTGTGAGATCAGGCGCCGCGCGTCCAGCGGTCGCGCTCCTCGTCGGTGGCCAGCAGCAGGTGGGTGTCCGACAGGTGGTGGAGCGTGCCCTTCGTGTAGTCCACGCCGGCGGCGCGGCAGTCGTAGCTCTCGATGGGCCGGTCGCGCTCCAGCAGCGGGTTGGGCCTGGGGATGGCCGAGAGCAGCGCGCGCGTGTAGGGGTGCACGGCGTGCTCAAACACGTCCTGCGTGGTGCCCAGCTCGACCAGGTGGCCCAGGTGCAGCACGCCGATCGTGTCGGAGATGTAGCGCACCATGGACAGGTCGTGCGCGATGAACAGGATCGCGCAGCCGGTCTCCTGCTGGATCTGCTTGAGCAGGTTGACCACCTGCGCCTGGATCGACACGTCCAGCGCGCTGATGGCCTCGTCGGCGATGATGAGGTCGGGCTTCATGATCAGCGCGCGCGCGATGCCCACGCGCTGGCGCTGGCCGCCGGAGAGCTGGTGCGGGTAGCGGTCGGCGTGCTCGGGGGCCAGGCCGACCTTGCGCAGCATGGCCAGCACCATGTCGCGCCGCTGCGCGCGCGATTCGTACATGTGGTGGATGTCGATGCCCTCGGCGATGATGTCGATGACCTTCTCGCGCGGGTTGAGCGAGGCGATGGGGTCCTGGAAGATCATCTGCATCCTGGTGCGCAGCAGGAGCGTCTGCTGGGCGGTGAGGCGGCCGCTGACGTCCTGCCCGCAAAAGCGGATGCGGCCGGCCGTGGGCGTGTACAGGCGGATGATCGAGCGGCCCGTGGTGGATTTGCCGCTGCCGCTCTCGCCCACCAGGCCGAAGATCTCGCCGCGGTGGATCGTGAAGGAGACGTCGTCCACGGCCTTGACGGTGTAGTGCCGGCTCATGCGGAAGTGCTGGCGCAGCCCCTCGACCTCCAGCAGCGGCTGTCCGGCGCGTTCGGCGCGTTCGGTCTGTGCGTTCATGCTTGCACCTCCTTGAGCATGTGCTCGATGCGCCGCTGCAGGGCGGCGGGCATGGGCACGTCGGGCGCGCCGGGGCACAGCAGCCAGGTGGCTGCGGCGTGCTCGGGCGTGATCTGGAACATGGGCGGTTCGCGCTGGCTGTCGATGGCCAGCGCGTATTCGTTGCGCGGGGCGAAGGCGTCGCCGGTGACGGGCTTGAGCAGGTTGGGCGGCGAGCCGGGGATGGTGTAGAGCTTGGCCTGGGGGTCGTCCATGTCGGGCACGGAGAGCAGCAGGCCCCAGGTGTAGGGGTGGGCAGGGCGGTAGAAGATGTCCTGCACGGTGCCGCGCTCCACGAGCTTGCCCGCGTACATGACAGCCACGGTGTCGGCCACGCGCGCGACGACGCCCAGGTCGTGCGTGATGTAGATGACGGTCAGGCCGGTCTTGCGCTGGATGTCCTTGATCAGGTCCAGGATCTTGGCCTGCACGGTCACGTCCAGGGCGGTGGTGGGCTCGTCGCAGATGAGCAGGTCGGGGTCGCAGGCCAGGGCGATGGCGATGACCACGCGCTGGCGCATGCCGCCGGAGAGCTGATGGGGGTAGTGGCCGTAGCGGGCGGCCGCGTCGGGAATGCCGACCAGCTCCAGCAGCTCCAGGCTGCGCGCGCGCGCGGCCTGGCGGGAGACGCCCTTTTTGCGGCGCACGCCCTCCATGATCTGCGCGCCGATGGTCATGGTGGGGTTGAGCGAGGTCATGGGGTCCTGAAAGACGAGGGCGATGTGCTTGCCGCGGATCTGGCGCTGCAGCTGCTTGTCAGACATCTTCAGCAGGTCGCGCGTGACGGGCTGGCCGCTCTCGTCGCGGTAGGAGAACTCGATGCTGCCATGGTCCACGCGCTCGTTGCTGCTGCGGATGCCCAGGATGCTCTTGACGGTCACGGACTTGCCGCTGCCGCTCTCGCCGACGATGGCGAGCGTCTCGCCGCGGTGGAGCGTCAGGTCGACGCCGCGGATGGCGTTTACGCGCCCGGCGAACGTGTTGAAGGAGATGGACAGGTCCGAGATCCGCAGGATGGTTTCGCGTTCTTGGGTGGTCATAAGGGTCGCCTCCTGTCACATGCTGCGCATCTGCGGGTCGATGGCGTCGCGCAGGCCGTCGCCGAGCAGGTTGAATGAGAGCATCAGCACGGAGAGCACGGCGGCGGGCAGCAGCACCTGGTAGGGATAGAGCATGGCGGACTTGTAGCCGTCGTTGATGAGGGTGCCCAGCGAGGCCATGGGGATGGGCACGCCCAGACCGATGAAGGCGAGGAATGCCTCAAAGAAGATGGCGTTGGGCACGGAGAACATGAACGTGATGATGATCTGGCCCATGGTGTTGGGCAGGATCTTGCGCAGGATGATGCGCATGGCCGGGGAGCCCAGCGTGCGCGAGGCCAGCACGTACTCGCTGCCCTTGATGCGCAGCACCTGCGCGCGCACGATGCGGCTCATGTTCACCCAGCCGGTGATGGCCAGCGCCAGACAGATCGTGGGGATGCCCGGCTCCATGACCAGCAGCAGCAGCATCATGATGATGAGGTTGGGGATGCCGGTGAGCACCTCGATCACGCGCTGCATGATGAGGTCGGCGCGCCCGCCGAAGAAGCCGGCGATCATGCCGTAGGTGACGCCGATGAGCACGTCCAGCGCCACGGCCAGCAGCGCGATGAGCAGCGAGATGCGCGTGCCGGTCCACACGCGGGTCCAGATGTCGCGGCCGAGGTTGTCCGTGCCGAAGTAGTGATACTCGTCGGGCACGCCGTGGCGCTCGTACTGATCCACGCCGGCCCGCGTGCCGTCGAAGATGCCCAGCTTCTCCAGGCCGGGGATGCGCATGGGCAGGTTGGTGGCCTCGGAGTGCACCTCGCGGTAGGAGTAGGGGCTGAGGATGGGCGCGAAGATGGCCATCAGCACGATCACGGCGATGCAGGCCAGGCTGATGGCCGTGGCGCGGTTGGAAAACAGTGTGATGAGGATTTCGTGCAGGTAGGAATGGCCTGCGAAGTTGGAGTCGGTGTATTCCTCGCGGCTCAGGCCGGTCAGGCGCGCTTCCTCGGGGGTCAGGCGAAGTTCCTGCTTGTCCATGTCGCTCACTCTCCCTTCGCCACGCGGATGCGCGGATCAATCAGACCGTAGAGCACGTCCACCGTCAGCATGACCAGGATGTACAGCGCGCAGTAGATGAAGGCCAGCGTGAAGGTGACGTTGTAGTCGTTTTCCTGAATGGCGGTGATCAGCAGGCCGCCGATGCCGGGCACGGAGAAGGCCTTCTCCACGACCAGGCTGCCTGTGAGCACGTTGACGATCGAGGGCGCGATGACCGTGATGACGCCGGTGAGCACGTTGCGCAGCACGTGGCGCACGGTCAGCGCGGCGCGGCCGACGCCCTTGGTGCGCGCCAGGGTGATGTAGTTCTGGCCCAGCACGTCGATGATCTCCGAGCGCGTGTAGCGGGCCACGCTCGCCATGGGCGAGACGGCCAGCGTCAGCGACGGCAGCAGGCTGGACAGGAAGGGCTGTTTGGTCGAATACAGGAAGGGCAACAGCTTCCACTGGAAGCCCACGAAGTAGGCCAGCAGCAGCGCAAAGGCGAACGAGGGCAGGCTCACGCCCAGGATGGCCACCGCAGAGGTGATCGAGTCCGCCGCGCGCCGGTGGTTGAAGCCGGCCACGACGCCCAGCAGGAGGCCCAGCGTCACGCCCAGGGCCACCGCCTGCAGGCCGATGCGCACCGTCACGGGGAAGCGCTTGGCCAGCAGATCGGAGATGGGCATGTTCTGCTGGATGTTGTAGGACACGCCGAAGTCGCCCCGCAGCATGTTGGCGATGTAGTTGACGTAGCGCGTCCAGAACGGCTGGTCCAGGCCATACTTGGCCTCGATGCTCGCGCGCTGCTCAGGGGTGAGCTCGGGGTTGTTGAACGGCGAGCCGGGCATGAGTTCCATCAGGCAAAAGAGGATAAAGAGCACGAACAGCAGCGTGGCGACCGCCATCAGCAGCCGTTTGAGGACGTACTTCTTCAAGGGGCAACATCTCCCGTCACGAATGTGCAGCAAAAGCGGCGCGCCGGCGGGACGCTTCATGCGCGTCCGCGCCGGCGCGCGCGGATGCCGTGGGGCGGCAAAGGGGGGAACGCCGCTTACTCGGCGATGTCGACGTTCATGAAGTCCCAGCTGACGCCGACCAGGTGGTGGAAGTAACCGCTCAGCGACGGACGGATCAGCAGGCAGTCGGCCGTGCGGTAGACCGGGATCGCCACGGCGTTGCGCTGGGCCATCTCCTCCAGGTCAAGGCAGTTGTTCCAGACGACCTCGGGATCGGTCTCCACGAGCGTGGCGTTGTACAGCTCGTCATACTCGGGGAAGGAGCAGAAGGCGTAGTTGAGGTTGTGGCCGGTGGTGTACTGGCCCAGCTTGGCCAGCACGTTGGGCACGGAGGAACCGGTGCGGTGCAGGCCCAGCTCGAAGTTGCCGTTCTCCATGTCGTCCAGGCGCTGCGCCTTGGGCATGACCTTCAGGTTGATCGTCAGGCCCGGGCAGGCAGTCTCGATCTCGGACTGGATGAACGCGGCCACGTTCTGCGCGGACTCGGTGTCCTCAATGGTGAAGTCCAGCTCCAGGCTGTCCACGCCCAGCTCTTCCTTGGCCGTCTCCCAGTAGGCCGCGGCGGCCTCCTTGTCGCTCTTCCAGAAGTCGGGGCGCACGGAGTTGAATTCGGTGCCGTCCGAGCCGAAGAACACGTCGGAGTAGTTGCAGTCGTACTTGGCCAGCGAGCCGTCGGCCAGGATGTTGTTCACCAGGGCCTCGCGGTCAATGGCAAAGCCGATGGCGTAGCGCAGGTTGACGTTTTGCAGCTCCGGCACCTGGAAGTTGGGCACGATGTACCAGCTGTAGGTGGTCGGGGCGGTGTAGAAGGCCTCGTTGTCGCGGTACATGTCCACCAGGTCGCTGGAGAGGATCACGTAGTCGGCCGTGCCGCTCTCATAGGCCATGATGCCCGTCTGCGTGTCCTTGATCACCTGGTACTCGATGGCGTCCACGTTCACCGTGTCGGCCGCCCAGTAGTCCTCGTTCTTGGTGATGGTCCAGGTCAGGTCGCCGGCGGTCCAGCCCTCGAGCTTGAAGGCACCGCAGGTCAGCAGCGTGTCGCTGGACAGCGCGTACTGGTCGCCGCAGCTCTCCACGAACTCCTGGTTCATCGGCCCGAAGTAGCAGCCGCACAGGAACTCCAGCAGCCAGTTGCAGGGCGTGGTCAGCTCCAGCACGAGCGTCTTGTCGTCCACGGCGGTCACGCCCAGCGTGTCCGGATCGGCCTCGCCCGCGCTGATCTCGGCCAGGTTCTTGATCGGCACGTAGTTGAAGAGGAAGGCGTTCTCAAAGCCGTTTGCCGGGTTGCACGTGCGCTTCCAGCTGTAGACGAAGTCCGCGGCGGTCACCGGCTCGCCGTTGCTCCACTTGCTGTCGCGCAGCGTGAAGGTGTAGGTCAGGCCGTCGTCGGACACCGTGTAGCTCTCGCACAGCGCCGGCTGGGGCACGTTGTTCTCGTCCAGACGGAACAGGCTGTCCAGCAGCAGCGCCATCATGCTCGTGGCGTATCCGTCGCCGGTGTTGCTGATGTCCAGCGTATCCAGCTCCACGTTCTGCGTCAGGCGCACGACCTTTTCTCCCTCTGCTTGCGCGAAGGGCGAAAGCAGCAGCGCCGCCAGCATCGCGGCGACCAGGACGACCGACTTCCACTTAGACATTGGGCATCCACTTCACTTTCGTTTGGATTGACCTTTCCCGCGGGGAAAAAATCATGCACCTATTGTATCGAAAGGCAGGCCTGTTGTCCAATACATATTTGTTCTTGATTTAGAGAACAAATGGTTATGCAATAAACGCTCAAAACATGCAAAAAACACAATCAAAAACAAAAAAAGTGCATGAATGACAAAAGTAACATGCAAATTTTCTATTTTGGCGGGCGTGAAGCGCCGCGCGGCCCGCGCGAAATCGGTAAAACGCTTGATTTTGCCGCGGCCGTAATGTATAATGAACTATTCACGCAAGCTCACCCTGACACAGGCATGAAAGGCGGCGCACAGCCGCCGCGCGAAGGAGGAGAACCTGGGATGGCCTTTTATTACGATGAACCGTCGCATACGTTTAGCGAGTACCTGCTGGTGCCGGGCTATTCGTCCGCGGAGTGCATACCCTCGCGGGTGTCGCTCAAGACGCCGGTGGTGCGGTTTCGCAAGGGCGAAGAGCCGGCCCTGACGATGAACATCCCGATGGTGTCGGCGATCATGCAGTCCGTCTCCGACGACCGCATGGCCATCGCGCTGGCGCGCGAGGGCGGCATCTCGTTCATCTATGGCTCGCAGACGGTGGAGCAGCAGGCGGCGATGGTGCGCCGGGTGAAGAGCTACAAGGCGGGCTTCGTGCAGAGCGATTCGAACGTGCGCCCCGAGCAGACGCTGGCGGATATCCTCGCGCTCAAGGCGCGCACGGGCCACTCGACGGTGGCGGTCACGGACGACGGCACGCAGAACGGCCGGCTGATCGGCATCGTCACCAGCCGCGACTACCGCGTCAGCCGCATGGAGCCGGATACCCCCGTCAGCGCGTTCATGACGCCCATTGAAAAGGTGATCTACGCCAAGGAGGGCATCAGCCTCAAGGAGGCCAACAACGTCATCTGGGACCACAAGCTCAACGCGCTGCCCATCCTGGACGACGAGGGGCGCCTGGCGGCGTTCGTGTTCCGCAAGGACTACGACTCGCACAAGGGCAACCCCGACGAGCTGCTCGACGCCCAAAAGCGCTACGTGGTGGGCGCGGGCATCAACACGCGCGACTACGAGGAGCGCGTGCCGGCGCTGGTGGAGGCCGGCGCGGACGTGCTGTGCATCGACTCCTCCGAGGGCTACACGGAGTGGCAGCGGCGCACGCTCGCGTTCATCCGCGAGCGCTACGGCGAGCGGGTCAAGGTCGGCGCGGGCAACGTCGTGGATCGCGACGGCTTCCGCTTCCTGGCCGAAGCGGGCGCGGATTTTGTAAAGATCGGCATCGGCGGCGGCTCGATCTGCATCACGCGCGAGACGAAGGGCATCGGCCGCGGCCAGGCCACGGCCGTGATCGAGGTGGCCAAGGCGCGCGACGAGTACTACCGCGAGACGGGCATGTACGTGCCCATCTGCTCCGACGGCGGCATCGTGCACGACTACCACATCACCCTCGCGCTGGCGATGGGCAGCGACTTCTGCATGCTGGGGCGCTACTTCTCGCGCTTTGACGAGAGCCCCACCAACAAGGTCATGGTCAACGGCAACTACATGAAGGAGTACTGGGGCGAGGGCAGCGCGCGCGCGCGCAACTGGCAGCGCTACGACCTGGGCGGGGCAAGCAAGCTGTCCTTCGAGGAGGGCGTCGACTCCTACGTGCCCTATGCGGGCAGCCTGCACGACAACGTGTCGCTCACGCTGGCCAAGGTGCGCTCCACGATGTGCAACTGCGGCGCGCTGACGATCCCCCAGCTGCAGGAGAAGGCAAAGCTCACGCTGGTCTCCTCGGTGAGCATTGTGGAGGGCGGCGCGCACGACGTCGTGCTCAAGGACAGCTCGGCAGTGCCGGTCAAGTGACGCCTCGCGGCCCCGTCTCCCGCAGGGGAGGCGGGGCCTTTGCGCGCCCGCACGCATGCGACGGCCGCATGCGACGCGGCGCACGACGTCGCATCAGCCATGGAAGGAAAAAACGCCTTTCGTGCAGAATAGTATAGAAAAAAGTCCGGCCCCGGGGGAATGGGGCCGCCGGCGCGCGCCGCGGGGCGCGGCGCATGAGGAGGAGAAGCCATGCGGGATATGATCCTGATCGTGGACCATCAGCACGAATTCAGCCGGATGATCGCGCGCAAGCTGCGGGCCGAGCGCTTCTATTGCCGGGTGGTGCCGGGCGACATGACGCCCGAGCAGCTGCGCGCGCAGGAGGCGTCGGGCATCGTGCTGGCGGGCGGCGTGCAGGGCCAGGCGCCCACGGCGGCGCAGGTGGAGGCCTGCGCGGGCGTGGTGGCGCTGGAGCTGCCGGTGCTGGCCATGGGCGATGCGTCGCTGGCGCTGCTGTGCGCGCTGGGCGGGCGCGTGGGCGATGCGTTCGTGCAGGGGCAGGCGCTGACCATCCGCTATGCGGACATTCCGGTGTTTGACGGGCTGGGCGCGGGCGAGCGCTGGCTGGCGCAGGCGCGGGAGGTGGACCTGCCCGCGGAGGTGACGCCCATTGCGCAGTGCGACGCGGGCACGGTCGCCTTCGGGCACAGCCACAGGCCGGTGTACGGCGTGCAGTTCCAGGTGGAGCAGAACGACCCGGACGGCATGGCGATCCTGTCCAACTTCGCGCAGCGGATCTGCCGGTGCACGCCCTGGTGGTCGACTGAGGCGTTCATCGAGCGCAGCAAGGCCGAGATCGCCGCGCAGGCGGAGGGCGGGCGCGCGCTGTGCGCGGTGAGCGGCGGGGTCGACTCGACGGTCTGCGCGCTGCTGGCGCACCTGGCGCTGGGCGAGCGCATGCAGGCGCTCGTGCTGGACAACGGCCTGCTGCGCGAGGGCGAGGCGCAGGCGACCTTTGACATGCTCTCGAATCTGGATGTGGACACCGCGCGCATGGACGTGACGGCGCAGACGTTCGAGGCGCTGCGCGGGCTGACGGATCTGGACGCCAAGCGCCGCGCGGTGGTGGGCGTGATGCACCGGGCGATGGACGCCTTCGCCGGCGCGCTGGACGAGGCGAGCATCCTGCTGCAGGGCACGAACTACTCCGACATCACCATCGGGCACGTGCCGGAAACGGCCGGCGGCCGGCTGCGCACGGTGCTGCCGCTGCGCGAGCTGTTCAAGGATGAGGTGCGCCGCGTGGCCGAGCAGCTGGGCCTGCCGGCCGAGGTCGCGCGCAGGCAGCCGTTCCCGGCGGCGGGCCTGGCGATGCGCATCGCGGGCGAGACGACGCCCGAGCGTGTGCGCATGCTGCGCGCGGCGGACGCGGTGTTCGCCGCCGAGATCCGCGAGGCGGGGCAGGAGAGGCGCCTGACGCGCTTTTATCCGACGCTCGTCAGCGGCGCGCCGTTCGGCTGGACGGGCGAGGTGATCGTGCTGCATGCGGCGCATGCCAGCGATAGCCGCATGGTGCCCGCACGGCTGCCCTACGACCTGACAGAGCGCGTCGCGGGCCGCATCGTGCGCGAAGTGCCGGGCGTGAGCCGCGTGCTGTACGACCTGACGCCCGGCGGCGTCCGTGCGGAGGGCGCATAAGCGACTTCACCCCCAAACAAAGGCAGACACGGCAATGCCGTGTCTGCCTTTGTTTGGACGCATTCATCAGTCCAGCGCGATGGGGCTGAGGTATGCCTTGCGCCCCGCTTCGTCCACGACCTCCACGCGCACGAAGCGCTCGCCCCGCTGCAGCGCATACGCGGCCTCGCGCATGCCGCTCCCCTGCACGCAGCGGCCGTCGGTCCAGACGAGGTTGGAGTAGAAGATGACGCGCCGGGCGGGGCTGGTGCGCACGACGACGCGGCCATTTGCCACCTCCACCTGCTCGATGCGCGGGCCGCGCGAGGCGTAGAAGCGCCCCGCATCCAGCGCATCGAGCAGCGCCTCGCGCGTGCAGGCCGGGGCGTTGACGCAGATGAAGGACTGGCACTCGTCGCCGTCGTAGAAGTGCGCGTCGTCGGCGCAGACGACGGGCAGGTAGGCGCCGGCGGTGCTGGCCAGGTCCGAGAAGGAGGCGGACTCGGCGCGGTCGCCGTTCCAGGGACTCTGGGAGACGGAGTTGAAGATCTCCAGCGCGCTTACGCCGCGCAGGCGCGGGAGCACGGACAGTGTGTTGAGCGACCAGGCTGGGTGGGCGAGGATCGCGCGCCCGCCCGCGGCGCGGATGGCGGCGATGCCGTCCTCGGGCCCCATGCCGGGCTGGCACACGGCGTGGGCGTCGAACGGCTCGCGCAGGCCCAGGCCGGTGATGTGCACGACCTGTACGTCCAGGCGGTAGTCCAGCTCCACGCCCGAGAGCACGAGCACGCCCTGCTCGATTCGCTCGGGCGAGACGGTGCGGTGGTCGGTCAGCGCGATGAAGTCGTAGCCGGCCCGCGCATAGCGGGCGATCGCATCCTGCGGCGACAGGCGGCCGTCGCTGCAGGTGGTGTGCATGTGCGTGTTGCCCTTGAAGAAGGGCAGGCGCTCGTCAAAGAGCAGCATGGGTTCGCCTCCTTCAAAAGGGTGGGTCAGACGTCGCGCGCGCCGATGTCGCGGCGCATCATCATGCCGTTAAAGGAGATGCGCTCCGCGGCGGCATAGGCGTCCTGCAGCGCCCGGCGCAGCGTCGGCGCGACGGCCGTGACGCCCAGCACGCGCCCGCCGGCGGTGTAGTAGCGTCCATCCTGCTCGCGCGTGCCCGCGTGGTAGACGGTCGCGCCCAGCGCCTCGGCCGCGTCCAGGCCGGCGATCTCCTTGCCCGAGGCGTACTTGCCCGGGTAGCCGCCGGAGGCGAGCACCACGCAGGCGGCGCTTTCGTCCCGCCAGCGGATGTCGGCCTGCGCCAGCTGGCCGTCCCGCACGGCCTGGAAGATGGCCATCAGGTCGCTGTCCAGCAGCGGCAGCAGCGCCTGCGTCTCGGGATCGCCGAAGCGCGCGTTGTATTCGACCACCTTCGGGCCCTCGGGGGTGAGCATCAGGCCCACGTAGAGCACGCCCTTGAACGCGATGCCCTCGGCGTTCATGGCCGCCAGCGTGGGGCGCAGGATCTCGCGCTCCACGCGCGCGGCGATCTCGGGCGTGTACAGCGGGCTGGGGGCGATGGCGCCCATGCCGCCGGTGTTGGGGCCCAGGTCGCCGTCATAGGCGCGCTTGTGGTCCTGCGAGGCGGGCATGGGGCGGATGGTGTGCCCGTCGCAGAAGCACAGGACCGTCACCTCGCGGCCGGTCATGCACTCCTCGATCAGCACGCGCGCGCCGGACGCGCCGAAGCGGCCGTCCAGCATCATGGCGCGCACGGCGTCCCGGGCCTCGTCCAGCGTCTGCGCCACGACCACGCCCTTGCCCAGCGCCAGGCCGTCGGCCTTGACGACGATGGGCGCCTGCTGGCCGTCCAGGTAGGCAAGGGCCGCGCCGCAGTCGGTGAAGACCTCGCAGCGGGCGGTGGGGATGCCGTACTTTTGCATCAGGCGCTTGGAGAAGATCTTGCTGGACTCCATCTGCGCGGCCTGCTGCGTGGGGCCGAAGGCGGGGATGCCCTCGGCCTCGAGGCGGTCGACGCAGCCCAGGGCGAGCGGGTCGTCGGGCGTGACGACGACGAAGTCGACGCGCTCGTCCCGCGCCAGGCGCACGATGGCGTCCACGTCCGAGGCCTTGACCTGGGGGAAGCAGCGGGCGACGCGGGCGATGCCGCCGTTGCCGGGCGCGCACAGCAGCGCGTCCACGCGCGGGGAGCGGGACAGGGCCAGGCAGACCGCGTGCTCGCGCCCGCCGCCGCCGATGACGAGAACCTTCATGGGCTTCAACCTCCTGTTCAACCTCTGGTTGCGGCAAAGAAAAGGGCGGGCGGAGCAGCGTCCGTCCGCCGGGGGAGATCAGTGCTTGAAGTGGCGCATGCCGGTGAAGACCATCGCGATGCCGGCCTCGTTGCAGGCGCGGATGGAGTCCTCGTCGCGCACGCTGCCGCCGGGCTGGATGATGCAGGCGATGCCGGCCTGCGCGGCGGCCTTGACGCAGTCGTCGAAGGGGAAGAAGGCGTCGGAGGCCAGCGCCGCGCCGCGGACCTTCTCGCCGCTGCGCTCGATGGCCATCTGCGTGGACCAGATGCGGTTGACCTGGCCGGGGCCGATGCCCAGGGACTGGTTGTCGCGCGCGATGGCGATGCCGTTGGACTTGGTGTGCTTGACGATCTTCCAGGCCAGCAGCAGGTCCTGCATCTGCTTCTCGGTGGGCGCGCGGTCGGTGACGACCTTCAATTCGCCCTCGGGCAGCAGCACGTCGTCGATGTCCTGCACGAGCAGGCCGCCGGCCACCTTGCGTAGCACGCGCTCGCCGGCGGGGTAGGCGCGGTGGGTGGTGTCCAGCTGGAGCACGCGCAGGTTCTTCTTGCGGGTGAGGATCTCCAGCGCGGCGTCGGTGTAGGCGGGCGCGACGACGATCTCCAGGAAGATGCGGGCCATCTGCTCGGCGGTGGCGGCGTCGACCGTCGCGTTCGTCACGACGATGCCGCCGAACACGCTGACCGGGTCGGCCTCGTAGGCCAGGCGGTAGGCCTCGGCCACGTCGTCCGCGACGCCCACGCCGCACGGGTTGCCGTGCTTGACCGCCACGACCGCCGTCGTGTCAAACTCGCGCAGCAGCTCCAGCGCGCCGTTGGTGTCGTTGATGTTGTTGTAGGACAGCTCCTTGCCGTGCAGCTGGCGCGCGGCGGGCAGCGTGCCGGCCACGTCGCCCAGGTCGCGGTAGAAGGCCGCGCCCTGGTGCGGGTTTTCGCCGTAGCGCATGCCCTGCACCTTTTCAAACGTAACCGTCAGCTTGTCCGGGAAGCGGTTGTCGCCCGGCAGCTGCGCGCGCAGGTACTGCTGGATCAAGCAGTCGTACTGCGCGGTGTGCTCAAACACCTTGTAGCACAGGCGCAGCTTCGTCTCGCGGGAGACCTCGCCCGTCTGCTCCAGCTCGCCGAGCACCGCGTCGTAGTCCGCGGGCTCCACGACGACCGCCACGTCCTGCCAGTTCTTGGCCGCGGCGCGCAGCATCGTCGGCCCGCCGATGTCGATGTTCTCGATCGCCTCTTCGAACGTGACGCCGGGGCGCGCGATCGTCTGGCGGAAGGGGTAGAGGTTGATGACCACCAGGTCGATGGGCTGGATGCCCAGCTCGGCGAGCTGGCGCATGTGCTCGGGGTTGCTGCGCATGGCCAGCAGGCCCGCGTGGATGGCGGGGTGCAGCGTCTTCACGCGCCCGTCCAGGCACTCGGGGAAGCCTGTCACGTCCGACACGCCCGTCACGGGGATGCCCGCCTCCTGCAGCGCCTTCATCGTGCCGCCGGTGGAGAGAAGCTCCACGCCCAGGGCGTGCAGCCGCTGGGCCAGCTCCACGATGCCCGTCTTGTCCGATACGCTCAGCAAAGCCCGCTTGATCACGTCATCGTCTCCTTTCGTGTAGCGAAGAAAAAAAAGGGGGAAAAAGGGGCGTCACAGGTCCACGCCCAAAAACAGCCGGTCGGTGCGCACCCATTCGAAGTGGGCGCGCTGCAGCAGGCGCAGGGCGCGCTGGTTGCGGCGCGGCACGTTGATGCGCACGAAGCGCACGCCGCGCTCCAGCAGCGTGACGCGCACCTGGCTGAGCAGCGCGGTGGCCGCGTCGTGCCCGCGGTACTTGGGCGTGGTGTACAGCGCCTCGATGCGGGCCTCCTGGCCCTCGCCGGTGGTCACGACCTCGCCCCACAGCTCGCTGCCGCCGTAGACGGCGAACGCGCAGAAGTTGGGCGTGCGCGCGGCGTCGTCGAGCCATTCGACGGCGTGCTCGCCCGCGCCGAAGGTCTGCATGCGGCGCACGAGCGCCTCGGACTCGGCGCGCGAGCGGCGCGGGATGTCGATGATCTGCGTCGAGAGCGGGGGGTAGACCGTGCGCTCGTGCTTGCTCAGGCGCCACAGGAACAGCTCGTCGCCGTCGGCGTCGTCAAAGCCGAGAAATTTGAAGTAGTTGTAGCGGTCCATATCGCCCATCTGGCACTCGGTGTACAGCCGGGCGGGCGGGGCGCCGGCCTGGCGGTGCAGCGCGCTGGCCTGCGCGCGCAGCGCGCCGAAGAGCATGTCGCGCGCGCGGGGGTGGGCGTCCATGTCCAGGGCGATCTGCATGGGCCGCTCGGGGTAGACCTCGCGCATGTTGCGCGCCAGCACGCTGCCCTGGCCCAGCTCGACGCCCGCGTCGTCCTGAATGAGAAAACAGTGATCCCGTTGCGCGCCGTTCATGCCGCTCTGGGGATGAAAGATCTTCATCGGAAGGCTCTCCTTCTATCCGTGGTAACTCCGGGCCCTGTTATCTTACGCGAAAAAGCGCGCAAAGGCAAGGCATTGAGGCCGGTTTGCGCGAATTTCGGCAAAAAACAGGGGCCGGGATTATTGTACCACAAATACCCGCCTTCCATCTACCCGCAATTTGCCAGCGCAGAAGAGCGCGACGCTGCGCGGGAGGATGCGGTGCTCGACCTGCAGCACGCGCGCGGCCAGCGCGTCGGCGTCGTCATCCTGCAGCACGGGCACGCTCTCCTGCATGACGATGCAGCCGTGGTCGACCTGCTCGTCCACGAAGTGCACGGTCGCGCCGGAGATCTTGGCGCCGTAGTCGAGCACGGCCTGGTGCACGTGGTGGCCGTACATGCCCGGGCCGCAGAAGGCGGGGATGAGCGCCGGGTGGATGTTGAGGATGCGGTGCTCAAACGCGCGCACGACCTGCGGGCCGACGATGGGCAGGTAGCCGGCCAGCACGACCAGGTCGGCCCGCACGCGCAGCAGGTGTTCCAGAATGCGGTCGTTGAAGGCCGCGTCGGAGCCGGCCTGCTTGCGGCTGACGAACAGGGCCTCGATGCCGTGGGCGCGGGCGCGCTCGAGCGCAAAGGCGCGCGAGGCGTTGGCGAGCACCAGCACGACCTGGCCGTCGATCTCGCCGGCGTCCACGGCGTCCAGGATGGCCTGCAGGTTGGTGCCGCCGCCGGAGCAGAGCACGGCGATGCGCTTGCTCATGCGAGCACCAGCCTTTCGCCGCCCTCGGCCTGGGGCGCGACGGCGCCGATGCGGTAGGCGCGCTCGCCCAGCTCGCCGGCCCTTGCGAGGAAGGCGTCCGCCTGCGCCTGGGGCACGGCGAAGACCATGCCCACGCCCATGTTGAAGGTGTTGTACATCTGCGCGTCCTGCAGGCCGCCGCGGCTGCGCAGCAGCTCGAAGATGGGTGGCACGGGCCACGCGCCGCGCTCGATGCGGGCGCACAGGCCCTGGGGCAGGATGCGCGGGATGTTTTCGATGAAGCCGCCGCCGGTGATGTGCGCGATGCCGTGCACGTCGAAGGCCTGGCACAGCGCGAGCGCGCTCTTGACATAGATGCGCGTGGGCGTGAGCAGCGTGTCGCCCAGGGAGCGGCCGTCCAGCTCGGGCACGGGCGCGCTCAGGTCGGTCTCGCCGTCCAGGAGCAGGCGGCGCACGAGCGAGTAGCCGTTGGAGTGCACGCCGCTGGAGGCCAGGCCGATCAGCGCGTCGCCGGAGCGCACGCGCTCGCCGCTGATGGAGCGCTCGCGGTCGACGATGCCCACGGTGAAGCCCGCCAGGTCATACTCGCCCTCGGGATAGAAGCCGGGCATCTCGGCGGTCTCGCCGCCGATGAGCGCGCAGCCGGCCTGGCGGCAGCCCTCGGCCACGCCCTTGACCACCTGCTCCACGCGCTCGGGGTCGAGGCGGCCGGTGGCCAGGTAGTCCAGAAAGAGCAGCGGCCTGGCGCCCTGGCACACCACGTCGTTGACGCACATGGCCACGCAGTCGATGCCCACGGTGTCGTGGCGGTCCATGAGGAAGGCCAGCTTGAGCTTGGTGCCCACGCCGTCCGTGCCCGCCACGAGCACGGGCTTTTCCAGGCGCTCGTTTTCGATGGAGTAGAAGCCGCCGAACGAGCCCAGCCCGCCCAGCACGTTTTCGTCAAACGTCTTTTGCACGTGCTGCTTCATGCGCCGCACGGCCTCGTAGCCGCGCTCGACGTCCACGCCCGCGTCCTTGTAGGTGATCATGGCAAAACCGTCCTTTCCGCGCCGGGGCGCTCACAGGTCCAGGTCCAGGCCGGCGTCGTCCTCGTCGCCGGGGTTGACGGGATAGCTGCCGTCGAAGCAGCCGGTGCAAAAGCCGCAGCCGGAGCCCTCGACGGTCTTGAGCAGCTCGCTCTCGGGCAAAAAGCGCAGCGAGTCCGCGCCGATGGAGGCGCAGATGCCCTCCACGCTGCGGCCGTGGCCGATCAGCTCCTCGCTGGTGGCGATGTCGATGCCGAAGTAGCAGGGGTTGAGCACCGGCGGGGAGGAGATGCGCATGTGCACCTCGCGCGCGCCGGCGGTGCGCAGCATCTCGACGATCTTGCGGCTGGTCGTGCCGCGCACGATGGAGTCGTCCACCAGCACCAGGCGCTTGCCGCGCACGTTGCGCGCGAGCGCGTTGAGCTTGGTGCGCACGCCGATCTCGCGCATGCCCTGATTGGGCTGGATGAACGTGCGCCCGACGTAGCGGTTTTTGGCCAGGCCCTCGCCGTAGGGGATGCCGGACTGCTCCGCATAGCCGATGGCGGCGGGCAGGGCGCTGTCGGGCACGCCGATGACCATGTCGGCCTGCACGTCGTCGCCCATGGCCAGGCGGCGGCCGGCGGCCTTGCGCGCGGCGTACACGCTCACCCCGTCGATGACCGAGTCGGGCCGGGCGAAGTAGACGAATTCAAACACGCACAGGCGGCTCTGCAGCGGCGCGGGCACGTGGAAGGAGCGCAGGCCGTTCTCGTCGATGACGACCACCTCGCCCGGGCGCACGTCGCGCACGAACTCCGCGCCCACGGCGTCCAGCGCGCAGCTCTCGCTGGCCAGCACGTAGCTCTCGCCCAGGCGGCCCAGGCACAGCGGCCGGATGCCGTACGGGTCGCGGATGCCGATGAGCGCGCGCTCGGTGAGCAGCACCAGCGCGTAGCTGCCGCGCACGGTCTGCATCATGCGCACGATGGCCTCGTCCAGCCCGCGGGCGGACATGCGCGCGATCAGGTTGAGGATGACCTCCGTGTCCACGGACGTCTGGAAGATCGCGCCCGCGTCCTCCAGGCGGCGGCGCAGCGACGCGGCGTTGACCAGGTTGCCGTTGTGCGCCAGCGCCAGCGTGCCGATCTTGCAGCGCGCCACCAGCGGCTGGGCGTTGACGACGTTCTTGTCGCCGAAGGTCGAGTAGCGCACGTGGCCGATGGCGATGTGCCCGCGCAGCTGGGCGAGCGTCTCCTCGTCGAACACTTCGGGGATCAGCCCCAGGTTGCGGTACTGACGGATCTCGTGTCCGTCCGAGGCGGCGATGCCGCCGCTCTCCTGTCCGCGGTGCTGCAGGGCGTACAGCCCGTAGTACGCCGCCTGCGCGGCGTCCTGCGCGCCGCCCTTGACGTCGTAGATGCCGAACACGCCGCAGTATTCCTCCATGCGGTCGCCGGGTTCCTTGATGTACATGCCGTCCCTCCGTTACAGCGTCCGCGCCTGCTCGGCCACGGCCGCGTCGTCCCGGGCGATGCCCGCGGCCATCTGCTCGCGGTGCTCGGCCAGCTTGCGGGCGATCTCCGGGTACTTGATCGACAGGATCTGCGCGCACAGGTAGGCCGCGTTGTCCCCGCCGCCCACCGCCACCGTCGCCACCGGGATGCCCGTGGGCATCTGCACCGTGGACAGCAGCGAGTCCAGCCCGTCCATGAACGAGGATTTCACCGGAATCCCGATCACCGGCAGCGTCGTGTGCCCGGCGATCACCCCGGCCAGGTGTGCGGCCTTGCCCGCCGCCGCCAGGATCACCTCATAGCCGTTTGCCCGCGCGCCTGCGGCAAACTCCGCCACCACCTGCGGCGTGCGGTGCGCCGACGCCACCCGCACCGTCGTGTCAATGCCGAAGGACTTGAGCACCCGAACGCAGCCCTCCAGCGACGCAAAGTCGCTCTTTGAACCCATGAACAACGCAGCCTTGGGCATGTGTCTTTCCCTCCCCAACGCGCCTCGCGCGTGAATGGCGCGCAGCGTCCGGCGGCTCCGGGCGCGCGCGATACGCTTTGAGTATAGCAAAACCGCGCCGCGTTTGCAATGAGAAAAAACAAACTTTTTCATATTGCTTTTTAATAATGTTCGGTTTTGCGGCGGCGATTTACAAGGCGGGCGGTTCGCGGTATAATAAGAGGACAGAGCGGCCTGCGGGCCGCGGAAGGAGGCGTGCGCCTTTGCACATGAGACGCAAACCCTGGGCGCGGCCGGAGCTGGCGGCGTGCGGCTACTACCGCGAGGAGCCGGCGCAGCTGCGGGGGCGCTGGGGGGACGAATTTGCGCGGCGGCAGCCGCTGCAGGTGGAGCTGGGGTGCGGCAAGGGCGTGTCGACGGCGCGCATGGCGCGGGACAACCCGGGCGTGAACTTCGTGGCGGTGGACGTGGGGCGCGACGTGCTGGGCTGTGCGCGGCGCAACGCGCAGGCGGCGTACGGGGACGCGCCGGTGGACAACCTGATCCTGGCGGCGCTGAACGTGGAGCAGATCGGGCAGTACTTCGCCGCACAGGACGCGGTGGAGCGCATCCACATCAGCTTCTGTAACCCTTGGACGCTCAAGAAGCGGCACGAGAAGCGGCGCCTGACGCACCCGCGCCAGCTGTGGCAGTACCGCTCGTTTCTCATGGACGGGGGCGAGCTGCACTTCAAGACGGACGATGACGCGCTCTTTGACGACACGCTGGGGTATCTTTCGTCGTGCGGGTTCGAGGTGCGCTATCTCACGCGCGACCTGCACCGCAGCGGCTACGCGCCCAACTACGAGAGCGAACACGAGCTCAAGTATGCGGCGCAGGGCGTGCCGGTGAAGTTTTTGATTGCGGTCAAGCGGCCGGACGCGCTGCTGCCGGCCGGGCGGCTGGTGCGCGTGGCGGCGGCGGTGATCGAGAATGCGCGCGGCGAGGTGCTGCTGTGCCGGCGCGGGCCGGGCGGCGAGTGCGCGGGCCGGTGGGAGTTTCCGGGCGGCAAGCTGGAGCCGGGCGAGGGCGCCGCGGCGTGCGCGCGGCGCGAGGTGCTGGAGGAGCTGGGCGCGCGGATCCGCCCGGTGCAGGAGCTGGGCGAGACGGTGTACGCCTACCCCTCGCGCACGGTGTCGCTGACGTTTGTGCGCGCCGCGCTGGAGGAGGGCGGGCCGCTGGAGCTGCGCGAGCACGCGCAGGCGGCCTGGGTGCGCCCGCGGGCGCTGACGGGCTACGCGCTGTGCCCGGCGGACGTGCAGATGGCGCGCGCGCTGGCCGCGCGGGACGCGCCCTGACGCAGGAATACAGGGAACGCAAGAAGCAGGAAGGAGACGGAACGATGCATTTCTCACGCCGTCATTACGAGGTCGACATGCTCAACGGGCCGCTGGTGCGGTCGATTCTGGTCTTCTCCGTGCCGCTGATGCTCTCGGGCATCCTGCAGCTGCTGTTCAATGCGGCGGATATCGTCGTCGTGGGCCAGTTTGCGGGCAGCACGTCGCTGGCGGCGGTCGGCTCCACGGGCGCGCTGATCAATCTGATCGTCAACGTGTTCATGGGCATGTCCATCGGCGCGAGCGTGGTGGTGGCGCGCAACTACGGCGCGGGCCGCTGGAAGGACGTGGGCGAGGCGGTGCACACGGCCATCGGGCTGAGCGTGGTGTGCGGCGTGCTGGTGACGGCGTTTGGCATCGCGCTGGCGCGGCCGCTGCTGGAGCTGATGGGCACGCCCGAGGACGTGCTGGACTTGGCCGCGCTGTATATGAAGATCTACTTCGGCGGCATGGTCGCCACGATGCTGTACAACTTCGGCGCGGCGATCCTGCGCGCGGTGGGCGACACGCGCCGGCCGCTGTACTATCTGTTCATCGCGGGCGTGGTGAACATCGTGCTCAACCTGTTCTTCGTGATCGTGCTGCACATGGACGTGGCGGGCGTGGCGCTGGCCACGGTGATCTCCCAGTGCATCTCGGCGGCGCTGGTGCTGCTGTGCCTGATGCGCTCCGGCGGCGCGATCCACCTGGACCTGAAGCGGGTGCGCATCGCGCGCGACAAGTTCGCGGAGATGATGCGCGTGGGCCTGCCGGCGGGGCTGCAGGGGTCGGTGTTCTCGATCTCCAACGTGCTGATCCAGTCGGCGGTCAACTCCTTTGGCTCCACGGTCATGGCGGGCAACGCGGCGGCGGCCAACCTGGAGGGCTTCGTCTACACGGCGATGAACTCCATCTACCAGGCGAACCTGACCTTCACCAGCCAGAATCTGGGCGCGGGCCGCTACGAGCGCATCGGGCGCATCCTGCTCAGCTGCATCCTGACGGTCACGGCGGTGGGCCTGTCGCTGGGGCTGATCGTGTATGCGCTGGGGCCGGAGCTGCTGCGCCTGTACACGACGGATGCCACGGTCGTGCAGATGGGCATGAAGCGCCTGGTCGTCATCGCCACGACGTACTTCATATGCGGCTGGATGGACGTGCTGGTCGGCTCGCTGCGCGGCATGGGCAGCTCGGTCGTGCCGATGATCGTGTCCATCCTGGGCGCGTGCGGGCTGCGGATCGTGTGGATCTATACGATCTTCGCGGCCGACCGCACGCTGACGATGCTCTATATCTCCTATCCGGTCTCGTGGATCATCACCGCGGCGGTGCACTTCGCATGCTTCGTGGTGGTGCGGCGCAAGGTGCTGCGCGCAGCCGGGCGGGAGCTGAGCGCGTAGGCGCCCGGCAAATCAAAAAAAGCGGGGCGCGGCCGAAAGGCCGCGCCCCGTTGGCGTCGTTCAGTCCTCCTTGGACTTGCCGCCCGCGTAGCGGCTGAGCAGGTTGATCGTGAGCACGATCACGCCCGTGACGAGGAAGATGCCGACCATGCCCTTGACGATGTAGGGCAGCGTGTAGAGAAAGGCGCTTACATTCATGGCTTTGAGGCCCTCCTTAGCCGAAGAAGTTGAGGATCAGGCCGCCCGCGATGACCGAGGCGATCTGTCCGGACACGTTCACGCCGATGGAGTGCATCAGCAGGAAGTTCTGGTTGTCCTCCGCAAGGCCCATCTTGTGCACGACGCGCGCGCTCATCGGGAAGGCGCTGATGCCGGCCGCGCCGATCATGGGGTTGATCTTCTCCTTGCAGAACAGGTTGAGCAGCTTGGCAAAGAGCACGCCGCCGACGGTGTCCATCACAAAGGCGATCAGGCCCAGGCCGAGGATGAGCAGCGTCTGCGGGTTGAGGAAGGCGTCGGCCTGCATGCGCGCGGCGATGGTGATGCCCAGGAACAGCGTGACCAGGTTGGCCAGCACCTTCTGGGCGGTTTCGGACAGGCTGTCCAGCACGCCGCACTCGCGCAGCAGGTTGCCGAACATCAGGAAGCCGATCAGCGCCACCGAGCGCGGGGAGACGATGCCCGTGATCATCGTGATGACGATCGGGAACAGGATGCGCGTCGTGCGGGAGATGCTGCGCTGCTCGTAGGCCATGCGGATGCGCCGCTCCTCCTTGGTGGTGATCAGCTTGATCACCGGCGGCTGCACGATGGGCACCAGCGCCATGTAGCTGTAGGCCGCCACGATGATCGCGCCCAGGTAGTTGGACTCGAAGAAGTTGGCCACGAAGATGGCCGTGGGGCCGTCCGCCGCGCCGATGATGGCGATGGACGCGGCGTCCTTGAGCTCAAAGCCCAGCAGCGAGGCCATGCCCAGCGTGAAGAAGATGCCGAACTGCGCCGCCGCGCCGAAGAGCATGAGCTTTGGGTTTTGCAGCAGCGGGCCGAAGTCGATCATCGCGCCGATGCCGATGAACAGCAGCAGCGGGAACAGCTCGTTGGCGATGCCCGCGTTGAACAGCACGTCGATCACGCCGATCTCCTCCACGCCCTCGGCGATCTGCGTGACCGCGCCGGACATGGGCAGGTTGACCAGGATCGCGCCAAAGCCCATGGGCAGCAGCAGCGTGGGCTCCATGTCGCGCTTGATCGCCAGGTAGATCAGCAGCGCGCCGATGCACCACATGGCGACCATGGGGAGGGTGATGTTCAGCGCGTTGCCGAACAGGTCCGACAGAAATGACTGCATACAAGATCCCCCTGTCAAAATGGTAGTTTCATTATAGGGGGCCATCCGGCGTCGGGCAAGTGGGGAATGCCAACTTTATAAAATTTTTATAGGCCTGCGGGCGCGGACATGTTATAATGGACGAAACGGACGGGAGCAGCCCGGAGGGGAGGACGACGCGATGCGGATTCTGATCGTGGAGGACGATGCGCGCATCCGCCATTATCTGCAGGCCGTGCTGTCCTCCAGCGGCTACGACGTGCTGGAGGCGGCAAATGGGCACAACGCGCTGAGCATGGCCGCCCAGCACGACCCGGACCTGATCCTGCTGGATCTGGGGCTGCCCGACCGCGACGGGCAGGAGCTGATCCGCAGCCTGCGCGGCTGGACGCAGCGGCCGATCGTGGTCGTGTCGGCGCGCGGGCACGAGCAGGACAAGGTCATGGCGCTGGATGGCGGCGCGGACGACTACGTGACCAAGCCCTTCGGCACGGAGGAGCTGCTGGCGCGGGTGCGGGCGGCGCTGCGCAGCGGGCGCTACCGGGAGGGCGCGCCGGGCGCCGCGCGGCGGGAGACGTTCAAGGCCGGCGGGCTGGAGATCGACCTGGCGCGGCGCGTGGTGAAGGTGGACGGCCAGCCCGTGCACCTGACGCAAAACGAGTACAAGATCGTCGCGCTGCTGTGCCGCCACGCGGGCAGCGTGCTGACGTACGATTTCATGATCAAGAGCATCTGGGGGCCGTATGCGACGTGCGACGCGCAGATCCTGCGCGTGAACATGGGCAACATCCGCCGCAAGATCGAGCGCGAGCCGTCCTATCCCGAGTACATCGTCACCGAGATCGGCGTGGGCTACCGCATGGTCGAGGGCGAGTGAGGCGGGACCGGGCCGGCGGGCTGCGCCCGCTTTTTTTGCGTCCAGGCAGGAACGGACGCAGGAAGCGCAGAATATCTTCGGAACAGCCCGGGTCATGCCCGCCTGCACGGCGGGCGGCGCGAAGACGCGGCCGGGCGGGACGGAGAGGCGCATGGAGAGTTTGAAACGGTCGAACCGCTGGGGCCTGACGGCGGCGCTTTTGCCGCTGTGGGCGCTGCTGTGGCTGCTGGGCGGGCTGCTGTTCATGTTCCCGGCTGTGGCGCTGACGCTGCCCGCGCTGTTGGCCTGGGCGGGCGTGAAGGCCGGGCCGGTCTGCTACGCGACGCTGGCGGTCGCGGCGGCGGCGTTCATGGGCTGGCTGCTGGGGCCTGTGTTCGCGCTGGCGGTGGCGCTGGTGCTGCTGCCCGGCAGCGTCTGGGCGCTGGCGTCGATGGACCGCGGCGTGCCGTTTGTGCGCGCGGCGCTGGTCGAGGGGCTGGTGCTGCTGTGCAGCGGCGGCGCCGCGCTGCTGCTGGGTACGGTCTATGCCGGCGGCGATCTGGCCGGCGCGCTCTCGGGCGGGCTGATCGCGCTCATGCGCCAGATGCCCCAGACGGACGCGCTGCTGTGGTCGATGTACGCGGGCGGGCTGCTGGGCCTGCCCGAGGGCATGGAGGCCGTCGAGGGCCTGAGCGCGGCAGTGCGCCTGACGGATGCGGCCCGCGAGGAGCTGCTGCGCTCGCTGTCGCTGTATTTGGATGCGAGCCTGCGCCTGCTGCTGCCCGCGCAGTGGGCGTCGGGTTCGATCATGGGCGCGCTGCTGGGCACGCTGCTGCCGCGCTATGCGGCGCGTCAGCGCGGGGAGGCGGTTGACTTTGTGCCGCTGCGCGCGCTGGCGCTTCCACGCGGGGCGCTGGGCGCGCTGTACGGCACGGCGGGCGCGCTGATGCTGCTGGGGCTGTTGGGCTTGCAGTCGCTATGGCGCGCGCTGTACGTCGTGTGGGGCGCGGCGGCGGCGGCGGCAGGCCTGCTGGGCCTGGCGGTCATCGACCATCACGCGCACGCGCGCGGCATGCGCCGCGGTCCCCGCGTGCTGCTGGCGGTCGGCGCGTTTGCGCTGGCCAAGCTGCTGCACCTGGACCTGGCGCTGGCCGGGGTGGGGCTGCTGGATGAACTGCTAGGCCTGCGCGGCCAGAAGAAAATCAAGTTTCCGCCGCAGGGCGGGGACGACGGAGAGGATGATTTGGACCCATGAAGGTAATTTTGTTGCAGGACGTGAAGGGCACGGGCAAGAAGGATCAGATCGTGGAGGCGTCGGACGGCTACGCGCGCAACTTCCTGTTCCCCAAGAAGCTGGCGGTGGAGGCGACGAGCACGGCGCTCAACGCGGTGCAGAAGGCAAAGGCTGCGGAGCAGCACCGGGAGGACGTGCGCCGTGAGCAGGCGCTGGAGCTGTCGCGCAAGCTGGCGGGCCGCGTGATCCGCGTGACGGCGCGGGCGGGCGAGGGCGGCAGGCTGTACGGCTCGGTCACCGCGCAGGAGATCGCCGCGGCGCTGGAGGCGCAGCACGGCGCAAAGGTGGAGAAGCGGCGCATCGAGCTGCCCGAGCCGATCCGCACGGCCACGGACACCGAGGTCACCGTGTGGCTGTACCCGGGCGTCACCGCGAAGATGACGGTCAAGATCGACACGACGAAGTAAAAGCGAGGTGTCAGCCGTGGAGGAGGAGCGCGCGGGCCGGGTGCCGCCCAACAACCTGGACGCGGAGCGTTCAGTGCTCGGCGCGATGATGCAGGACCACGAGGCGCTCTCGCTGGCGATCGAGGCATTGCGCGCGGAGGACTTCTACCACCCGGCCAACCGCGAGCTGTTCGACGCGATGCACCGGCTGCAGAGCGCGGGCCAGCCCGTGGACATCGTCACGGTGGATGAGGAGCTCACCCGCCGCGGCACGCTGGAGGGCGTGGGCGGCATCCAGTACGTGGTGGACATCTCGCGCTACGTGCCCACGACGGCCAACGCGCGGGCGTATATCCAGATCGTGGCGGAGAAGGCGACGCTGCGCCGGCTCATCCACGCAGGCGACGAGATCGTGCAGGCGTCCTACGCACAGCAGGAGCCGCTGGCGGACATCCTGGGCCGCGCGGAGAAGTCGATCTTCGACATCGTCATGCGCCGCACGGAGGGCTCCACGCTCGTGCACATCGCCGATATCCTGCCCGATACCTACCAGCGCATCGAGACGCTCTCGCGCCTCAAGGGCGCCATCGACGGCGTGCCCACCGGCTTTGTCGACCTGGACAACCTGCTCACCGGCCTGCACGGCGGCGAGCTGGTGCTCGTGGGCGCGCGCCCGTCCATGGGCAAGACGTCCTTTGCCATGAACGTGCTGTCCTACGCGTCGGTCATGGCGGGCAAGACGGTCGCGGCCTTCTCCCTGGAGATGCCGCGCGATCAGCTGGCCATGCGCCTGCTGTGCGCCGATGCGCGCGTGGACATGCAGAGCGTGCGCCACGGCACGCTGCGCGACGAGGACTGGCTGTCGCTCTCCCGCGCGCTGGGGCCGATCGCCGCGGCCAACCTGTATATCGACGATACCTCGGGCATCACGCCCTCGCAGCTGCGCTCGCGCTGCCGGCGCCTGAAGATCGAGCGCGGGCTGGACCTGGTCATGGTCGACTACATCCAGCTCATGGCCAGCGACGGCCGCGCCGAAAACCGCCAAAACGAGGTCAGCGAGATCTCCCGCGCGCTCAAGGGCATCGCCAAGGAGCTCAACGTGCCCGTGATGGCCCTGGCGCAGCTCTCGCGCGCGGGCGCGCAGCGCAGCGACAAGCGGCCGATCCTGTCCGACCTGCGCGACTCGGGCGCCATCGAGCAGGATGCGGACGTCGTCATGTTCCTGCACCGCGAGGAGTACTACGACCCCAACACCGAGGACAAGAACATCGCCGAGGTCATCGTGGCCAAGCAGCGCAACGGCCCGCTGGGCACGATCAAGCTCGCCTGGCTGGGGCAGTATACGCGCTTTGCCTCGCTGCAACAGGGATGACTGCGCGCGCCCTCCGCACGCCGGGGGACGCGCGCTTTGTCCATGACGGCCTCCCGGCCGGTGAAAGGAGGAAGCCATGCGCACGCTCGTCGTCGCGGAAAAGCCGTCCGTCGCGCGGGACATCGCGCGCGTGCTGGGCGCGCGCGAGCGCGCCGAAGGGTGCCTGCAGGGCGGGGACTGGACGGTCACCTGGGCGCTTGGGCATCTGGTGGCCCAGTGCGAGCCCGAGGAGATCGATCCGCGCTACAAGCGCTGGCGCGCGCAGGACCTGCCCATCCTGCCCGAGCGCATCCCGCTCAAGGTCATCCGCAAGACGGCGGCGCAGTTTCGCGTGGTCAAGCGGCTGATGAACGACGCGCAGACGGCGCGCATCGTGTGCGCGACGGACGCGGGGCGCGAGGGCGAGCTGATCTTCCGCTACATCTATGAGATGGCGGGCTGCACGCGGCCGGTGCAGCGGCTGTGGATCTCGTCGATGACCGACGAGGCCATCCGCGAGGGGTTCGCGTCGCTGCGCCCGTCGCAGGCGTATGACGCGCTGTATGCGTCGGCCGCGTGCCGCGCGCAGGCGGACTGGCTGGTGGGCATGAACCTCTCGCGCGCGTTCACGCTGCGCTACGGCGTGCCGCTGAGCGTGGGGCGCGTGCAGACGCCGACGCTGCAGATGCTGGTGCGCCGCCGGCTGGAGATCGACGCGTTCGTGCCGCAGCAATACTGGACGGTGCAGGCGGACTTTGGCGACTACACGGGCCAGTGGATGGACCCGGCGGGCGGGGATGGGCACATCGACCGGGCGGAGCGCGCGCGGGAGATCGCCGCCGCCGTGCGCGGGCGCGCGGGCGTGGTGACGGCCTGCGCGCGCGAGGCGGGCAGCGAGCCGCCGCCGCTGCTGTACGACCTGACGAGCCTGCAGCGCGACGCGAACGCGCTGCTGGGCTTCACGGCCGAGCGGACATTGCGCGCGGCGCAGGCGCTCTATGAGCGGGACAAGCTGCTGACCTATCCGCGCACGGACAGCCGCTACCTGCCGCGGGACATGGCCGCGCGCGTGCAGGCCGCGATCCATGCGCTGCCCGAGGCGTACGCGCCGCTGCGCGCGCGCCTGCCGCAGACGCTGCCGCAGACGCGCCGGGTGTTTGACGACGCGAAGGTCAGCGACCACCACGCGATCGTGCCCACGGGGCGCAGGGCGGATGCGTCCGCCCTGCCGCCGGACGAGGCCCGGGTGTTCGACCTGGTGGCGCGGCGGCTGCTGGCGGCGTTTCTGCCCGCGCACACGTATGAGACGACGCGCGTGATCACGCAGGTGGACGGGCATGCGTTCGTGTCCACGGGGCGCGTGGTCACGCAAAGCGGCTGGAAGGATGCGTGCCTGCAGCCGCGCAAGAGGGCGCAGCAGGCGGCGCCGCTGCCGGCGCTGCGCGAGGGCGACGCGCGGACGGTGCGCTCGGCGCGGGTCAAGGAGGACAGGACGCGCCCGCCGCGCGAGCACACGGACGCGTCGATCCTGCGGGAGATGGAGCAGGCGGGGCGGCGCATTGAGGATGAGGCGCTGCGCGAGAGCATGAAGGACAGCGGCCTGGGCACGCCGGCCACGCGGGCGGCGACGATCGAGCGGCTGATCCACATGGGCTACGCGGCGCGCAAGGGGCGCTCGCTGGTGGCCACGCCCAAGGGCGTGCGGCTGATCGAGGCGGCGCCGGAGGCGATCGCCTCGCCGGAGACGACGGGGCGCTGGGAGCGGGAGCTTGCGCGCATCGCGCGCGGCGAGGCGGATGGCGCGCGGTTTCTCTCGGGCATCGCGCGCATGACGGAGCGCATGACGCGCTACGCCGCGCAGGAGGCGCCGGACGTGGCCTTTGAGCCGGAGGCGCCAAAGGGCCGGCGCGCGGGGGGCGCAAAGCGGCTGGACCTGGCCTGCCCGGCGTGCGGGCGCGGGCGGATCACGGAAAACGAACGGGCCTTTGGCTGCTCGCGCTGGCGCGAGGGGTGCGCGTTCACGGTGTGGAAGGACTGCTGCCGGCGCGCGGGCGGGCCGGAGCTGACGGAGAAGCTGCTGCGGGCCGTGATGGAGAAGGGGCGGCTGGCGGGCAGCACGGGCGCGCTGACGTGGGACGGGCGGCAGGTCGGGTTCGAGCCGCGGCGCGATTGACCGGCGCGCGAAAAAGCGAAAAGCCCCCTTTACAAACGGAGCGCCAGGCGGCATAATCTTGAGTGAAAGCAGGCCGCGCCAGGCGGCGCGAAAGAGGATGATGACCATGGATGAAAAGCTGTATACCCCCAAGGACCTGGAGGAGAACGCGCGCCAGCTCAAGTCGGAGTGGCTGCGCATCGCGCTGTATTCCGCGCCGCTGCTGGCGCTGCTGATTTTTTCGCTCGTGCGGCGCATGGAAGTCGTCACGATCGTCGTTACCATTGTGTGGGGCGCGCTGCTGATCTTCCTGTGCAGCCTGCGCCTGGGGCCGGTGTACGCATACCGGCGCTACCTGCGCGAGGTGACGACGGGCTTGTCGCGGCGCACGGAGGGCGTGGTGGTCTCCTACGCGCAGGACCTGACGTTCAAGGAAGGCGTGCAGTTTCACGTGCTGGTGGTCAACGTCGGCCAGAAGGGCGACGAGGAGGACGACCGCATGTTCTACTACGACCACTGCAAGCCCCAGCCGGAGCTGTCGGCGGGGGAGCGCGTGTGCGTGACCAGCCATAGCAACTTTGTGATCGGCCTCACGCGCGCGTGAGGGGAGGAAGGACGGAAAGCCGATGGATCGGATCGGGAACGACGCGCTGAAGGTCATGGTCTGCGTGACGGGCCAGAAGACCTGCGAGCGGCTCATCCGCGAGGGGGCGCGCATCGCGGGGCAGGTGGACGGCGAGATGAAGGTGGTGCACGTGGCCACCGGCGGCGCGCCGTTCATGGGCGTGAGCGCGCGCCAGGAGGCCGAGGCGCTGGAGTATCTGTTCCGCTGCGCGCAGGCCTGCGGGGCGGAGATGGTCGTGGAGCGCGCGGACAGCGCCGTGGACGCGCTGGTCGACCTGGCGCAGCAAAACGACGTGGACTGTCTGGTGCTGGGCGCGGCGCGGGGGCGCGGCGCGCAGGACTTCGCCGACCAGCTGCGCAGCCGCCTGCCGCATGCGGACGTGCGCGTGTTTTTCGAGGAGGGCTAGGGCCGGGTCCCGCCGCTTTTTGACCGCCTGCGCAAACGCCGGCGGGTCAATTTGGTGAAAATCCTTTTTTTCGGAATCCCTCTAGCCAAGCGCGGGGTTTTGCGCTACAATAGGGCGAATCAAATGCCGCCCGGGTGAAGACGCGGCCGCAGACGCGGCTGAGACACGGGCCGAATGGAGAAGGAATTTCGCTATGGTCAGAGACATGACGGAGGGCAGGCCGCTGAAACTGATCCTGTCCTTTTTCTTCCCGCTGCTGATCGGCAATCTCTTTCAGCAGATGTACAACATGGCCGACAGCATCATCGTCGGGCAGTTCATCGGCAAGGGCGCGCTGGCGGCGGTGGGCGCGACGGGCTCGTTCAACTTCCTGGTGCTGGGCTTTGCGCTGGGGCTGTGCGGCGGGCTGTGCATCCCCGTGTCGCAGCGCTTCGGCGCGGGCGACATGTACGGCATGCGCCGCGCGCTGGTCAGCGCGATCTACATCACGCTGGGCGTGACGGTGGTCGTCACCGCGGCGATGCTCGTGTTCACCCGGCCGATGCTGCGCCTCATGCGCACGCCGGAGGACATCTTCGAGCAGAGCTACGACTACATCATCGTCATCTTCGGCGGCACGTTCGCCACGCTGCTGTACAACCTGCCGGCGGGCCTGCTGCGCGCGCTGGGCGACAGCAAGACGCCGCTGCTGTTTCTGATCGTGGCGTCGCTGCTCAACATCGTGCTGGACCTGCTGTTCATCCTCGCCTTCGGCATGGGCGTGGAGGGCGCCGCGTGGGCGACGGTCATCGCGCAGGCGGTGTCGGGGCTGCTGTGCGTGCGCTACATCGCGCGCCACTTCCCGGTGCTGCGCCCGCAGCGCGACGAGTGGAAGTTCGATCCGCAGAGCGCGCGCGTGGGCCTGGCCATCGGGCTGCCGATGGGCCTGCAGTTCTCGCTGACGGCCGTGGGCTCGGTCGTGCTGCAAAGTGCGGTCAACACGCTCGGCTCGGACGCCGTGGCGTCGGTCACCTCCGGCTCAAAGGTACAGATGATCGTCACCCAGCCGATGGAGGCGCTGGGCGCGACCATGGCCACCTACTGCGGGCAGAACCTGGGCGCGCAGCGCGTGGACCGCATCCGCTGGGGCCTGCGCACGAGCCTGCTGCTGGGCGCGGCCTATACGGCGCTGGCGATGCTGGTGACCATGACCCTCGGCACGACGATCGCGCTGCTGTTCATCAAGCCCGAAGAGGTGCAGATCCTGCAAAACATCGACCAGTTCCTGCGCGGCAATGCGATGGGCTTCGTGCTGCTCATGACGCTGCTGGTGCTGCGCAACAGCCTGCAGGGCCTGGGCTACAGCATGTCGGCGATGCTGGCGGGCATCTTCGAGATGGTCGCGCGCGCGCTGGTCGCGTTTGCGTTTGTGGGCGCGCTGGGCTACGCCGCGGTGTGCTACGCCAACCCGCTGGCCTGGCTGTTCGCGTGCATCCTGCTGGTGCCGATGATGTGCGTGCGCCTGCGCCAGCTGGGGCGCAGGTATCCGGTAAGCCCCGCGGCGGACCCAAGATAAGAGCCGTCCTTTCAGGGCCCCCTCAGGGGCCCTTTTTTTTTTGCGCCTTTTGGCGCGCAGGCAGGAGATGCGCGCCCGGCGGGCGAACTCCAAACGCATCGAAGAACCCCACAAAAGGAGGAATGACGGTGCAAACCTTTCCCCGCACGCAGGTCGAAGGGATCTCCCTGCCCCGCATGATCGCGGGCACCAACTGGGTGCTCGGCTACAGCCACACGAGCCCCGCGGCGGATGCGCTGATCCGCCGCCGCTACGCGCAGGCGCAGGACGTCGCGCGCCTGATGGAGGCCTACCTCGCCCACGGGATCGACGCGGTCATGGGCCCGTTTGAGCCGGACGGCGCGCTGCTCCTGGGCGTGGGGATGGCGGGCGAGCGCGCGGGCCGGCCGATGACGATCATTGACACGCCCATCGTCGACGTGACGGACAGCGCGGCCGGGCGCGCCGCGGCGCGCGCGCGCATCGAGCGCTCGGCGAAGATGGGCGCGTCGATCTGCCTGCTGCACCACTCGTGCGTGGAGCAGCTGGTGAACAAGCACAGGGGCACGATCGAGCGCCTGCCGGACTATCTGGACATGATCCGCCAGGCGGGGCTGGTGCCGGGCCTGTCGGCGCACATGCCGGAGCTGATCGTCTACTCCGACCGCAACGGCTACGACGTGCAGACGTACATCCAGATCTACAACTGCGCGGGCTTTCTGATGCAGGTGGAGATCGAGGCGGTCGCCCGGATCATCCACGAGGCGAAAAAGCCGGTCATGACGATCAAGGCCATGGCGGCGGGGCGCGTGTCGCCCTACGTGGGGCTGACGTTCTCCTACGCGACGATCCGCCCGTGCGACATGGTGACGGTCGGCGCGTTCACGCCCGAGGAGGTGCACGAGGACGTGGAGATCGCCATGGCGGCGCTCGAGCGGCGCCTGCCGAACCTGGAGGGCCGCGCCACGCCGAACAAAACCGCCGCGCTGGGCGGCGAATGAGCCCTTTTTCCGGCCGTACCTTCTTTACGAGGGGGCGGCTTTCGTGTATAATGACCTTGATTATGCCCGGATTTCGCGCAAAAGGAGAGAGCCTGACAGATGCTGTTCAATTCCTACGTCTTCATCCTCGCCTTCCTGCCCGTCACGCTGGTGGGCTATTTCGGCCTGGGCCGGCTGTGCAAGCGGCTGCCGCTGAACAAGGTGTGGCTGGTGGGCTGTTCGCTCGTGTTCTACGCCTACTTCAACGTGCGCTACCTGCCCATCATCGTGCTGAGCATCCTCGTCAACTACGCGCTCAGCCAGGGCATGCTGACGGTGCGCAGCCAGGGCGTGCGCCGGCTGTTGCTGGGTCTGGGCCTGGCGGGCAACCTGGGCGTGCTGGGCTACTATAAGTATTACGACTTCTTCGTGGAGAACCTCAACGCCCTGGCGGGCACGTCGTTTGTGCTGCACCACCTGGTGCTGCCGCTGGGCATCAGCTTCTTCACATTCCAGCAGCTCTCCTATGTCATCGACAGCTATAAGCGCACGGTGCCGCGCTACAACATCCTGGACTACGCGCTGTTCGTCACGTTCTTCCCGCAGCTGATCGCGGGCCCCATCGTGCTGCACAGCGAGATCGTGCCCCAGTTCGCCGACCCGGAAAACCGCCACTTCCGCTTTGACAACTTCGCGCCCGGCCTGTACGCGTTCGCGCTGGGCCTGTTCAAGAAGGTCATCGTCGCGGATACGTTCGCGCAGGTGGCCGAGTGGGGCTTTGCGGCGGGGCAGGCGCTCAACACGCCCGAGGCCTGGCTGGTCGCGCTGGGCTATACGTTCCAGCTCTACTTTGACTTCTCCGGCTACTGCGACATGGCCCTGGGCCTGGGCAAGATGTTCAACATCCGCATCACGCAGAACTTCAACTCGCCCTATAAATCCCTGAGCATCAAGGAGTTCTGGCAGCGCTGGCACATGACGCTCAGCCGCTTCTTCACCACGTACGTCTACTTCCCGCTGGGCGGCAGCCGCAGGGGCCTGGCGCGCACGTGCGTCAACCTGATGGTCGTCTTCCTCGTCAGCGGCCTGTGGCACGGCGCGGGCTGGCTGTTCGTGCTCTGGGGCGGGCTGCACGGGCTGATGAGCGTGCTCTACCGCCTCTTTCGCAGGCCCTACGACCGGCTGCACCCGGCGCTGCGCTGGCTGATCACGTTCCTGTTCGTGACGGTGGCGTGGGTCTTCTTCCGCGCTGAGACGATGGACAGCGCCATGACCGTGCTGCGCGCGATGTTCTCCATGGACTTTGGCGCCATCAGCAGCTCCGTCACGGGCGTGTTCAAAACGCCGCTCAACCTGCACCCCGGCTACAACGCCATCATGATGCAGCTGTGGTATGTGCTGGCGCTCGTGGGCGTGCTGGGCCTGCCCAACACGTACGAGCTGACCGACCGCTTTAGGCCGACGCTGGGCCGCGCGGCGCTGACGGTCGTGCTGCTGGTGGCGTGCGTGCTCTCGCTGTCGGGCGTGAGCGTGTTCCTGTACTACAACTTCTGATCGGGAGGGATGAACGGCATGAGCAAGAAATTCTGCATCGGCGTGCTTTCGGCGCTGCTGGCGGCGCTGCTGCTGTGCGCGGGCACGGTGTTCGTCGTCGATCCGCTCCAGATCTACCGGCAGGCGACGTGGTACACGCCGCTGATCGACTACGCCACGCAGGTGTATACCAACGCGGGCATCGCCAAGCACTACAGCTACGACAGCGCGATCGTGGGCACGTCGCTGACGGAGAACAGCGCGCCCTCGCTGTACGACGAGCTGTTCGGCGGCGAGTGGATCAAGCTGGTGACCAGCGGCGGCACCGCGCACAACCACGCGATCCTGATGGACGTGGCCTTCCGCACGCGCGAGATGAAGCGCATCGTCTACGGGCTGGACATCTACTCGTTCATCGCCGAGAAGGACGAGACCGCGCAGTACGTGCCCATGTACCTGTACGACGACAACCCCTTCAATGACGTGTACTACCTGCTCAATAAGGACATCCTCTTTGACAGGCTCTACGAGACGTACCAGTACAACGCCGAGGGCCTGACCTACCTGACGCGCGACAGCATGTACTACTGGGGCGGCAACTACGAGTTCTCCGAGGCGGAGGTGCTCAAGGGCGTGAACCCGACGGCCGGCGCGCCCGACCAGTGGGACATCAGCATCTACGACCGGCAGATGAACGACAACCTGGAGTACAATTTGCTGCCGTTCATCGAGCAGCACCCGGAGACGGAGTTCCTGATCTACTTCCCGCCCTACAGCGTCATGGAATACGTGCTCATGCGCCAGAAGGGGCACCTGGACTTCGTGCTCAACATGAAGGATCTGATCACCGAGCGCCTGCTGCCGTATGAGAACGTGAAGCTCTACGACTTCCAGACGCGCGCGGACTGGGTGCTGGATCTGAACAACTACAAGGACACCACGCACCACTCGCCCGAGATCAACGACGCCATCGCATATGCCCTGGCCGCGGACGAGGGCCGCGTGCACGACATCTACGACGTGTACGAGCACGACGAGCAGATCTACGACTGGGTCGACATCGTCTCAGAGGGCGGCCGGCCGTGAGGAGGGACAGGATCATGGCCCGAGGCGGGAAACGCGCGCGCCGCAGGCGGCCGCCCAATCCGTTCAAGCGGCTGCTGATCGCGCTGTGCGTGCTGCTGTCGGTCATCCTGGCGGATCTGCTGCTCGTCTATGGCTACAGGCCGTTTGTCGACGCGGCGTATTACGCCGTCGCCGGGCCGCTGCTGGGCGTGACGCCCACGCCCGTGCCCACGCCAATCCCGACGGCGACGCCCACGCCCACGCCTACGCCCACACCCACGCCGACCCCGACGCCGACCCCGACGCCGACCCCTACGCCTGCGCCGACGCCTGCGCCCACGCCGGCCCCCACGGCCGCGCCCGCGCCGCGCGCGACGATCCTGCTGGTCAACCGCGAGCATACGCTCGGCGCGGACTTCGTGCCGGACGATCTGGTGTACCTGCGCGACGTGGTGCCCGAGGGGCTGCTCAAGGTCAAGGGCGCGGACATCCAGGGCGACCGCACGGCCGTGGAGGCGCTGATCGTGATGATCCGCGACGCGGTGGCGCAGGGCGTGGACAACTGGCAGGTGAGCGCGGGCTACCGCACGTACGACTACCAGCAGTCGCTGGTGGACGAGCAGGCCTACATCTATCGGACGGAGAACGGCCTGTCGGCGCAGAAGGCGCTGCAGGCGACCTATCAGCTGGTGGCGCCGGCGGGCGCGAGCGAGCACCAGACGGGCCTGGCGTTTGACATCACGGTGCCCGGCGTGTCGTTCAAGGGCACGCAGCAGCAGAAGTGGCTGCACGCCAACTGCTATGCGTACGGGTTCGTCGTGCGCTATCCGGAGGGCAAGCAGGAGATCACGGGCTACCTGCCCGAGGCGTGGCACATCCGCTATGTGGGGCTGGAGGTGGCCACGGTCATGGAATACAACGGCTGGTGCCTGGAGGAATACATCGAGCACGAGGGGAACACGCTATAGGCGTGCGAAAGGGCTTGACTTTTTGCGGGGGCGGCGTTACCCTATACGGGGCGTCCCCCCGATTTGCGCAAGAGGAAGGAGAGGTGAGCAGCGTGGACGATCATGGTCACGACGCGGGCGTTCCCCCAAGGCCGCCGGCGACGAACGGAGCGCGCTGCCCGCTTTTCGGCGCGCCCCCGCCCGGCCTGCCGGCGTAAAGGGAGGGCCTCGCGTCCTGATCCACCCCGAATCAGAACGAGAGGAGCGATAGAACATGGAAGAGAAGGAAATCCTGCTGGAATTGACCCAGCTGGTGCAGGCGGGCGAGATTCAGCGCTTCAAGGAGCGCGTGTCGCACATCCCGCCGGTCGACATCGCCGAGGCGATGGAGGAGCAGGACAAGGATCTGGTCGTGCGCCTGTTCCGCCTGTTGCCCAAGGACATCTCCGCGGACGTGTTCTCCTATATGTCCGCGGAGGAGCAGCGCGCGATCGTGGAGTCGATGTCGGGCCTGGAGGTCCGCCACCTGATGGACGAGATGTTCATGGACGACACGGTCGACTTTCTGGAGGAGATGCCCGCGGGCGTGGTCAAGAAGGTGCTGCAAAACGCGGATCAGCAGACGCGCAGCCAGATCAACCAGCTGCTGCGCTATCCGGAGAACAGCGCCGGCAGCCTGATGACCACGGAGTTTGTCGACCTGCACGACTACTACACCGTGCGCAAGGCGATGGACCACATCCGCCGCACGGGCGTGGACAAGGAGACGGTCTACACCTGCTACGTGATCGACCAGCAGCGCAAGCTGCTGGGCACGGTCTCGCTGCGCAAGCTGATCGTCGCGCCCGAGACGCAGACGATGCGCGAGATCATGGAGGCGGATCCGGTCTTTGCGCACACGACGGACGATCAGGAGGCCGTCGCGCGCAACTTCCGCCGCTATGACCTGATGTCCATCCCGGTCGTCGACGCGGAGGAGCGGCTGGTGGGCATCATCACGGTCGACGACATCGTCGACGTCATTCAGGAGGAGAACACCGAGGACTTCGAGAAGATGGCGGCCATGACGCCCTCGGACGAGGAATACCTGCGCTCGAGCGTGTGGACGCTGGCCAAGCACCGCGTGCCGTGGCTGCTGCTGCTCATGATCTCGGCCACGTTCACGGGCGCGATCATCGCGCGGTTTGAAAGCGTGCTGTCCAGCATGGTGGTGCTCACCTCGTTCATCCCCATGCTCATGGATACGGGCGGCAACTCCGGCTCGCAGACGTCGGTCATGGTCATCCGCAACCTGGCGCTGGGCGAGGTGGAGACGCGCGACGTGTGGCGCGTGCTGTGGAAGGAGCTGCGCGTGGCGGTGATCTGCGGCGCGATCCTGGCGGCGGTGAACTTCGTGCGCATGCTGCTGTTCGTGCGCGTGGACGTGCTCGTCTCCCTGACGGTGAGCCTGTCGATCCTGTGCACGGTCATCATCGCCAAGGGCGTGGGCTGCCTGCTGCCCATGGGCGCCAAGAAGCTGGGCCTGGACCCGGCGATCATGGCCTCGCCGATGATCACCACGATCGTCGATGCCTGCGCGCTGGGCATCTATTTCCTGCTGGCGATCCAGCTGCTGGGGCTGTGACGCCCCAACCTACGACAAAAGGAGACTGCCATGTTCAAGGTACGAGAGACGTTCATCCCCTTCTGCATCCCGGATGTGTCCGAGCGGGAGGTCGACGCGGTCGCCGGGGCGATCCGCTCCGGCTGGTGGGCCAAGGGCCCGCTGACCGTCGAGTTTGAAAAGCGCTTTGCGCAGTACGTGGGCGCCAAGCACGCCATCGCGGTCAACTCGTGCACGGCGGCGCTGCACCTGGCGCTGCTCTCGCAGGGCATCGGGCCGGGAGACGAGGTCATCACCTCGCCGCTGACGTTCGCGTCCACGGCCAGCACCATCGTGCACACGGGCGCGACGCCGGTCTTTGCCGACATCGACGAGCGCACCGGCTGCATCGACCCCGAGCAGATCGAGCGCAGGATCACGAAGCGCACCAGGGCCGTCGTGCCCGTGCACTACTCGGGCGTCGCCTGCGACCTGGACGCCGTGCGCGCGCTGTGCCGGGCGCATGGGCTGTTCCTGAGCGAGGACGCCGCCCACGCCGTGGAGACGCGCTACCACGGCGAACCCATCGGCTGCCATCCGATGGGCGCGGCGTCGTTCAGCTTCTACGCGACGAAGAACCTGGCCACGGGCGAGGGCGGCATGCTCGTCACCGACGACGACGGCATTGCCGAGCGCGCGGGCGTGCTCTCCTGCCACGGCATGAGCCGCAACGCGTGGAAGCGCTACGGCAAGGGCGGCTCGTTCCGCTACGACGTGACGGAGTTCGGCTACAAGTACAACATGTTCGACCTGCAGGCGGCGCTGGGCCTGACGCAATTGGAGCGCATGCCGCAGATGCAGGCGGCGCGCATGCAGGCGGTGGAGGTATACGAGCGCGCGTTTGCGCCGTGCGAGGCGCTGGTGCTGCAGCAGACGCCTGAGAACACCGTGCACAGCCGCCACCTGTACGTGCTGCGCATCCGGCCCGAGGCGCTGACGATCGACCGCGACCGCTTTGTGGCGGAGCTGGCCGAGCGCAACGTGGGCACGAGCGTGCACTTCCTGCCCGTGCATCTGATGAGCGCCTACCGGGCGCGCTTCGGGTTCGCGCCGGGCGACTTCCCCCGGGCCGAGCGGTTCTCGGATACGGAGATTTCGCTGCCGATGTACTCGCGCCTGTCCGTGGAGGACGCGGCCTATGTGGCCGAGGCGGTGCTGGACATCGTGCAGAAATTCAAGCGCTGAAGAAATGAAAAAAGGGGCCGGGCCTCCATCGGGAGGTCCGGCCCCTTTTTCTTATGCGTCCGGCGCGCGCAGCGCCTCGCGCAGCAGCTCGCTCACGCGCCGCGGGTCGCCGCGGCCCGGCATGCGCTTCATCGCCTGGCCCACGAGGAAGCCCACCAGCTTCTCCTCGCCCGCGCGGCAGCGCGCAACCTCCGCGGGGAAGGCCTGCAGCGCCTCGCGCACCGCGCGCTCGCAGGCGCCGTCGTCCCGCGCGAGCAGCAGGCCATGCGCGCGCGCAAAGGCGTCCACGTCCAACGGCGCGTCCGGCGATGCGTCCATGGCGGCCTGCAGCGCCTCGCGCGCGCCGTCGCGGGCGAGGCTGCCCTGTGCGGTGAGCAGTACGATACGCGCAAGCGCCTCGGGCGCGAGCGTCAGCGCGTCGGGGGCCAGGCCGCGCGCCTTGAGCGCGGCGCGCACCTCGCCCATGACCCAGTTGGCCGCGTCCTTGGGCCGGGCGCAGCACGCGGCGGTCTGCTCGAACAGGTCGCACAGCGGCTTTTCGGCGGTCAGGGCGCGCGCGTCGCGCTCGCTCAGGCCCATGTCGCGCTGGAAGCGGGCGATCTTCGCCTCCGCCAGCTCGGGCAGCGATGCGCGCACGCGCTCGATCCATGCCTCGTCGATGACCAGCGGCGGCAGGTCGGGCTCGGGGAAGTAGCGGTAGTCCTGCGCGTCCTCCTTGGAGCGCATCGCAAAGGACGTGTCCTTGTTGTCGTCCCAGCGGCGCGTCTCCTGGCGCACGGCGCGGCCGTCCTGGAGCAGCTCCACCTGGCGGCGGAACTCGCCCGCCACCGCGCGCGCGATGGCCTTGAAGCTGTTCAGGTTCTTCATCTCGGTGCGGGTGCCCAGCGCCTCGCTGCCCACGGGGCGCACGGACAGGTTCACGTCCGCGCGCAGCGAGCCCTCCTGCATCTTGCAGTCCGACACGCCCAGGTATTGCAGCGTGGCGCGCAGCTTCTCCAGGTAGGCGACGACCTCCTCGGGCGAGCGCATGTCCGGCTCGGAGACGATCTCCAGCAGCGGCACGCCGCAGCGGTTGTAGTCGGCCATTGTCCGGTCGGTCCATGGGTCGTGCACGAGCTTGCCCGCGTCCTCCTCCATGTGGATCTCGTGGATGCGCACGTCCTTCCTGGCGCCGCCCACGTCGATCTGGACGCTGCCGCCGCGGCAGATGGGCATGTACAGCTGCGAGATCTGGTAGGCCTTGGGCAGGTCGGGATAGAAGTAGTTCTTGCGGTCAAACTGGGTGTGGCGCGTGATGCGGCAGCCCAGCGCCAGGCCGGTGGCAATGGCCAGGTCGACCACGCGGCGGTTGAGCACGGGCAGCGCGCCGGGCATGCCCGAGCACACGGGGCAGCAGTGGGTGTTGGGCGCGCCGCCGAACGCGGCGGAGCAGGCGCAGAAGAGCTTGGTGCGCGTGGCCAGCTCCACGTGCACCTCCAGCCCGACGACCATCTCATAGGCGGTCATTCAGCCCACCTCCTTTGGAGCGCGTCTGTGGTGGCCGGTGGCGGCCTGGTAGGCGGCGGCGATGCGCAGCAGCGTGCCCTCGCCAAAGGGCGCGGCGATCAGCTGCGCGCCCACGGGCAGGCCCTGCGCATCCGCGCCGCAGGGGATCGAAAGCCCCGGCAGGCCGGCCAGATTGACCGACACGGTGTAGATGTCGCCCAGGTACATCTGCAGCGGATCGTCCAGGCGCTCGCCCAGCGGGAAGGCGGTCGTGGGCGCGGTGGGGCCCAGCAGCGCGTCAAAGCGGGCCAGCGCCTCGTCAAACGACGCGCGGATGAGCGCGCGCGCCCGCTGCGCCTTGGCATAGTAGGCGTCGTAGTAGCCGCTGCACAGCGCGAACGTGCCCAGCAGCACGCGGCGCTTGACCTCGCGGCCGAAGCCCTCGCTGCGCGTGCGCGCGTACAGGCCGGTCAGGTCCTCCTCGCCGTCCGGGCGCGGGGCGGCGCGGTAGCCGTACTTGATCCCGTCGTAGCGCGAGAGGTTAGAGCTGGCCTCTGCGGAGGCGAGCACGTAATAGGCGGGGATGGCGGCGCGCAGCGCGGGCATGGAGCAGCGCTCGACCTGCGCGCCCAGCTCGCGCAGCGTCTGCGCGCAGTCCAGCACGCGCGCGCGCACCTGGGGGTCCAGGCCCTCGCCCAGGTATTCCTCGGGGATGCCCACGCAAAGGCCGGCAAGGTCCGGCGCGCCCAGGGGCGGCAGCGGCGGGGCCTGCACGCTGGTGGCGTCGCGCGCGTCCGCGCCGGCGATGGCGGCATGGACGGCGGCGGCGTCCAGCGCGTCGCGGCACAGGGGGCCGATCTGGTCCAGCGAGGAGGCGTAGGCGATCAGGCCGTAGCGCGAGACCGCGCCGTAGGTGGGCTTGAGGCCGGTCACGCCGCAGAAGGACGCGGGCTGGCGGATGGAGCCGCCGGTGTCCGAGCCCAGCGCGTAGGGCACCTCGCGCGCGGCGACGGCCGCGGCGCTGCCTCCGGAGGAGCCGCCCGGCACGCGCGCGGGATCAAAGGGGTTGCGCGTGGGGTGGAAGTACGACGTCTCCGTCGAGGAGCCCATCGCGAATTCGTCCATGTTCGTCTTGCCCACGCACACCGCGCCCAGCGCGCGCAGGCGCTCCACCACCGTCGCGTCGAACGTGGGCACGTAGCCTTCCAGCATGCGCGAGCCGCAGGTGGTGCGCACGCCGCGCGTGGACAGGTTGTCCTTGAGCGCCATGGGCACGCCGGCCAGCGGATGGGTCAGCGAGCCGTCGTCGATGCCGCGCTGCACGCGGCGGGCCTCCTGCAGCGCCTCCTGCTCGCACACCGTGATGAACGCGCCGATGCGCCCATCCAGCGCGGCGATGCGCGCAAGCGAGGCGCGCACGGCCTCCTCCACGCTGCAGGCGCGGCTCTTGATGGCGGCGCCCAGCTCCAGGGCGGTCAGATCCGTCAGTTGCATGTGCGCTCCTCCCTTCACTCGACGGCGCGGGGCGCGAGGAAACAGCCGTCCTTGCGCTCCGGCGCGTTTTGCAGCACGTCCTGCGCGGCCATGGAGGGCGCGGGCTCGTCCGCGCGCAGGACGTTTTGCAGGCGCAGCGCGTGGCTCATGGGCTGCACGCCGTCCGTATCCAGCGCCGAGAGCGCGTCCACGTAGTCCAGGATGCGCGTCAGGTCGCGCAGCGCGGCCTCGCGCTCGGCCGCATCCAGATCCAGCCGCGCCAGATGCGCGACGGAGTCGACCAATTCCCTTGTGACCTTCATGCAGGGGTCCTCCTTTCGCTCACGGGTCCAGGCGCAGGGTGTCGCGGGGGAACAGGCACGCCTCGCGCACGTTCTGCGCGCCGACGAGCCGCGCGGTCAGCCGCTCCAGGCCGATGCCCAGCCCGCCGTGCGGTGGCATGCCGTGCCGGTGGATCATCAGGTAGGAGCCAAAGTCCGCGGGGTCCAGACCCTTGCGGCGCATCTTCTCCACCTGCTCGCTGTAGCCGCTGATGCGCTCGCCGCCGGTGGTGATCTCCATGCCGCGCAGCAGCAGGTCGAACGAGAGCGTGTAGCGCGGGTCGGCCGGGTCGTCCTTGGCGTAGAAGGGGCGCTTCTTGCTCGGATAGTGCGTCACGAACACGAACTGCGAGCCGTACTCCTCCTCAAACAGCCGGGAGATCAGCTGCTCCTCCTCCGGCTCCAGGTCGAACGGGTCGCGGATCGGGCGGCCGTAGCGCTCGGCGGCCATGCGCTTGGCCTCGTCAAAGCGCACCGCCGGGATCGCGTCGCAGGCGGGCAGGCGCACGTCCAGCGCCTGCAGCTGCGGGGCGTAGTCGCGCCGCAGCACCTCCATGATGCGCGCGAGCACCTTGACCTCCATGCGCATCACGTCCTCGAACGAGTCGATGAAGCCCATCTCCAGGTCCAGCGAGGTGTACTCGTTCAGGTGGCGGGCGGTGTTGTGCTTCTCCGCGCGGAAGACCGGCCCGACCTCGAACACGCGCTCGAACACGCCGACCATCGTCTGCTTGTAAAACTGCGGGCTCTGCGCCAGCGCGGCCCTGCGGCCGAAGTAGTCCAGGCGAAAGACGTTGGCCCCGCCCTCGGCGGTGTTGGCGCCCAGCTTGGGCGTGTGGATCTCGGTGAAGCCCTCGTCCTGCAGGCACTCGCGGAAGCCGCGCACCACGCCCTCCTGCACCTTGAACACGGCGCGCTTTTGCAGGTTGCGCAGCGTCACGGGGCGAAGGGCGAGGTCCGTGTCCTGCGACAGGCGCATGCGGAACTTGTCGATGGGCGCGGGCATGGGCGCCTCGGGCGAGGTGAGCACCTGCAGCGCGCTCAGGCGCAGCTCCACGCCGCCGGGGGCGCGTGCGTCGCGGCAGACCGTGCCCTGCACGCGCAGGGCGTCGCCGGGGCGGGGCGGGGTCAGCGGGGGGCACACCACGCACTGCAGCGCGCCCTGCGCGGTGCGCAGCAGCACGAAGCACACGTCGCCCAGGTCGCGCACGGCGTGCGCCATGCCGTGAAAGGAGACGGTCGCGCCCTCGGGCGCGGCGAGCACGTCCAAGAGGGTGAAGGGTCTGTCGGCAGGGGTCATCGTCTTCATCAGGGAAGCCTCCTTCATCATGCGGGCGGCGCGGGAAAAACAAAAATCCCGAGTTGAAACACATCAACTCGGGACGGGAATACAAATACCCCGCGGTACCACCCAATTTGGCGAGAGCGGCACCAACATGCGTCATCGCCCACTTAATGAGGCCGGGCGGCCTCGTGAACCCTTAACGCGGGAAACGGACATGCCTATGCTTGCGCGGTCGGCAGGCCGGCTCAGGAGCGTTCTTTCCCGGGCGGGGATTTCAGCCGGGCTCTCAGTCCATGGCCCGGCCTCCCTGATGAAATGCGCGAGGTACTCGTCTCCTTCGACGCCGTTGCTATGAGGTTGTGGGCATTATACAGCCCGGCGGCGCATCTGTCAAGCCCCTTTTTTTTCCGTTTGCGCAGAAAAAATTTTTCGCTTGCCATCGGCGCGCGCGGGTGCTATACTAATGCCAATACATGCAGGAGGAACGGACGATGCACGGCATGCGCCGCAATTTTGTGCGATTTAACAGCTATAGCTATTTTGGCTACGGCTTTTTCGGCGCACAAAAAAGCGGCCGCAGCGCGTAAAGCAGCCGTTCCGGGCATGTATACGCACGGAATGCAGGGGCTTTCGCCGCAGCGCGGCGGGGGCCTCTTTTTTCGTGATCGAAGGGCGCGGCGCATGCCGTAGCGAAGGAAACGAAGAGAGGGTGCGGATATGATCATCATCATGAAGCCCAAGGCGCGCGAGGAGAGCATCGACTCGCTGATTTCGGAGCTGGAAGGGCGCGGCATGCAGGTGCAGCGCAACAGCGGCGTGGACTGCACGGTGCTGGGCGTGATCGGGGACGTGGCGAGCCTGGACCCGACGGATTTCCTGATGCGCGAGGGCGTGGAGCGCGTCATGCCGGTGTCGGAGCCGTTCAAGAAGGCGAACCGCAAGTTCCACCCGGAGCAGAGCGTCATCGACTGCAGCGGCGTGCGCGTGGGCGGTCGGCAGCTGGCGCTGGTGGCGGGCCCGTGCTCGGTGGAGTCGATCGACCAGGTGACGGGCATCGCGCTGGCGGTGCGGGCCAGCGGCGCGTCGATGCTGCGGGGCGGGGCGTTCAAGCCGCGCACGTCGCCCTACGCATTCCAGGGGCTGAAGCTGGAGGGACTGGCGATGCTGGAGGAGGCGCGCGCGGAGAGCGGCCTGCCCATCGTCACGGAGATCATGAGCCCCGCGCTGGTGGAGGAGTTCGACCGGCGCGTGGACGTCATCCAGGTGGGCGCGCGCAACATGCAAAACTTCGACCTGCTGCGCGAGCTGGGCAAGACGCGCAAGCCCGTGCTGCTCAAGCGCGGCCTGTCCGCCACGATCGAGGAGTGGCTCATGAGCGCGGAGTACATCATGGCCGCGGGCAATGAGAACGTGATCCTGTGCGAGCGGGGCATCCACACGTTTGAGACGTATACGCGCAATACCCTGGATCTGTCGGCGGTGCTGGCGGTCAAGCGCCTGTCGCACCTGCCGGTGCTGGTCGATCCCAGCCACGCGACGGGCCAGGCGTGGATGGTGGAGCGCATGTCGCTGGCGGCGATCGCCGCGGGCGCGGACGGCCTGATCATCGAGGTGCACAACGACCCGGCGCGCGCGCTGTGCGACGGCGCGCAGTCGCTGACGCCGCCGCAGTTTGCGCAGCTGGTGGCCAAGATTCACGCCTTGGCCCCGATCGTGGAGCGCACGCTGTGATCCTCTTCGTCGGCCTGGGGCTGATCGGCGGCAGCATGGCCAAGGCGCTGCGCGGGTTCGAGGGCATGCGGGCCCTGTGCGTGGACAGGGACCCGGACACGCGCGCGGCGGCGCTGTGCGAGGGCGTGGTCGAGGCGGCCTATGCGGATGCCGCGCAGGCGCCGGTCGAGCGCGCGGACGTGATCGTGCTGTGCCTGCATCCGCAGGGATGCGTGGACTTCCTGCGCGCGCATGGCGCGCGCGTGCGACCGGGCGCGCTGGTGACGGATGTGTGCGGCGTGAAGCGGCCGGTGTTTGAGGCCGCGCGCGCGTACCTGACGCCGGGCGCGCACTTCGTGGGCGGGCACCCGATGGCGGGCAAGGAGCACGGCGGCTACGAAAACGCGACGGGCTCGCTGTTCGTGGGCGCGCACTACATCCTGGTGCTCTCGGGCGGCGAGGACGCGCAGGCGGTCGCGCGCGTGGAGCGCATGGCCCGCGCCATGGGCTGCGCGGATGTCATCCGCACGGATCCGCTCACGCATGACCTGCGCGTGGCCTACACCAGCCAGATGATGCACGTGCTGGCGGTGGCGATCTGCGAGCAGGACGCGCTGGCGGACAGCTACGGGTTCGAGGGCGGGTCATTCCGCGGCACGACGCGCGTGGCGGCGCTGGACCCGGACCTGTGGACGGAGCTGTTCTGGCAAAACCGGGACGCGCTGGCGCAGGAGACGGAGGAGCTGATCGGCAAGCTGGAGGACTACGTGGCGCTGCTGCGCGGCGGGGAGCGCGAGGCGCTGCGCGCGCGCCTGGCGGCGGCCTCTTCAAGAAAGGAGGCGTACAACCGTGCAAACCGTACGCGTTGAGGCGCAGAACGGCAGCTATGACATCCTGATCGGGCGCGGGCTGCTTGCGCAGGCAGAGCAGGCGCTTTCGATGTGCGCGGGGCGGCGCGCGCTCGTCGTGGCCGATACGAACACGGCCCCGCTCTATGGGCAGGCGATGCTGCGCGCGCTGGGGCTGGCGGGCGCGCGGGCGTCGCTGTACACGGTGCCGGCGGGCGAGGAGAGCAAGAGCCTTGCGCAGCTGGCCGCGCTGTACGACGCGTTTTTGGATGCGGGCCTGTCGCGGCGGGACTTCGTCGTCGCGCTGGGCGGCGGCGTCGTGGGCGACCTGGCGGGCTATGCGGCGGCGAGCTTTCTGCGCGGCGTGCGGCTGATCCAGGTCCCGACGACGCTGCTCTCGCAGGTGGATTCGTCCGTGGGCGGCAAGACGGCCGTGAACCTGCCGCGCGGCAAGAACCTGGTCGGCGCGTTCTATCAGCCCGAGCGCGTGCTCATCGACGTGGATACGCTGGATACGCTGGACGCGCGCCAGGTTGGCGCGGGCCTGGGCGAGGTGATCAAGTACGGCTGCATCGCCGACGAGGCGCTCTTTGCGCGCATCGAGCAGGCGGGCGGCCGGGCGGCGCTGTGGGCGCACATCGACGGGGTGATCGCACGCTGCTGTGCGCTCAAGGCGGACTACGTGCGCCGCGATCCGCTGGATAAGGGCGTGCGCGCGCAGCTGAACTTCGGGCATACGCTGGGCCACGCGGTGGAGAACGCCGCGGGCTACGGCCAGGTGCTGCACGGCGAGGGCGTGTGCATGGGCATGGTCGCGGCGGCGCGCTGGGGCGAGGGCTGGGGCGTGACGGAGCCGGGCACGGCCGCGCGCATCGAGCGCGTGCTGCGCGCCTATGGGCTGCCCACGCAGGCCCCGAACCTGCCGCGCGAGGCGCTCGCGCGCGCCATGCGCCTGGACAAGAAGGCGTCCGGCGGGCGCGTGCAGGTCGTCGTGCTCGAGCGCATCGGCCGCGCGGCGACGCACGAGGTCGATCAGGCCGCGCTGGAGGCCCTGCTCTGACGGGCCTGAACAAGCAAGAACGGGAGGTGGCCCCATGATCCGCATCATTCGCCCCGCTGCGCTGGGCGGCACGCTGCGCGTGATGCCCAGCAAGTCCGCCTCGCACCGCGCGGTGCTGGCCGCCGCGCTCGCGCCCGAGCCGTGCGAGGTCGCGCCGCTGCAGCTGTCGGCCGATGTCGAGGCCACGCTGCGCTGCGCCCGCGCGCTGGGCCTGCTGGCGGACTGCGCGCTGGAGCCGCTCTCCGGCGCGCAGGAGGGATTTGTGCGCGCGCGCCTGCGCGGCGGCGGCATTCCGGCCTCGCCTGGGCTGCGCGAGGCCGACTGCGGCGAGTCGGGCTCGACGCTGCGCTTCTTCATGCCGCTGGCGCTGGACGGGCGCGGGCCGGTGCGCTTTATCGGCCATGGGCGGCTGATGGAGCGCCCGCAGGACGTATACCGCGCGCTGTTTGCCGCGATGGGCGCGCGCTGGGAAGACGGCCCGGGCAGCCTGACGCTGGACGGACGGCTGCAGGGCGGTCGGATGCGCCTGCGCGGCGACGTGTCCAGCCAGTTCGTGACGGGACTGCTGTACGCGCTGCCGCTGTGCGCGCAGGACTCGACGCTGACGCTGACCACGCCGCTGGAGTCGGGCGCGTATGTGGCGCTCACGCGGGAGATGCTCGCGCGCTTTGGCGTGCGCTCCGCGTGGCGGGATGAGCGCACGCTCTTCGTGCCGGGCGGGCAGCGCTATCGCTCGCCGGGGCGCGTGCAGGTCGAGGGCGACTGGTCGCACGCGGCGTTTTACCTGGTGGCGGGCGCGACGGCCGGCGCGCCGCAGGGCGTGCGCCTGACGGGCCTGCTGCCCGATTCCACGCAGGGCGACCGCGCGGTCGTGCAGGTGCTGCGCGCGATGGGCGCGGACATCCGCTGGGCGGACAGTCCGGACGGCCCGGCGCTGTGCGCGTACCCGTCGCGCCTGACGGGCACGACGATCGACGCCGCGCAGATCCCGGACCTGGTGCCGGCGCTGTGCGTGGCCGCGTGCGCCGCGCAGGGCGTCACGCGGATCGTGAACGCGGGGCGGCTGCGCATCAAGGAGTGCGACCGGCTGGCGGCGATGCGCGAGGGGCTGTGCCGGATGGGCGCGGACGTGCGCGAGACGCCGGACGGGCTGACGGTGCAGGGCGGCGCGCGCCTGCACGGGGCGGCGGTGGACGCGTGGAACGACCACCGCATCGCCATGGCGCTGTGCGTGGCGGCCGCGTCGTGCGAGGGCGGGACGGCGCTCTCGGGCGCGGAGTCGGTGCGCAAGAGCGCGCCCGCATTCTATCGGGAATACGCATCGCTGGGAGGAATGACGCATGCGCTCGACGTGGGGGAATAACCTGCAACTGACGATCTTCGGCGAGTCGCACGGGCCGGCGATCGGCGTGGTCGTGGACGGCCTGCCCATCGGCCTTTCGGTCGATGAGGAGGCGGTCGCGCGCGACATGGCGCGCCGCGCGCCAGGCCAGGACCCGACGGCGACGGCGCGGCGCGAGGCCGACCGCGTGCGCATCGTGTCGGGGCTGTACCGCGGGCATACGACCGGCGCGCCGCTGTGCGGCCTGATCGAGAATACGAACGTGCGCTCCGGCGACTACGAGGCGATGCAGCGGCTGATGCGCCCGGGCCACGCGGACTACGCGGGCTACGTCAAGTACCGCGGCATGAACGACCCGCGCGGCGGCGGGCACTTCTCCGGACGGCTGACGGCGCCGTTGGTGTTCGCGGGCGCGCTGTGCCGGCAGGCGCTGGCGGCGCGGGGCATCGAGGTCGGCGCGCACATCGCCTCCATCGCGGGGGTCGAGGACGCGCCGATGGATCCCGTGGGCGTGGACGCGCAGACGCTGCGGGCGCTGCGGGATGCGCGCTTTGCGCTGCTGGATCCCGCGCGCGAGGCGGCGATGCGCGCGCGCGTGGAGGAGGCGCGCCTGGCGGGCGACAGCGTGGGCGGCTCGATCGAGGTCGCGGCGGTGGGCGTGCCGGCGGGCCTGGGCGCGCCGTTCTTCGACTCGCTGGAGTCGACGCTCGCGCACCTGCTCTTCTCGATCCCGGCGGTCAAGGGCGTGGCGTTCGGCGACGGCTTCGGGCTGTGCGCAATGCGCGGCAGCGGGGCCAACGACGCGATGCGCGTGCAGGATGGCCGCGTGACGTGCGAGACGAACCACAACGGCGGCGTGACGGGCGGCATCACCAACGGCATGCCGGTGGTCTGCCGCGTGGCGGTCAAGCCGACGCCGTCGATCGCGCAGCCGCAGCGCACGGTGGACGTCTCGTGCATGGCGGACGCGCAGATTGAGATCCGCGGCCGGCACGACCCGTGCATCGTGCCGCGGGCAGTGCCGGTCGTGGAGAGCGCGATGCTGCTGGCGCTGACGGACCTTTTGCTGGAGGAGGAGACGCGGGGATGAGCGAGGACTTGCAGGCGCTTCGGGCGCAGATCGACGCAATCGATCGGGACATGGTGCGCCTGTTTGAGACGCGCATGGGCGTGAGCGAGCAGGTGGCGGCCTATAAGCTGGAGCGCGGCCTGCCGGTGCTGGACGCGGCGCGGGAGGAACAGGTGCTGGATGCGCGCGCCGCGCTGGCGCAGGCGGACAATGGGGAGGACGTGCGCGCGCTGTACCGGCAGATCATGGCGCTCAGCCGCGCGCGCCAGCAGGCGCTGATGCTGCAGGCGGGGCCGCAGGGCGCGGCCTATTCGGGCGTGCCGGGCGCGTTTGCCGAGGAGGCGCTGATCGCCTACTTCGGCGAGGCGCGCGAGCGCATCGCCTGCCGCGGGTTTGAGCAGGTGTTCGAGGCGGTGGCGTCGGGCCGTGCGCGCTATGGCGTCGCGCCGCTGGAGAACTCGTCCGCCGGGTCGGTGTACGATGTGTACGATCTGCTGGGCCGCTACAGCCTGCGCATCGTCGGCGAGCAGATGGTGCAGGTGCGCCACTGCCTGCTGGGCCTGCCGGGCGCGCGCCTGGAGGATGTGCGGCGCGTGTACTCGCACGCGCAGGCGCTGATGCAGTGCGCGGCGTTCCTGGACGCGCATCCGTCCTGGGAGCGCGCGGCGCAGTACAACACGGCGGGCAGCGCCCAGCGCGTGCGCGAGGAGGGCGACGTGCACAGCGCGGCCATCGCCAGCCGCCTGGCAGCGCAGCGGTATGGGCTGGAGGTGCTCGCGGCGGACATCCATACGTTCGATGGGAACACCACGCGCTTTGCGATCGTCGCGGGCGCGCGCGAGCCGTTCGCGCCGGATGCGGACAAGGCGACGCTCACGTTCACGCTGCGCCATGAGCGCGGCACGCTGCACCGCGCGCTGGCGTGCTTCGTGGCGCTGGGCATGAACCTGACGCACATCGAGTCGCGGCCCATTCCGGGCATGAACTGGGAGTACCGCTTCTATGTGGACGTGGAGGGCAGCGTGAGCGAGCGGCACATGGACGTGCTGCGCGAGGCGCTGTCGGCGGACTGCGTGGAGTGCCGGGTGCTGGGCGTATACCGCTCGGCGAGGGGGCGCCATGCGTAAGCACATCTATCTGACGGGCATGATGGGCTCGGGCAAGACGACGATCGGCCGGATGCTCGCCCAGCGGCTGGGCTGCCCGTTCGTCGATGCGGACGAGTACGTGGAGCGGGCGGCCGGACGCACGATCCCGCAGATCTTTGCGCAGGAGGGCGAGGCGGGCTTTCGGGATTGGGAGACGCGCGCGCTGCGCGAGATCGCCGCGGGCCGGCCCGGCGTCGTGGCCACGGGCGGCGGCGCGGTGCTGCGCGAGGAGAACGTCGCGCTGATGCGAAAAAGCGGCGTCGTCGTGCTGCTGGACCGCAGCCTTGCGGACATGCTGCACGACGTCAGCCAGGAGGAGCGGCCCAACCTGGCCGGGGACAAGGAAGAGCGCATGCGCACGCTGCACGCCGCGCGCAGCGCGCGCTATCACGAGGCGTGCGACATCGCCTTTGACAACGGCGGCAGCCCGTTTGATGCGACGCGCCGCCTGGTGGAGACGCTGCGCCTGTACGGGGCGCTGTGAGATGGCAGAAGAGCGAGGAGGGAACGCAACATGACGATGCTGGAACTGGCGACGAAGAGCCGCAGCTACCGGCGATTTGACGAGTCGGCGCGCGTGACGGAGCAGACGCTGCGCGAGCTGATCGAGCTGGCGCGCCTGGCGCCCACGGCGGGCAACGCGCAGCCGCTGCGCTTCCGGCCGGTGACGGAGCCGGAGATGTGCGCGCGCGTGTTTGCGACGCTGGGCTGGGCGGCGGCGCTGCCCGACTGGCCGGGCCCGGCGCAGGGCGAGCGGCCGGCGGCGTATGTGGTCGTGCTGTGCGACCTGGACTGCGGCAGCGGCAAGCGGCCCGACGCGGCCATCGCCGCGCAGACGATGCTGCTGGGCGCGGTCGAGCGGGGCCTGGGCGGATGCATGCTGGGCAGCGTGCGCCGCGAGGAGCTGCTGGCGGCGCTGGGGCTGGACCCGGCGCGCTACGCGGTCGAGCTGGTCGTCGCGCTGGGCAGGCCCGTGGAGGACGTGCGCCTCACCGGACTGCCCGCGGACGGCTCCACGCGCTACTGGCGCGACGCGCAGGGCGTGCACTACGTGCCCAAGCGCTCCCTGGACGACCTGATCGTCTGAGGGAACGCAAAAAGGCCGCCGGAAAGGGATACTTCGCAAGGAAGTGTCCCTTTTATTATCTTTTGAGTTGTTAGTAAATTTAGCAAATATGATAACTTGCAGAAAGTCGTATATCATCAAACCTAGTTATGTGTTATACTAAATGGTGGTGAAATAAACTTTATAGAGGTGCTATATGGTTAGAGAAATTGACGAAAACGAGCTGAGCAAATTGTTAAATTTGTATTTATGTTTACATGAGAAGTCTGTGCCGGAAATGACAGAACATTTGAAAACAACATGGGAAACGATTATAAAAGATAAAAATCATCACATTATTGTTAATGTGGTTGATAATAAAATAGTGTCCTCTTGTGTTTGCGTAATTATCCCTAATTTAACAAGGAATGTTCGGCCGTACGCCTTTATAGAAAATGTTGTTACCCTAAAAGACTACCGCGGCAAGGGGTATGCAACAGAATGTTTGAATTATGCTAAAGAAATTGCCAAAATGGAAAATTGCTATAAAATGATGTTGCTCTCCGGTTCAAAGAACGATGCAATACTTAAATTCTATAGAAACGCAGGCTATAACAGTAATGATAAAACTGCTTTTATTCAATGGCTTGAATAGGATAATTTTCCGTTTATCAAAAAACTCAGCATAAGGGGACCATGCTAGTGTGACCGTGTCCGCAGGTATAACGAGCATCGGATTGCGGTACCGCAATCCAAAGTAGAAGTCCGCACCCTTTTCAGGGTGCGGACTTCGTTGATTCATGCATTTTCTAAGCAACTTCCTTACGAAGGATTTCCTGAGGATCTCCTTCGGCGGCCTTTCTTGGTCGCTTAGCCGAATGCGTTGCCGGTCTTCTGCGGCTCGAGTGTGGGCGCGGGAGACGGCGTAGTGGAGGAAACGGGCGGCCATATGCCGTCATCTTCGGCCTCCGATGGAGAAGAAATGCCGGAAGGATCGGAAATTTCCGCATCCAATGGAGATATGGTGGGGATGGATGTCGAAACCGATACCGGCTGCGAGGCGTACAGGTCGGGCAGCAGCACCAGCAGCACGCACAGCGACACGGCCAGCAGCACGAGCAGCGCGAGCAGTATGCGCCGGCGCTTTTGGCGGCGCAGCTCGCGGTCGATGCGCTCAATGCGCGCGGTGTGCTCCTGCTGCACGTGCAGGCGGCTGGCGGCGCGGTGCGCTCGCTCGGCGGCCAGCTCACGCGCCAGCTTCTGCTCATAGGCGGCGTGCGTGCGCTCGGGCGTGAAGCGGCGCAGCGTGTCGTCGCGTTCGCGCTGGCAGCGGCGGCAGGTGGTCCACTCCATGCGGTTGAAGCGGCCGCACACGCAGACCCACACGTTGCCCCGGCGCTGGGGAAAGCACACGGCGTCGGGGCCTGCGACGGCCACGAGCGCCACGCGGTCGGGGTCGGACAGGCGCGCTGGCGGCGCGCAGTCGAGCACGGCGTTCTCGTCGATGCGCCAGACGGTGCCGTCGGCAAAGACGGCCTCGCGCACGAGAGCGCGCGCGCCGGCAAAGGGCGGGGCGTCGTCCATCGCGCGGCAGACGGTGAAGCGGCTGTGCCCGGGCGCGGACAGGCCCTCGCAGCGCAGGGGCAGGGAGCCCAGGCCGGCGCCGGCGTCGTCCAGCAGCGTCAGCGTCGCATACAGCGACGCGATCGGCTGCGCGGCGCAGTTGAGGAACGTGAAGTATGCCTGCGCGCGGCCGTTGGAGTCGCGCAGCACCTCCACTGCGTACAGTTCCACCGGGGTCGTCAGATCCATGAGCGGCATGCGCGCGCCCCCTTTCTGTCAGAAGCGGCCGTCGTCGTCGGGGTAGAAGCCCTCCAGATAGGCCTGGACGGAGCGCGACATCTCGCGCGAGAAGGCGGCCTCGTACTTGCGCCGGTAGAACGCCTGTACCGAGGCGTCGTAGTCGGTGTGCTCGCGGCCCATGGCGCGCTCGCGTTCCAGGTACATCTCGCGGTGCTCCTCCGGGCTCAGGCGGCGGTAGGCGTTCTCCTGCACGATGAAGCGCGGGTCAAAGCGCGGCGGCTTTTCGCGCAGGCGCTGCTGGTCGGTCGGGTGGCCGTAGACGACCATCACCGCGGGCATCGCGTACAGCGGCAGGTCGAGCAGCTCGCGCACCTGCTCGCAGTTTTCCAGGATGTCGCCGATGTAGCACGAGCCGATGCCCAGCGAGTGCGCGCACACGACGGTGTTCTGCGCGGCGACGGCGGCGTCGACCACGGCCAGCATCAGGTCGCCGGCCATCGGCGGGCGCGGGTCGCAGCCCGCGATCTCGTAGGCGTCCTGCCAGCGCTGGCAGTCGGCCACGAAGATCAGCACCATCGGCGCGCGCGCGATGAACGGCTGGTGGTCGCACAGGTCGGCCAGCCGCGCCTTGAGCGCCTCGTCGGTGATGTCCAGGATCGTGTAGAGCAGCTGGTTGCCCGCCGAGGGCGCCTGCAGCGCCGAGAGCAGGATGGCGCGCTTGTCCTGCGCGTCGATCAGCCGCTCCTGGAAGGCGCGCACGCTCTTGCGGTCCCAAAGGCTTCGCTGGATCAGGTTCATCGGCTCATCCCCCCGTGTATGATGCGCGCGCCCCGCACGCCCATTTCGCGCCCGAGCGCGCCGTCCACGCCCTGCACCGCGTCCAGGCCGGCCGCGCGCAGCGCGTCGCACAGCGCCTGCTGTACGGGCGGCTTGCCGCACACGTACAGCGGATCGCCCGGATGGTACAGGGAAAATGCGCGCAGCGCCAGCACGTCCTGCGAGAGCGCCGCGCCCAGCAGGTAGTTGGCCGCGTCCGCGGCGCTCAGGCCGCCGAGCGTGCGCAGCGTGCGCCCGGCAAACGCCGCGCGGCCCAGACCGGCGGCGAGCGCGGCCTCCAGCCCCTGACGCACGCGCGCGGGGTCGTAGCCGTCCGCCGGCACGAAGCGGCCGCCGACCGCGTCGGCCAGGATCGTGTGGTGCGTCAGCGCGTCGAGCAGCTCGCCGGTCAGCGCCGTCATGCAGCCCAGGATCTCGCCCTGCGCGCCCATCGCGACGAACTTGTCGTGCGAGCCCGGCAGCACGAACACGCAGCGCCGGCCGGGGCGCAGCAGGCTGTACAGGCCCACGGCCTCGGTCTCCTCGCCGCGCATCATGTCCATGTCGCCGCCGGGCGCGTTGCGCACGCCGGGCAGGAAGTCGATCGGAAACGGCGCGACCTGCGGCAGCGTGCGGCGCACGATGCCCGCGCGCAGCGCGTCCGGTCCTGCGGGCGCCGTGACGTGCGGCACCTCGCACAGGCCGACGTTTGAGGTGATCATGCCGTAGGAGGCGCAGGCGTCCACGTCCGCGGCGGTCAGCCCGGCGCGCGCAAGGATCGCGCCGATCGCATCGCGCAGCGCCCCGGCCAGCGCAGCCGGACCGCCCGATACCGCGGCGTCGCGCGCGCCCGCGGCGCGGCGCTCCTGCAGGCGGATGCGGCCCTCGGCGTCAATGAGCGTCACGCGGGCGTTGGTCGTGCCCGCGTCGATGATCAGGCCGTTCATCGCGCCGCCTCCCAGGCGCGGATCGCGCCGGTGAACGCCTCCGCCCGGGCGCGGATGGCGTCGTAATCCCCGGCCTGCACGGCCGCGGCGGGCACGAGCGGGCCGCCGACGCCAAAGCCGGCGACGCCCGCGTCGAGGAAGCCGGCGACGTCTTTGGGCTGCACGCCGCCCACCGCAAACAGCGGGATGTGCGCAAGCGGCGCGCGCACGGCGCGCACGTAGCCCAGGCCCATCTCCCCGGCGGGGAAGAGCTTGACGAAGTCGGCGCCGGCGCGGTGAGCGGCGGCGATCTCGGTGGGCGTGAGCGCACCGGGCAGCGAGACGGCCCCCAGCGCGCGGGTGTGGGCGATGACTGCGGGGTCGGCGTGCGGGGAGACGACCATGCCCGCGCCGGCCCCAACGGCGGCATCGACCTCCTCGCAGGTCATGGCCGTGCCGCAGCCGACGAGCAGGCTGTCGCCGAACGCGTCGCGCAGCGCGGCGATCTTGGCGCAGGCGTCCTCGACAAAGCCGGGGGCGTCGTGGTCGAACGTGCACTCGACGGCGCGCACGCCGCCGTCATACAGGGCATGGGCGACGGGCAGCAGGCGCTGCGCGGGCACGCGGCGCAGGATGGCGACGAGGCGCTCGCTGCGCAGCAGGGCGACGGCATCATCGTGGGACATGGCGCATACCTCCTTGGACGGTCACAGGTGCAGCCTGCGCTTGAGCTCCTGGGCGACGGCGCCGCCCTTGAAGACGAGCAGCGCGACGAACGCGATGACGCTCACGCACACGCAGGCGATGGAGGGATAGGCGTTGCGGCACAGCCCGGCGGCGAGCAGCGCGGCGGGCAGCAGGCCGAAGAGCATGTCCAGCAGCAGATAGATCAGGAAGGCTTCGCTGGGCATGCGCAGCACGAGCGTGAGGATGAACATCGCCAGCATCACGCTCATGAACGCGGCGGGCAGCAGGTAGTCGATGGACCAGGCGCGCCAGCCGGTGCACAGATCCCACAGCACGCCCAGCGCGCACACGACGACGACCTGTTGGGTGAGCGCCTTGAGCACGTTGCGCCTGCGGGCGATGGAGATATACAGCAGCAGCCACAGACAGGCGACGCCGCCCGCGACGAACAGCGACCAGCCGTGAAAGCCCAGCGCCCAGTCCACGCCCAGGCAGGCGATGGCGCCGCCCACGGTGCACAGCAGCAGGATGCGAAAGAACAGGCCGTGGCGCGCGTAGAGGGTGGGCACGTCGGGGAAGGGCGGGCGGGAGTCGCCGCCGCGGGGCAGGGTCATGCTCTGGCACAGCGGGCAGCGCGCCTCCTCGCCGGCGATGGTCACGCCGCATTTGTCACAGTAGCGCATGGTTCACCTGCTTTCGGGATGGTTGGCGTAGATCGTCACGTCCAGGTCCATGGCGGTCAGCGCGCGGAAGAAGCGGCGCTGCACGTCGGTGGAGATGAGGGAGGTGGTAAATCCCATGGACAGCGTGTCGCCCAGCGTGCAGACGCACAGCTGCATCTTGCGCGTGGCGCAGTAGACGTCAAAGCGCTCCAGAAAGGGCATGAGCGCCTCGGGCATGGTGATGCGCCCGACGTTGGAAAGCGACGCGGTGAAGTCGCGCTCGGCGATGTCGCAGGACAGGCGCATGACCGGATCCTTCAAAAACAGCGGGACGGCGCGCATGAACGGGTTGCGCTCCAGCGCGCCCAGGGCGTTGAGGCGGTTTTCCAGCGCCTCGGGCGTCAGCGCCCGGCGCAGGGATTCGCGCACCGAGGCGACGACCGCCTCCAGCGTCGCGGGGTGGGCGCGAAAGTCGTACCCGATGTTGACCACGCTGAAGAAGTTGCGCGCGGAGGCCGAGTCGAAGTACTTGCGCAGGTTGACCGGAATCGTCACGACCACGGGCCTGCGCCGGGCGCGCAGCGGGCGCTCCGCGTCGATGCACAGCAGCAGAATCGCCGCCAGTAGCTCCGTGATCGTCGCGCCCATCGCGCGGGCGCGCTGCAGCAGGCCCGACGCGCTCGCCGTGCCGACGATGACCTGCTGGCGCCACTGCGGGGGGCGCAGGCCGCGCAGCTGGTAGGCCACGGGCCCCGGCGCCATGCGGCGGCGCTTGCCGCTGTAGTAGCGGTCGAAGCTGTCGTCCATGCGCTGTCCGCGCGAGGCGTCGTAGTCCAGCGCGGGCACGCCGTCCCGGGCCAGCTCGGGGTGGCGCAGCAGCAGGTAGCGGTAGATCAGCGTGCGCAGAAACTGCAGCGCGCCGGTCGCGTCCGTGAGCGCGTGGTAGACCTCCAGGTTGACACGCGCGCCGTAGTACGTGACCGCAAATAGCGGCGCGGCAAAGCCGTGGTAGAGGGCGGCGCAGGGCGGCGCATCCTCCTCGCAGACCGTCGCGGGGAAGTCTCCTTCCTCTAAATAATACCAGAACAGGCCGCGCTTGAGCACGTAGCGGAACGAGGGAAAGTCGACCATCGCATCCGAAAGCGCGCGGGCGAGCGGCTCGGGATCGACCGGCTCGGTCAGCGTGCAGGAGAAGCGGAACACGCGCGTGTCGGCCTTGCCGCTCGTGGGCGGGAAGATCTTGGCCGCATTGTCCAGGCGGCTCCAGTTCTTGGCCAATGGAATCACCTCGCATCGTCCGGCGCAGCGGGACGCCCGTCGAGAAAGTCGCCAATCAGCTCGAGCGCGCGCGCGGCGTGCGCAAAGCGCGGGGGCAGGGAGAAGAAGCCGTGCAGCGCGCCCTCGACGCGCACGCAGGCGGCGGGCACGCCCTCGCGCGCGAGCCGCGCCGCAAACGCCTCGCCCTCGTCGCGCAGGGGATCGTACTGCGCGGTCACGACGAGCGCGCGCGGCAGGCCGGCAAGCGAGGGCGCATACAGCGGCGCGAGATAGGGGTTGCGTTCGTCCGTTTCGCCGCGCACGTACAGGGACAGGTATTCGCGCATCATGCGCGCGGTCAGCAGGTAGTCCTGCCCGTTTTCGTGCACGGAGGGGAAGGGCGAGCCGTCGGTAAAGTCGGACTGGACGACCGGATAGAGCAGAATCTGTCCGGCGGGCAGGGGCTGCGCACGGTCGCGCGCGAGCAGCAGGGCCGCGGCCGCAAGATTGCCCCCCGCGCTGTCGCCCACAAGCGTCAGCTCCTCCCGCGCGCACGGGAATGCCGGATCGCCGGCGAGCACCGCCTGCAGCACCGCGTGGCAGTCGTGCAGGCCGTCCGGGAAGCGGTGCTCCGGCGCCAGCCGGTAGCCCACCGAGCACACCGGCCGGCCCGTGCGCTCGCACAGGTGGGTGCACGCGGCATGATAGCTGGCAAGCGAGCCGGTCACCCAGCCGCCGCCATGAAAGAACAGCAGCGCGCCCGGCTGGCGCGCGTCCGGCTCGGGCTCATAGATGCGCACTGGCACCCCCGCGATCTGCGCTTCGCGCGCATCCTGCACGATGCGCGAGCGCAGCGAGGGCGCGGCGTCCTGAAGCGCGCGGATGCGCCGGTAGTTTTTCGGCAGGTCGACGTCGGGAAAGGACAGCGCGCGCAGCGCGGCGCGCAGGGCCTCGTTGAGCGCCAAGGACATCCCTCCCACATCGCCTTTACATGCACATAACGCCCGCCGTCGGTCTGCAGACGCGAGCGGACGGGCGTTGCTTACGTCTATTGTAACAGCATCCGGCGCGGGGCGCAACGGGGGCGCGCGAAAAAAAGCGCGGCATCCCGCTGCAAATCCGCCAGGCGCTTGACTTGGCCCGAAACGGATGGTATCCTGCTTGCAGACAGACGCGGCGAAGGGAGGGCGCGACATGGACGCGCGCATCTTTTACCAGGACGGGGACGTGACGGTCCGCACGCTGATGGAACAGGACATCGAACCCCTGTGCCGCGAGGAGGCGCTGCAGGGCTGGCCTGTGCGCGACGCCTGCTACCGCGGCCGCCTGCAGGACATGGCGCAGGGACGCTGCGTGGCGCTGTGCGCGCTGTGGCATGGCGAGCCTGCGGGATACGTCAACCTGTACGACGGCGCGGACGACGGACCGTATGCGGGCGCGGGCCTGCCGCAGATCGTCGACTTTGCAGTGCTGGAGAAGTACCGCCGCCGCGGCATCGGCACGCGGCTGATGGACGTGGCGGAGCGTCTGGCTGCGGGGCGCGCGGATGCGGTCTGCCTGGCGGTGGGCCTGCACAGCGGCTATGGCAGCGCGCAGCGCATGTATGTCAAGCGCGGATACGTGCCCGATGGTACCGGCGCGTGGTACCGCGGCGCGCAGCTGGCGCAGTATGCGCCCTGTGTCAACGACGACGACCTGGTGCTGCACATGCAAAAGCGATGGAATCCATAAAAATCCAGCGGCAGATCTGCGGGCCGGCGTGCGACGCCGGCCTTTTTTTTGCGCGCGCACATACGCGTAAATCGCGCGGGGAAAGCTGGGACATTGGCGCGCGCGGCGGCGCATAGAAATGGAAAGGCTTGTCAAAAAAGGGAGAGGAGGGCGATGCAAAAATCTCCCGGCGCGGGCGCGGCGGCGTCGGGGTTTTCGGGCGGCGCATTGGCAGACGCAGGGCGAAAAGCGCGCAAAATCGCGGGTTTTGCGGTCCGGGCGCGGTCGCATAAAGGCCGGGACGGCGGGCACAATGATGCCGTGGACGAAGGGAGGCATCGGCATGCGACGCAAGGCGATCGTGGCGATCTGTGCGACGGTGGCGGCGGCGTTTCTCGCGCTGTATTTCGACTTTGCGCTGACGGACACGCGCAGCCTCGTGGCGGCGGCCCGGGCGCAACAGGTCGAGCCGTATGCGTTTTACGTGCGCATGGAGCACGAGGTCAGCGCGTGGGGCGCCGTGCCGACGCTGACGGCGGCGCAGCGGGCGGCACAGACGCTGCCGTCCGGCAGCGTGACCGTGCTGGAGAGTCCGCGGCGCACGCGCGTGGCGCTCACAAGCGCCTGCGCGCCGGATCTGTGGACGCTGCAGGCGGTCATCCGCCGCATGCGCAGCGCGCTGGGCATGCGCGAGGCCGCGATCTGCCTGACCGGGCGGACGCAGCGCACGGATCTGGAACAGGCCGCGCGCGACATCCTGGCCGCGCTGGGGGACGAGGCGCAGGAGGCGCTCGTGCAGGAGTCGCTCGTCTCGCTCACGGGGGCGCGCGCGCAGGTGGCGCTGCGCCTGGATGGAGAGGGCGCGCGGGTGTACATCGGCCGTCCACACATCCCCATCGAATACTGACGCAATACGGGAATGGAGGGGTCTTTTTGGCACGATTTACGGTGCGCGAGAGCCCGCCGCTGCGCGGGACGGTGCGCATCGGGACGTCGAAGAACGCCGTCCTGCCGATCATGGCGGCGGCGCTGCTCACACAGGAGGAGGTGCGCATCAAGAGTCCGCCGCGCCTGAGCGACGTGCGCACGCTGCTGCAGGTGCTGCAGGAGTGCGGGTGCGAGTCGGACCTGGAGGAAGGGGAGCTGCGCCTGCGCGCGGGCCACGTGCGCAGCCCGGAGAGCTGCGAGCGCATGCGGCGCATGCGGGCCAGCGTGCTGGTGATGGGCCCGCTACTGGCGCGGGAGGGGCAGGCGCGCGTGTCGATGCCGGGGGGCTGCGCGATCGGGCAACGGCCGATCGACCAGCACCTCAAGGGCATGGAGGCGCTGGGCGCGCGGATCTCCATGGACCATGGCGGCGTGGTGCTGCAGGGGCGGCTGCGCGGGGCGGCGATCTATCTGGATATGCCCAGCGTGGGCGCGACGGAGAATCTGATGATGGCGGCGTGCCTGGCCGAGGGCACGACGCGCATCGAAAACGCGGCCAAGGAGCCGGAGATCGTCGACCTGGCGGCGTGCCTTAGCAGCATGGGCGCGCGGATTGCGGGCGCGGGCACCTCCACGGTGACGATCGAGGGCGTCAAGCGCCTGCACGGCGCGCAGTACACGCCGATCACCGACCGCATTGAGGCGGGCACGATGGCCTGCGCCGCGGCGCTGACCGGCGGCGACCTGCTGTTGGCCGGCGCGCGCAGCGACCACCTGCGCTCGCTGCTGTTCAAGCTGACGGAGGCGGGCGTGCACGCGGCGGATACGCCGCAGGGCCTGCGCGTGAGCGGGCGCGCGGGGCGCGCGATGGAGGTGCGCACGATGGCGTATCCGGGGTTCCCAACGGACCTGCAGGCGCCGCTGATGGTGCTGTGCTGCCGCACGCCGGGCACGTCGGTCTTTCTGGAGACGATCTTTGAAAACCGCTACATGCACGCCGCCGAGTTGGCACGCATGGGCGCGCGCATTCGCGTGGAGGATCGCGTCGCCATCGTTGAGGGCGTGCGGGAACTGACCGGCGCGGCGGTGCGCGCGACGGATCTGCGCGCGGGGGCGGCGCTGTTGCTGGCGGGCCTGTGCGCGCGCGGCGAGACCCTGGTGGAGGATGACGGCGGGCACATCGACCGCGGCTATGAGCGCATCGAGGAGAAGCTGCGCGCGGTCGGCGCCGACATCAACAGGGTGTGCGAAAGCGCGCCCGGCTATTCGGAATTTTAGCGCTCGGGCGCGGGGGCAGGGCCCTCGCGCCTCGTTCGTTCTATTTTTGCTTTTTCGGTTGACAAAAACGCCTTTCTCGCGTATAATACTTACCGTTGTAGTGAGCCACATGCGGTCGTGGCGGAATTGGCATACGCGCACGTTTGAGGGGCGTGTCCAGCAATGGGTACGGGTTCAAGTCCCGTCGACCGCACCAACAGAGTCTCAGCACGTTGCTCGACAACGGGCTGGGGCTCTTTACTTCATCTGGCGCATGACGCAACATGTGGGCCCTGTGGCGGGAGAATCAAATATGAGGCTTGATGCTGTTTTTTTTGGCCGCGCGTCCACCGGCATGACCTGCTTGCGACTGTCGCATGCCGGGGTGGGACAGTGCGGCTTTTGCGCTCTTTTTCCCGATATGCCCGGCATTCAGAATATGGAAAATAATGGCGGGGGGGGGGTAGAAGCCAGTGAACCAGTGGAATGTTTCCGTCGAGTGCTTCTCCTTGGGCGTCGTGCTCATTTTGGCGGTCAGTTTTCACGAGACGCGCTGGTTTTTGTCCGCGCAGGGACGCCGCTACCGGCGCTGCCTGTGGCTTTCGGCCGCCTCGATTCTGCTGAATATCCTGTGCGTGTTCACGCTGCGCCTGGCGCGCGGCATACCGATCTGGATTCATTATGCGCTCAATAGCCTGTACTTTCTGACGACGGTGGGCCTGTCGGCGCTGCTGACGTCGTATCTGTTTCACCTGGTGCTGGGGCAGGTCTACCACCCGCGCCGCTTTTCGTGCGTACAGGCGGCGCTCAGGTGCATGGTGGGCGGCTATGCGGCATTGCTGGCGATCAACCCATGGACGGGCTGGATGTTCCGCCTGGAGGCGGGGATGCGCTATGTGCGCGGGCCGCTGATCAACGTGGGCTATGCGCTCATGGCGGTCGAGATGGCGATGCTGCTGGCCGCGGCGGCGTTCAACCGCGCGCGCATCGGCCGCACGCTGCGCCGCCTGCTGGCGATGCTGCTGCCGACGTTGCTGCTGCTGATCGGGTATCAGCTCATCTATCCGAACCTGCTGCTCAACGGCAGCCTGATCGTCGCAACGGATCTGATTCTGCTGCTGTACTTCCAAAGCCGCGGGCTGGAGAGCGACCCGCTGACGCTGGTGGGCAACCGCACTGCGTTCTATCAGGAGGTCGCACAGCTGTTGCGCGGCTCGAAGGCCTTCCAGGTGGTGCTGGTGTCGATCCGGCAGTTTGAGACGGTGAACCAGCACTACGGCTATCAGGCCGGCGACGAGCTGCTGTGCGAGGTGGCCGGCTGGATGGAAACGGCGCACGAACAGGGGCATGCGTTTCGCATTGGCAACATGAACTTTGCGCTGCTGGCGCTGTGCGGCGGCGAAGCGGATGCGCAGACGCTGCTGACGAAGGTGCGCGACCGCTTCAACCGCAGCTGGCAGATCGAAGGCCAGCAGTTCACGCTCAACACGCGCATGGTCGAGCTGATCCGCGTCGGGCAACCGTGGCGCGCCAACGACGTGGTGGAGTATCTGCGCTACGCGCTGGAGATCGCCCGCGAGCGGGGGTGCCGCCTGCTGCGCTTTGACGAGGAGATCTTCACGCAGCTGTCCCAGCGCAAGCACGTGATGAACCTGATGGAGCGCGCGCTGGCGGAGGACCGGTTTGAGGTGTGGTATCAGCCGATCTTCAGCAGCGCGCAGGGCCGGTTCGACTCGGCGGAGGCGCTGCTTCGCCTGCGGGATGACGACGGGCAGCTGGTTCCCACGTCGATGTTCATCTCCCTGGCGGAGGAGAGCGGCATGGTGGAAGAGCTGACCTGGTTTGTGTTCGATCGGGTGTGCCGCCTGCTGGGCGGCGGCCGCGTGCCGCAGCTGGACTCGGTGTCGGTCAACCTGTCGATGCAGCAGTTCATGTCCGACGACCTGGTGACGCACATCAGCGCGGCGTTGCAGCGCTACAACGTGCCCGCGCACCGGCTGAAGCTGGAGATCACCGAGCGCGTGCTGCTGGCGGATCTCGACCGCGCGTGCCAGGTGATGTCGCTGCTGTCCGAGCAGGGCGTGCGCTTCTACCTGGACGACTTCGGCACGGGCTATTCCAACGTGTCCACGGTGATGGAGCTGCCCTTCGACTGCATCAAGCTGGACCATTCGCTGATCCGGCAGCTGCCGGGAAGCGAGCGCACGGGCATCATCATCGGCGCGATGGTGGATCTGTTCCACGTCATCGGCTGCGATGTGGTGGCCGAGGGCGTAGAGACGCAGGCGCAGGCCCAGGCGCTGCTCAGGCTGGGCGCGGACTGGCTGCAGGGCTTCTATTATGCGCGGCCGATGTCGTACAGCGGGCTGGTAGAGGCATTTGCCGGCCAAAAGGGCGCGGACGTGCGTGCAGTGGAGTGACAAGGCGCGGCCATCCGGCGCGCGACAGACAAGAACCCCCGGCCAGGCAGGCCGGGGGTTTTCGCGTGGGGGCAAGGCAAAGGGCGCGCGCAGGGCAAATCCTGCGCGCGCCCCAAGGGCTGTGAAAGGGCGACCGGCTCACTTCGCGTATTCGACGCTGCGCGTCTCGCGAATGACGTTGACCTTGATCTGGCCGGGGTACTCCAGCTCCTTCTCGATGCGCTTGGCGATCTCGCGCGCGAGGATGAGCGTGCCCGCGTCGTTGACGTCCTCGGGCTTGACGGCGATGCGCACCTCGCGCCCGGACTGGATGGCGAAGGACTTCTCCACGCCGGGGAAGGAGTTGGCGATCTCCTCGAGCTTTTCCAGGCGGCGGATGTAGTTCTCGATCGACTCGCGGCGCGCGCCGGGACGCGCGGCCGAGATGGCGTCGGCAGCCTGCACGAGCACGGCCTCCAGGGTCTGCGGCTCGATGTCGTTGTGGTGGGCGAGGATGCAGTGCACGACTTCCGGCGGCTCGCGGTACTTGCGGGCCAGCTCGCCGCCCAGCTGCACGTGCGTGCCCTCCTGCTCGTGGTCGACGGCCTTGCCGATGTCGTGCAGCAGGCCCGCGCGCTTGGCCAGCTGCACGTCCGCGCCCAGCTCCGCGGCCATGAGGCCGGCCAGGTGGGAGACCTCGATGGAGTGGCGCAGGACGTTCTGGCCGTAGCTGGTGCGGTAGCGCATGCGGCCCAGGAGCTTGACCAGCTCGTGGTGCAGGGAGTGCATGTTGGTTTCGAACACGGCCTGCTCGCCGGCCTCGCGGATCTGGGTGTCGACCTCCTTGCGGGCCTTTTCGACCATCTCCTCGATGCGGCCGGGATGGATGCGCCCATCGGCGATGAGCTTTTCCAGCGCAAGGCGCGCGACCTCACGGCGCACCGGATCAAATGCGGAGACGATGACGGCCTCGGGCGTGTCGTCGATGATCAGGTCCACGCCGGTGGCCGTCTCCAGGGTGCGGATGTTGCGGCCCTCGCGGCCGATGATGCGGCCCTTCATGTCCTCGTTGGGCAGGTTGACGACGGAGACAGTCGTCTCGGCCACGTGGTCGGACGCGCAGCGCTGGATCGCCATGGCGATGATGTTGCGCGCCTTCTTGTCGGCCTCCTCCTTGGCGTTCTGTTCGATCTCGCGGACCATGACGGCCGCGTCGTGGAAGGCTTCCTTCTGCACGCGGGTCATGATGACGCCGCGGGCCTCTTCCTGGGTCATCTGGGCGATGCGCTCCAGCTCGCCCAGCTGGCGGTCGTGCATGTCCTGCGCCTCGTCGGTCAGGCGCTGTAGCTCCTCCTGCTTGCGGTTGAGGCTCTCCTCGCGGGCCTCGAGGCTGTCCATCTTCTTGTCCAGCGACTCCTCGCGCTGCTGCACGCGGCGTTCGCTGCGCTGCACCTCGTTGCGGCGGTCGCGCACCTCGCGGTCCAGCTCGGTCTTCAGGCGCAGCACCTCCTCCTTGGCTTCGAGGATGGTCTCCTTTTTCTTGTCCTCGGCGCGGCGCTGGGCATCCTCGAGCAGGTTGCGGGCATATTCCTCGGTGCGGCCGATCTTCTTTTCCTGAGCGTTCTTGCGGTAGCTGTAGCCGGCGAACGCGCCCAGCGCGCCGCCTAGCACCAGCCCCAACGCGATCCATAGGGCGGTCAAGGTCTTCTTCACTCCTCGCTTCAAAAAATAGGGCCGAGACGCGTCAGCGCTCGGCAGCGGATAGGGGATTCCTGGTCGGTAGCGCAAGACCGGCGCCTTTGCGCGGCACGCGCAAAGAGGCCGTCCGGTAACCGACGGCATGTTGTCTCATCTATACGTCGTGTTTTGCCCATGTCCATAAAAGCGAGAGGGCGCGCGCCCAATCGCCGTTTATCGAATTTCAAGGCGAAAACCCGCCTGTAAGCAGAAGACATCAAACGCCCGCAAGAACCCATCCCACAGGGGCACTTACAACTTTACAGTTTTATTGTACCGATTTGTTGCACGTCTGTCAAGCGGAAGCAGGTTTTTCCGCGACGGATGGGCGCTTTTTTTGAACGGACGCAAAATCCCCCGCCGGCGGGCGGGGGAGGGAAGGCGCGGCTCAGGCGTCCTCGTCGAAGGCGTCGAACGCTTCGGGCGCATCGCCGTCGGCCTCGGCGGGCGCTTCGTCGCCCTTGGTCGCCATGAGCTCCGCGCGGATGATCGCGTCGATCTCCTCGGCGACGTCGGGGTTTTCCTTGAGGAACTTGCGCGTGTTCTCGCGGCCCTGGCCGATGCGCTGGTCCTTGTAGCTGAACCATGCGCCGCTCTTGTGGATGATGTCGCGCTCCAGGGCCAGGTCCAGCAGGCTGCCCTCCTTGGAGATGCCCTCGCCGTAGAGCATGTCAAACTCCGCCGAGCGGAAGGGCGGGGCGACCTTGTTCTTGACCACCTTGGCGCGCGTGCGGTTGCCCAGCACCTCCGAGCCGTTCTTGATCTGCTCGCCGCGGCGCACGTCGATGCGCACGGAGGCATAGAACTTGAGCGCGCGGCCGCCGGGCGTGGTCTCGGGGCTGCCGTACATGACGCCGACCTTCTCGCGCAGCTGGTTGATGAAGATCACCGTCGCGCCGGTCTTGTTGGTGACGCCCGTGAGCTTGCGCAGCGCCTGGCTCATCAGGCGGGCCTGCAGGCCGACAAAGGAGTCGCCCATCTCGCCGTCGATTTCGGCCTTGGGCACGAGCGCGGCGACGGAGTCGACGACGACCAGCTCGATGGCGCCGGAGCGCACGAGCGCCTCGCAGATCTCCAGCGCCTGCTCGCCGGTGTCGGGCTGGGAGACGTACAGCTCGTCGATGTCCACGCCCAGCTTCTTGGCGTAGGCGGGGTCGAGCGCGTGCTCGGCGTCGATGAAGGCGGCCACGCCGCCGCGCTTTTGGCACTCGGCCACGACGTGCAGGGCGACGGTGGTCTTGCCGGAGGATTCGGGCCCGAAGATCTCGACGATGCGGCCCTTGGGGATGCCGCCCACGCCCAGCGCTGCGTCGAGCACCAGGCAGCCCGTGGGGATAACCTGGATGTCGTTGAGCTGGCCCTTGGCGCCCAGCTTCATCAGCGCGCCCTTGCCAAATTGCTTTTCAATGCCCGCCAGGGCGACCTCGAGCGCCTTTTTCCTTTCATCGTCCGTCGCGGGAAGCGCCGCGGACTTGTCACGCTTGTCCTTTGCCGCCATCGTGTCTTCTCCTTTCCTGCAGGGGCGCGGCCCCTGTAACAACCCTTGTGTGAACGCCCGGCCTCAGCGCAGCGCGCGCAGGGCCGCCAGGCGGATCATGTTCAGCGCATGCAGCGAGGCGAGCGTGCGCACGCGCTGGCGGTCGCCGTTCAGGCGCAGCTCGCGCACGAACGTGCCCTCGGGGCATGCGGCGGCGACATACACCAGGCCGACGGGCTTTTGCGGGGTGCCGCCGCCGGGGCCGGCCACGCCGGTGGTCGAGACGGCGACGTCCGCGCCGCTGCGGGCGCACAGGCCCTCGGCCATCTCGCGTGCGCAGGCCTCGCTGACCGCGCCGAAGGCCTCGAGCGTCTCGGGACGCACGCCCAGGTAGCGCTCCTTGGCCTCGTTGGCGTAGACGACGTGCGCCTCATGCAGCACGGCCGACGCGCCGGGGATGGCGACCAGCCGCGCGGCGACGAGTCCGCCCGTGCACGACTCGGCCACGGCGACGGTGCGCCCGGCGCGCGTGAGCGCGTCCACGGCGTAGTGCTCCATGCTGTCGGCGGGGTCGGCGCTGACGGCGTAGACGGCGTCGCCCAGCCGCGCGGCGATGGCCTCGACCGTGGGCCGGATGCGCTCGAGCGCCTCCTCCTCGCTTCCCCCGCGGGCGCTCACGCGCAGCTGCACCTCGCCCAGCGAGCAATAGGGGGCGATGGTGACGTCGGTCTGCGCGTCGATCAGGTCCTTCACGCGCGTCTCGGCGTCGCTCTCGCCCACGCCGAAGATGCGGATGTAGCGCGAGGCGATGGCGCCGCCCGTTCGGCGGGCCAGGTAGGGCAGCACGCGCTTTTCGAACATGTCGGTCAGCTCATAGGGCGGGCCGGGCAGCTGGATGACGGCCTTGCCGTCCTGCTCGACGATGCAGCCGGGCGCGGTGCCGCGGTCGTTTTGCAGGATGATCGCCCCGCGGGCGAACATCGCCTGGCGCTCGTTGTTGTGGGTCATGTCGCGGTGCATCGCGCTGAAGTAGCCCTCGATGCGGCGCATGCTCTCCTCGTCGCGCTCCATGGGCAGATGCAGCATGCGCGCGACGATCTCCTTGCTCAGGTCGTCGCCGGTGGGGCCCAGGCCGCCGGTGGTGATCACCACGTCGCTGCGCGAGAGCGCCAGGCGCAGCGTCTGCTCCATGCGGCCGGGGTTGTCGCCCACGGTCGTGTGGTAGAATACGGAGATGCCCAGCGCGTTCAGCCGGCGCGAGAGGTACTGCGCGTCGGTGTTGACGATCTGGCCCATGAGCAGCTCCGTGCCGATGGATACGATTTCTGCGATCAAGGCGAAGACTCCTTTGTGGTCAGGCGTGGGAAGCGTCGCGCTCGTGGAACACGGCGCGGTTTTGCCATAGGTATACCGCCATCGAATAGACGGTCATCGCCACGGCGGCCCAGAGGACGAGCGCCGTCACGGCGGACAGGGCGGGCAGGTCGAGCGTGAGCAGCATGACGGCGGCCATCTGCAGCACGGTCTTGACCTTGCCCGACAGGCCCGCGGCGATGACGCGGCCCTGCTCCACGGCGACCAGGCGCAAGCCGCTGACGACGAACTCGCGCGCGACGAACACCACGCACATCCACGCGGACATGCGCTCCATGTCAACCATGACGATGAACGCGGTGACGGTCAGCAGCTTGTCGGCGATGGGATCCATGAATTTGCCGAAGTTGGTCACCAGGCCGCGGCTGCGGGCGATGCGCCCGTCGAACAGGTCGGTCAGCGACGCGCAGGCGAAGACCGCCAGCGCCGCGACGTTCGCGGCGAACGCGCCCTGCCCCAGCCACATGAGCAGCAGGTAGACGGGCACCAGCGCAATGCGCAGCAGCGTCAGCTTGTTGGGCAGGTTCATACGCATGCTCCTATCAGATCATATTCGAGGGCGCGGGTGATGCGCACGTCGACGTAGCTGCCGGGCGCAAGCTCGCGCGGGCAGGAGAAGCGGATCAGACCGTCGGTCTCGGGCGCCTCGAACTGCGAGCGACCGAAGTAGCCCTGCGCGTCGCGGCCCTCGACGAGCACGGCGCAGGTCGTGCCCACGCGCAGCTGGCCCCGCGCCAGGGAGATGCCCTGCTGCAGGCGCATCACGCGGTCCAGCCGCTCCTGCTTGACCTCCTCGGGCACCTGGTCCGGCATGAGCGCGGCGGGCGTGTCGTCCTCGGGCGAGAAGGCGAATGCGCCCAGGCGGTCGAACTGCGCCTCGCGCAGGAAGTCCAGCAGCTCGTCAAACTGCGCCTGCGTCTCGCCCGGGAAGCCGACCATCACCGTCGTGCGCAGCGCCATGCCGCGCCGGCGGATCTCGGCGACGATCCGGCGGATGTGCTCGGACGTGCCGCGCCGGTTCATGCGCGTGAGCAGTTCCTGGGAGATGTGCTGGATCGGCAGGTCGATGTAGCGGCATGCGTTGGGCAGGCGCTCCAGCGTGTCCAGCAGCCGCGCGTCGACCAGGTCGGGGTAGCTGTACAGCGTGCGCAGGAAGCGCACGCCCTCCACCTGCGAGACCGCCTCCATCAGCTCGGGCAACAGGCTCCTGCCGCCCGTCAGGTCCGTGCCGTAGCGCGTCGTGTCCTGCGCCACGAGCGTGATCTCGCTCACGCCCTGCGCCGCCAGCTCGCGCGCCTCGCGCACCACGTCTGCCTGCGGCCGCGAGCGGTAGCGCCCGCGGATCAGCGGGATCGCGCAGTAGCTGCACCGGTTGTCGCACCCGTCGCCGATCTTCACGTAGGCGCTGTAGGGCGGCGTCGTCAGCACACGCCCGCACTCCAGAAAGCCCGACGACGACTCCACATACACGGGCCGCAGATGGCGCGACGCCTCGTCCAGCGCTGCGATCAGCCTGTCGTACTGGCCCACGCCCAGGATCGCGTCCACCTCGGGCATCTCTTCGCGCACGGCCTGCGGATAGCGCTGCGCAAAGCAGCCCGTGGCCACCAGCAGCTCGCACCGCCCCGTCTGCTTGTACTGCGCCATCTCAAAGAGCGTCTCGATCGACTCCTCCTTCGCCGGGCCGATGAAGCCGCAGGTGTTGACGATCAGCACCTGCGCCTGCGCCGGGTCGGAGACGATCTCATACCCCGCCGCCCGCAACAGCCCCAGCATCTGCTCTGTATCCACGCGGTTCTTGCTGCATCCCAGCGAGACCACGCCAACGGTCGCTTTCATGATCCGTTCACCGCCTCATTTCGTTCGCATAAAGGCGAACAAGTGTTTCGCTGTCCTATTGTACCATTCCCGATGGAAAAAATCAATTCCCAACTTCACCGGCTGGGGCGTCATCCTCGCCCAGGGAGCGCATGAGGTGGGCGTACAGCTCGCCGGCGCGCTCGGGCCAGCGCCGGCACATGAGGCCGGCCTGGGCGCGGGTGGGGACGTTGAGCTGCAGGTCGAGCAGGGCCATGTCCTGCTCCAGCAGGCGCAGGCGCACGATGAAGCCGTCGGGGCGCTCCTGCCAGTCGGCGAGCACGTGCTTTTCCATGCGCACGCGGTCCTTCCAGCGGGCGCAGAGGGCTTCGACGCGGGCGCGGCGGGAGGGGGGGATGTGGCCGGGGAACATGCCCAGCGTGTCGCGGCCCTGTTGGGTGAGGACGTAGAGGCGGCCGATCTCATGTTCGCGCGTGCGCAGCAGGCCGGCGTCGGTCAGGTCGGCCAGGCCCAGGCGCAGGTCGATGTAGTCGAGCAGGCCGTCCTCTGAGACGAGGGCGAGCAGCTGCTCCTCGCTGCACGGGCCGAGCCTGTCCAGCAGCAGGAGCAGGACGAGGCGGTTTTCGGCCAGCGTGGGGCGGTGGGATGCGTTCATATGGAGACCTCCTGGCGTGCGGCGGGAAAGATGGCAGAAAAAGAAACGCTCTCAAACAGGGGCGTTTGAGAGCGGCTTTGTACGGATGTAAAGGGGGCCTGCGGCCGGAGCCGTCAGACCGCGAAGGGCTTGATCTGCTCGAGCAGGTCGTCGCAGTTGTCGGCGTAGATCTCCAGCGTGATGGGCTTGGACAGGTCCAGGCTGAAGATGCCCAGGATGGACTTGGCATCGACCACGTGACGGCCCGCGCGCAGATCCATGTCATAGGGATAGGCGCTCACGACGTTGACAAACTGCTTGACGTTCTCGGCAAGCGACAGCTTAATCACAACAGATTTCATTGATATATGCCTCCTCTCTTGAGCACGATATTATTATAGCGTCACGCGGCGGAAAATGCAAGCAAATTATGCACAAATCGGAATTTCGCTCAAAAATCATCTTTATATACAAAGAACTTTCTGCCGCTCTTCGCATCCTCACCAAGCGGGAAACGAAAAAAAACGGAAAAACCCCCTTGATTTTTGAGCGAATGGCGTGTATAATATTTATCGTTGCCATGGGGTCGTAGCTCAGCTGGTCAGAGCGCTACGTTGACATCGTAGAGGTCGTAGGTTCGAGCCCTATCGACCCCACCATAAAAGGCCGCCTGTACGGGCGGCCTTTTTCTGTGGCTTTGCAGGGCGCAAGCGATGCGGGCGCCTCCCTCAGGAGGCCACCGCGCGGTCCTTGCCCTCGCGCTTGGCGCGGTAGAGCGCGCGGTCCGCGCTGGAGATGATGTCGCTCACGCGCGCGTCCGGGCCGGGGATGCACCAGCTCCAGCCGATGCTCATGCGCACCGCGTCATAGCAGGTGCCCTGCTCGGTCTGCAGGCACAGCGCGCGCACGCGGCGGCACAGGTCGTCGGCGAGCACGGCGATGCGGTCGCGGGAGACGCCCGAGACGAACACGGCAAACTCCTCCCCGCCGTAGCGCACGAGCAGCCGCTCCTCGAATTCCTGCGCGGCGCGGCGCAGCACCTCCGCGACCTCGTGAATGCAGCGGTCGCCCACCTGGTGGCCGTAGGTGTCGTTGAAGGCCTTGAAGTCGTCGATGTCGGCCATCAGCACGGCGAAGGGACGTCGCTGCTCGCGGCAGCGCTCGAAGAGCGCGGGCAGTTCGGCGTCGAGCACGCGCCGGTTGGACAGGCCCGTCAGCTCGTCGGTGTCCACCAGGTAGCGCAGCCGCGCGTTGATGCGCTCGATCTCCTCCTTCTGGCGCGTCATGACCTGCAGCGAGCGGATCTCGTCCACCTTGGAGGCGTAGCGCGAGCAGGAGATGAGGATGGCCGTCAGGCACATGAACGACGTGTTCATGTAGTTGCCCAGGTTGTTGACCGGCTCGGGCTGAAACGTGCGGAAGAACGCCAGCAGCAGCGCCTGGCTGACGCCCAGCACGCATACGGTCTGCAGCGGGGTCATGCGCGCGATGACCGAGGCGGCCATCACGAGCGTGACGTAGACGCTGACGTTTTCCGATGCACGCTGGTCGTAGATCGTCAGGAACGTGCCCCACAGGCACAGAAACAGCACATACAGCAGGTGTGCGTTCAGGATGCGCCGCGGGCGCTCGACGTCGCGGCGGTGCAGCAGCAGGTACAGCAGACAGGCGACCGAGGCCGCGAACAGCGAGACGTACAGCGCGAAGTAGACCCTGCGCGCGGTGGTGCTCAGGCCGCCCAGCGCGGTGAGCAGCAGCACGGCGTTGATCAGCTCGGCAACTGCGATGAAGGGAAGCGCCACATAGAACGTCGCACGCACGTCGCGCATGTCGGACTCCTCCACCAGGCGCGTGATGTCCGGCTCCGTCCCCTTGACATGGCCCAGCAGCCGTCTCAGTCTGTCCATGGCGCATCCCCTTCCTTTTTCCCTATTTTAGCATATGTGGAAGCATTAGACAACAGGGTGGGCCGCAAAAAAAGCGCGTTCCCCCGCGCGAGAGGCGTGCGCGCAGCGCGCCTGTGTGCTATAATGAAGAAAAAATACACACGGGGAGGATGGAATCATGAAGATCACGGGCTTCCGGCTCTATCCGGCGCCGCCGCGCTGGCTGTTTTTGAAGCTGGAGACGGACGAGGGCCTCTGCGGTTGGGGCGAGCCGATCGTCGAAGGACGCGCGCACACCGTCGCGGCTGCTGTGGAGGAGCTGAGCTATTACTTCCTGGGCAAAGACCCGCGGCGCATTGAGGACCTGTGGCAGACGATGTATCGCGCAGGCTTTTACCGTGGCGGGCCGGAGGTCATGAGCGCCATCTCGGGCATCGACCAGGCCCTGTGGGACATCAAGGGACGCGCGCTGGGCGTGCCGGTGTATGAGCTGCTGGGCGGGCTGTGCCGCGACAGCCTGCGCGTGTACTGCTGGATCGGCGGCGACCGCCCCGACGACGTGGCCGCGGCCGTGCGCGAGAAGCGCGACCAGGGCTATACGGCCGTGAAGATGAACGCCACGGAGGAGCTGCACTACGTCGACTCCTACAAGAAAGTCCAGCAGGTGCTCGATCGCTGTGCCGCGCTGCGCGACGCAGTCGGCTACGACGTGGACTTCGCGCTGGATTTCCACGGCCGCGTGCACAAGCCCATGGCCAAGGTGCTCGCGCGCGAGCTGGAGGCGTTCAAGCCCATGTTCATCGAGGAGCCGGTGCTCGCCGAGAACATCGAGGCCCTGCGCGAGATCGCCGCGCACACCAGCGTGCCCATCGCCACGGGCGAGCGCATGTTCAGCCGCTGGGACTTCAAGCGCCTGCTCGTGGCCGGCTATGCGGACGTCGTGCAGCCGGATCTGTCGCACGCGGGCGGCATCTCCGAGTGCCGCAAGATCGCCGCCATGGCCGAGGCCTTCGACGTGGCCGTCGCGCCGCACTGCCCGCTGGGCCCCGTGGCGCTGGCGGCGTGCGTGCAGCTGGACATGGTCACGCCCAATGCGTTCATCCAGGAGCAGAGCCTGGGCATCCACTACAACCGCGGCGGCGACCTGCTCACCTACCTCAAGGACGCCTCGCCCTTCCGCTATCATCAGGGATGCATCGCGCCGCCCACCGGTCCCGGCCTGGGCGTGGAGGTCGACGAGGAGAAGCTCTCCGCCATGGCCGCGCAGGGGCACAACTGGAAGAACCCCGTCTGGCGCAATGCCGACGGCACCATCGCCGAATGGTAAGATGCAGGCCCGTCCCGCTTGACGCGGGGCGGGCCTTTGCGTATACTGGTGATTAGATCATTCTCTAAATACCAGAAGGGGGCGGGAGGCCGTGGCCTTTGCCGATACGTTCAAGGCGCTGGCCGACCCGGCGCGGCGCGAGATCCTGCTGATGCTGCGCGCAGGGCGCATGCCGGCGGGGGAGATCGCCGCGCGCTTTGACATGACGGCGGCGACGGTGTCCTATCACCTCTCGCAGCTGAAGAAGGCGGGGCTGGTGTATGAGACGCGGGAGAAAAACTACGTGTTCTACGCGCTGAACGCGTCGGTGTTTGAAGAGCTGATGCTCTGGCTCTCGCAGTTCATGGGAGGCGATGGCGATGAAGCGCATTGACCGCGCGCTGCTGCTCACGACGGCGCTGTGCCTGGCGCCAATGCTGCTCGCGGCGGCGCTGTACGGGCGGCTGCCGGAGCGGGTGCCGGTGCACTGGAACTTCGCCGGCGAGGTGGACGGGTGGGCGTCGCGGGCGTTTGCAGGGCTGGGCATTCCTGCGTTGCTGGCGGGGCTGAACCTGCTGGCGCACGCGGCGCTTCGGCTGGATCCGCGACGCGCGGGCATTGCGCGCCCGCTGCGAGTGATCGTCCAGTGGACGGCGCCGGGCGCGAGCCTGCTGTGCGTGCCGCTGATGCTGGCGTGCGCGCTGGGCGTCGATCCGCCGGTGGAGCGGCTTGCGCCGGCGGCATGCGGCCTGCTGCTGGCCGTGACCGGCAACTATCTGCCCAAGACGCGCCGCAGCTGGCTGGCGGGCGTGCGCCTGCCCTGGACGCTGTGCAGCGAGGAGAACTGGCGCAGGACGAACCGCGCGGCGGGCGTTGGGATCGTGGCGAGCGGGCTGGTCATGCTGGCGCTGGCATGGGCGCTGCCGCGCGCGGCCTGGCTGGGGCTGGCGCTGCTCATGGCGGTGCTGCTGGCCTCGTGCGCGTATTCGTTTGCGCTCTGGAGGCGAGGAGTGTAAAGGCTGCGCGCAAGGACGTGGAAGATGGACGGGAGGCCGTCCGAAGTGTATTTCTTCAAAAAATTTGGGAGGGGAGCATATGGCGGTAGACATTCGGGCTTATCGGGCATCCGACTGGGATGCAATCTGCCGGATACACGACGCCTCCAGACTTGTCGAGCTGAAGCTGGCAGGCCTGGAGGACGCATTTGTGCCGCTGCACGTTGCAGCGGAGCGGGAGGGCCTTTTGGACTATCCCGGACTCTATGTCTTTGTGGAGGACGGCGTGGTCGCCGGATTTGTCGCCTGCACGTCTGAAGAGCTGGCCTGGCTGTATGTCGATCCGGCGCGCAGGAGAAAGGGGATTGGGAGACAGCTGGCACGGTTTGCCCTGCGTCAGTTTCCGCATATCCACTCCATTGAGGTGCTGACCGGAAACGAGCCGGCCCGGAGCCTGTACGTCTCCTTGGGCTTTGAGACGGTGGAAACGGTTCGGGGCCGCATGCCAGGCAACGAAGATTTCACCGTAGAGGTCTGGCTGATGGAGCGGCGGCGCACACCGCTACAGAACGTGGAGATGGCGGACAGGCCGTCATGAAGCGGCGTCAGATCCGCTTGAGCACGCGCTGGATGTCCTCGTGGCGGCCGATGACCATCAGGTGCTCGCTGGGGACGAACAGGTGGTCCGCCGGCGGCAGCAGCGAGGTGACGCCGTTTTGCTTGGTGGCCAGAATGGAGATGTGGTACTTCGTGCGCACGTTGCACTGGGCGATCGTCTTGCCCAGCCAGGCCTCCATCGGCGGGATCTCGTAGATGGAAAACTCGGGCGTCAGCTCGATGTAGTCGAACACGTTGTTCGCGCTGGCGCGCACGGCGATGCGCTCGGCGGTGTCGCGCTCGGGGTAGACGACCTCGTCCGCGCCGTTGCGCAGCAGGAACTTGGCGTGGATATCGCGGCTGGCCTTGGAGATGACGCGGCGCGCGCCCAGGTCCTTGAGCAGCGCGGTGATCTCAAGGCTCGCCTGAAAGTCCGAGCCCACGCACACAAAGCACACGTCAAAGTTGGTCACGCCCAGCGAGCGCAGCACGTCCTCGCGCGTGCAGTCGCCGATCTGTGCGCTGGTGACGTCGCCAACCAGCTCGGAGATCGCCTCCTCGCGCTCGTCCACGACCATGACCTCGTTGCCCAGCTCCGTCAGCTTGCGGCTCAGGTGGCGGCCAAAGCGCCCCATGCCGATGACCAGAATCGACTTCATGCCGACTTCATCCTTTCCCTTTTCATCCGACCAGAATCTTTTCCACCGGCTGCTGCACGGCGGGCGGCCGTCTGCGCTCGGTGAACATCAGCGCGAACGTCAGGCTGCCGACGCGTCCGCAGTACATCAGCGCCGTGATCACCAGGCGCGAGGCGGAGGACAGATCGCGCGTCACGCCCGTGGACATGCCCACCGTGTCCATGGCGGAGAAGACCTCAAACAACACGTCTGTCAGCGCCAGGTGGGGCTGCACCATGCAGATGAAGATCGTCGCCGACATCGCCATGGTCAGGTAGACGGTCAGCACGGACGAGGCGCGGTGGACGGCCTCCTGCTCCAGCCGCCGGCCCAGCACCGTCGTCTCATGCGTATGCAGCAGGCTGGCCGCCGCGGAGAGCAGCAGCACGGCCAGCGTCGTCGTCTTGATGCCGCCGGCGGTCGATCCGGGGCTGCCGCCGATGAGCATGAGCAGCATCGTCAGCAGCTTGGAGCCGTCGCCCAGCGCCGCCGTATCCACGGTGTTGAAGCCCGCGGTGCGCGGCGTGACCGCCGAAAAGACGCAGGCCAGCACGCGCTCGCCCGGGCCCATGCCCTGCAGGGTGTGCGTGTGCTCCAGGCCGAGAAAGAGCAGCGTCGGCACCGCAATCAGCACCGCGGTCGTCGCCAGCACGAGCTTGGTGTGCAGCAGATAGCGCCGCCAGTGCAGGCGGTTGCGCACCAGGTCGTCCCAGACGACAAAGCCCAGGCCGCCGATGACGATCAGGCCGCAGATCGTCAGGCTGACCACCGGATCGGCGACGTATTCCGTCAGCGAGATATACATCGCGTCGGGGCGGCCCATGAGGTCAAAGCCCGCGTTGCAAAAAGCCGACACGGAGTGGAACACGCCCATGTACAGGCCGCGCGCCAGGCCGTAACGCGGCACGAAGCGCGTGGCGAGCAGCAGCGCGCCCGCCCCCTCAAAGAGCAGCGTGCCCAGCAGGATGCGCCGCGTCAGGCGCACCACACCGCCGATGCTCATGCTGGCCACGCTCTCCTGCAGCAGGCTGCGCTCGGCCAGGCCGATGCGCCGGCGCGTGGCCAGCGAGAAGAGCGTCGCCACCGTCATCAGGCCCAGGCCGCCGGTCTGGATCAGCAAGAGCAGCACCAATTGCCCGAACAGCGACCAGTACGTCGCCGTATCCACCACGACCAGGCCGGTCACGCACACGGCGCTCGTGGCCGTGAACAGCGCGCTGAGCGGATCGGTCCATACCCGGTCGACGGAGGAGATGGGCAGCATGAGCAGCAGCGTGCCCAGCAGGATGAGCAACACAAACCCCAGCGCGATCGCACGCTGATAGCTCAGTTGCAGACGCTTGACTCGAAACATCGCTTCACTTCCTTTCGGCCACGTCGTCCGGGATGTCACCGGCACGAGAGAAATGTCAGTTTCACTATTTTATGCGTTCCTGTGCCAAAAGGCAAGTACCTCCGCGCAAAAACTTCCCTGCAGGCCCCTACAGATCCTGTAAAGACGCGCGCGCGGCGTGCAAAAAAAGGGGGTGCATTTTCCACGCGCGGTGTGCTATAATAGAGAACGGATTTCACAGAGGGGAGGCGTTTTCGTGGCACGTCAGCAGGGCGTAAAGCCCGTCGCGAGCAACCGCAAGGCGCGCCACGACTACTTCGTGGAGGAGGCCTTCGAGTGCGGCATTGAGCTGCGCGGCACGGAGGTCAAGTCCATGCGGCAGGGGCGCGTCAACCTCAAGGAGAGCTACGCCGCGGTCAAGAACGGCGAGATGATCGTCAGCGGCATGCACATCAGCCCCTACGAGCAGGGCAACATCTTCAACACCGACCCGCTGCGTCCCAAGCGCCTGCTGATGCACAGGCGGGAGATCCGCCGCCTGGAGGCGCTGGTGCAGCGCCAGGGCTACACGCTGGTGCCGCTATCGGTCTATCTCAAGAACGGGCGGATGAAGCTGGAGCTGGGCCTGTGCCGGGGCAAGAAGCTGCACGACAAGCGCGACGACATGGCCGAGCGCGACGCCCGGCGCGACATCGACCGCGCGATGAAATCCCGCACGCGCGAGGCGTAATGCATGGGGGTGTACTGGTTTCGACGGGGATCCTGAGATTGGGCAAGCGAGCCGTGGACCCTGGCCACGTAAAAACGGGGAAATAAAACGAACTGACAATAGCGAATACGCTTTCGCGGCGTAATGCCGCGCGTCGGCCCGGGGGCCCCGTCCTCCCGGAACCCGGCGTCAATTGACGGGCAATGAACCCGCCTAAGCTTTGCGGCGGCGTTCACATCATGAAGCTACCGAGGCCGCAAGCCCGCCTATGGGCGTGCGGCGGGGGGAATCCCAAATCGTAGGCTGCGCTCGGAGAAACCCCCTTTGACGGGTTTTCGGACAGGAGTTCGATTCTCCTCACCTCCACCATATGAAAACACCATTGAAATCTGAACCCTTGAGTTCGGACTCGATGGTGTTTTTATTATAAAACCCAGTACTTATGCGGGTGGGCGAGCTATCCGTTTTCAAAATTAAACTGGACAAGAAAACTAAAAAAGTTTAAAATAGAAAACGAAAATGGAAAAACGGTGCAATCTGAACCCCTTTGTTCAATTTCAGATATTCTCCAAAGTACTATTTACTGGTGTTGTCCGTCTTGTCCTTTGCAGTTGTCTTGTCTCGTGTTGTGCTTTTTGATTCTATATAATATAATTTTTTCAAAATGAGGGTTCATGGGAGAGGGGAAAGTGGCCGAATCAATTGAAACGAAACGATTGCTTCTTCGTTGTTGGCAAGAGGATGATGCGGAAGAGCTTTACAAAATTTGTCTCGACCCCAGATTGCGGTTTTCCGGAGTGAGTTCATACAGGAATATCGAAGAAGCCCGAAGTGTCATTTGCAGTTGGAAAAAGAATCCGGAAATGCGCGCCATTATCCACAAAGACGAGCAGTGCTTGATCGGTTTTGTTTTATTTGGAGATATGAACCGATATGCTCAATACAAAGAATTAGAATATGCTGTCGCAGCCAACCGTCGAAATAACGGGTATGCAACGGAAGCACTTATGGCGATGCTTGAATATATGTTTTCCGAACGGGATACTGAAGTAGCTGCAGCTTGGGTTCGGTCATTTAATAAAGAATCTGTACGTGTGTTGGAAAAATGTCTTTTTACTTATGAAGGCACTCTTCGAAAACATGCCAGGGATCGAGGAGATACCTTGTGTTATTCTATTTTGAAAGAAGAATGGATGGAACACAGGATGAAGAAGAATTTATAAATTCAGCGGACTCTGAATCGTAACAACTGCTGCAAGAGTTCAAATCCGCCCTCAAGAATCCCCAAACTATATTGCAATCACATCTCAGAGATGGGTCACAACAGCGGACTTTTTTGGTGGTGACCGACCTACGGTTTTAAATTCCAAGTTATTCCAACAACCTGGAGAGCTAGATGCTTTCGCCTGATATGATCAATGCAATCAATCAGGCCGAAACAGAACAGCGGGTCGTTTACACCGTATCAGATGGCGAAAATGCTGCTCCCAAATTGGTCTACATGGAATGGCTCAATCAGAACCGCCGGATCGTCCTGACAAAAGCAATCAGCGTGGTAGATGGAAGCGTCAGTAAGCAACAGCGAAAAGTTGAATTTGGCGGAGGATTTTATGAAGATAAATGATATTGAAACTTCAAGACTTTTATTAAGAGGATTCACGAAAGAAGATGCTTTGTGGGCATATAGTATCTGGAACAATCCAGAGATGGGACAATATTTGCCAGATGAAGCAAAAGAAGAAATAGATGATGAATATTTGAAAATGTTAGAAGGCTTAGGCGAAGATGAGGAATGTTGTTATCTGATTCCTGTTTTTAAGAATTCATTAGAGCGGGTAGGGACATGCAGTTTCATGATAAGTGATGAAAAGAAAGTATATGATATTGCTTATTGCGTACATAAGAATTTTTGGCGTCAAGGCTATGCAACTGAAATCGCTCAGGGAATGATCGATTATGCTCGTGGTCAAGGAGCTGAGAAAGTAACGATTTATGTGGGTCAGGAAAATGCCGCTTCAAATCGTGTTGCCCAGAAATGTGGCGGGAAAATTGTCGGTGAGAGCACATACAAGAAAAAGGGAACAGATATAATTATGAAAGATTATAAATACGAAATTGTATTATAACATAGGTGCGTTAGAATGTACAGGAACACCGGATAGGCAGCCTGGCGTTCTTTCCATATCGTGCTTAATCTACAACAAGAGGATTGTTTTTTGTGAGGAAAGCCTATATGCGTGATTGAAGTGTGCAGATAAAATATTGCCGTTGGAAAACAAATAGTAGTTATTCAAAGTGACCAATCTCTGCGCAAAGTGAACCCCCTCACGCAAAAAGGGGGTTCATTTGTATCACAATCAGGGTCATTGCCAAAGAAGCGCCGCAATGCTGATACAGGGCGTATCGGGGTTGCGGTGCTTTCTTTTTGCCAGAAAGCCCTGATTTCAAGGGCTTTTGGGTTTTTGACGTGCCGGCAGCCATCGGATAAAACGATGGCCTGCTGCCAGCTCAGCCTTCAACGGCAAGGGGTGGCGGCAGGCGATCATTCATGAAAACAACACCATTCCAAGCCCATCATGCGTTTTGAACGATGAGTTTACAATCAATAGCGTTTTTTTACATTTCACAACTTCCAAACAGCACGCATTTTCTCATCCGCAAAGATAACTTCTTCTGTTCCCGCAGCATAGGCAAACGCGCCAGCCCCAAATGGAACGTACGCATCTTTTTTGCCTTGTGCCATCCGGTCACTTTTGAATGGCGCAATTTGTCCTTCGGTTCAAAGCAAGCAAACCCGCCACCAAAAGGATCGGAAAGATTGTGGCGGCCAGCAGACCCATTTTCAGATTGCCGCCAGCCATTTCCGAAAAGCTGCCCACCATGGCCGGGCTGACGGTACCGCCGAAATCCCCTGCTAACGCCAAAAAAGCGAACATAGCGGTACCCCCCTTTGGACACTTTTGGGAGGAAAGGCTGATGGTACCCGGCCACATAATGCCCACGCTGAAGCCGCAAAGGGCGCACCCAGCCAGGCCAAGAACCGGCAAGGGGGAAAGGGAGGCCAGTAAATAGCATGCTACGCACAGCAAGCCACTCAGCAGCATGGTCTTAGACAGGTTCAGTTTCGCGCTCATCTTTCCGTACAATATGCGAGAGATCCCCATGAAGACGGCAAACAGACAGGGGCCGGCCAAATCCCCAACCGTTTTAGACACGCCCAGGGCCGACTCTGTAAAGGCGGACGCCCACTGTGCCATGGTCGCTTCGGATGCGCCGGAGCAAATCATGAGTAAAATCATCATCCACAGCAGCGGCAGTCGGAGCAACTTGCGAAGGGGCAAACCTTCGCCGTCTTCTACCAGTCTCTCTATGGGGCAGGTGAGAAACTGAAAGACATTCACCAGCGGCACCAGCGCCCAGATGAGCGCGAGTATTTTCCAATTTTTGGTGCCAAATACCGCAAAAAAGAGCGTGGAACCTAAGATCACGCCTACCGCACCCCAACAGTAGAATGAGTGCAGTAAACTCATTCTGCCATCCTTGTTTTCAAAGGGGCAGGCTTCTACAATGGGGCTAACCAGCACTTCCACAAGACCGCTGCCGATGGCGTAAAATACCACGGCCATGAGAATCCCCAGAAAGGGAACGGGGAGCATTTCCGGGAGAACCGTCAGCAGCACAAGCCCCACTGCCGAAAGCACCTGAGAGATCACCACGCAGATGCGGTAACCGATTTTGTCCGCAAACTTGGTTGCCCCAAGGTCGATCAGCAGCTGGGTCAGATAAAACACAACGGGGATCAGGGCGATCTTGTCCAACGAGATCTCGTAGATGTCTTGAAAGGTCAAAAACAGAAGGGGCGCAAAGTTGGCGGAGATGGCCTGCGTGACAAATCCCAGATAGCAGGCCAACAATGTTTTTTGATACTTTCGATTTTCGGTCATATCACTTGCCCGCCCGAATGTTTTTCACGGTTTTTTTCTCAATGCTGAGATGTTCATACACTCGGATGCCGCCGTTGCCCACCGGCGCCTGCGCTAAGAGCCCCACTTTGATGACGGGATTTGCAGGGAGATGAAAATATCGCATCATATAAAAATGAATGCCATCCACAGAGTAGTGAAACCCGAAGTTGTTGCCGACCCGACAAACCTGCAACCAAGCGGTGTTGCCCTGCAGATTGCATCCGTTTGCATCGTCGGAATCTCCCTTTGTCACCACGCTTACTGCGGCATGCGTGCCAAAGTCAGTAAGTTCAAAACAGCATTTCGCCCAGCAGTTCTGGTCTTTCATGATCATTACAGATGCGGAATCGTAAGTGTCTTGAAAGGCATGAGAGACTTTCACCTTGAGGACAAAGTCTCCCTCCACTTCAGTATAGTAATAGGGGGCGTTGCAAAGAGACTCTGGAAGAATCCCCTCCTGACACGCGTCGCTGTTGCCGCAGAAGAAATCGGTCTGGGCCGGCGCCATGATCTCGATCCTGTCCTGCGTCTGCTTGATGAAGCTTTTGTTTAGCCACTTAAATTCCATAATGGATCTCCTTTCACATTTGAATTCAAGCGTATTATATACTCAAAATACTCGGAGCGAAAGGCACTATGGCCTCAAACAAAAGCATTATTTACCCAACTCTCGCCTTTTCCCAGGCGAATATCCGTACCTTGTGCGAAATTGACGGCTGAAGTAATTCACAGAATGAAATCCGCAGGCGGAACTGACCTCCTGCAGAGTCAGCGTGGTCTGCTGCAGCAGACGCTGCGCCGTTTGAAGGCGATACTGAATGAGCGCCTCCACTGGAGAATACCCCAGGTAGGATTGAAAACACCGCCCCGCTTCGCTTCGGCTGATGTTGGCTGCGCCGGCGATATCTGCCAGAGTGACCGTTTGGGCGTAATGCTCATAAATATAGGATAGCATTTTTTGAAGCCGCACTTGAACGTTCAGCTGTACCCGTGACGCTTCCGTTTTTGGCAGGGCATCAAAATTGCGAAAGATTGCTTCCAACACATGGCAGATATTGCGCTGAACCATCAGCTCGTAACAATCGGGCTGTTCCCGCATAGCGCAATGCATAGCGTGGATCTGTTGACGAACATCTTTCCAAAGGTCGCTATCGTGCCGGAACACCACAAAGGGCAGAGCGAGAATCGGCTGGATGTATTTCTGATAAATGGCGCTGTTCTCCGGGGCAATCACTGTGCCAGAGAAAATCATAATCGGCAAGGGATCTGGCTCCACGCCGGACACCTGCCGAATTCCGTGGAGCATATTTGGGGTGATGAAGATACTGTCCCCCGGCTCCAGCATCGTGTGGGCTTGTCCCACCTGGCAGTCCAGGACACTGCTTTGCGCTGTGGCGATCTCAAAGTAGGGATGCCAGTGCATGGGCCCCGCACGGTTTGGCAAATCGGCAAGTTCATCAGAATAAAACGAAATGGGAAAAGCCAAGATGTCGCGGGGTATCTGTTCTTGCAATTGATGATCAACTAATATAGGCATATTGATTCTTTCCTCATGGGCAACGGTCTTTCGGCAGTCTACCCATCGTCTCCCTCCGACAATCTTTGGGTTCAACCCAGCGCTGTGAACTCTATTGTATTTGAATACGTGAAATTTTTCAAGGAAGTGCCTGCGCGCCGTTCGCATATCGCTTCAACAAAAAAACAAGGGTTGAATCCGCTGCAGGCATACGCGATCCCGGCAAAATGTCTCTTATGTTTTCTCCGATGGGCCCTTTCCTCCCTTCATATTGGCTCATATTACCTCCTCAACCTCGGCGTTTCCTGCTGCCTGCCACCGCGCTCAAAAAAGAGGCGGCTGCGTACGCCGCTTAAAGCTCAACGTTTCCTACCAAGGGCTCTTCTTTGCCATTAGCCGCCGCTGATCCGGCGCTCAAGAGAGCCGGATGGCGGCAGGGAAGTGGCCTGTTGCAAAATGAAAGCGCCAGCGAAGACAAGGGAGAGCATGAATGGTTGCGTATCAAGGGGGAGGATACGCGCCGCGATGAAAGAGGTTGACAATGGGCTGGAAATATGCTATATTATATGCAATGACTGGTAGTCGCAGTGAAAGAAAGTAGCGAGACAAAGAGTTCTCGCTACTTTTTTTGCGCTTTGGCCAGCCCAACACAGCTTTGAAACGGAAGAGGAGAATGGAATCAATGCCCAAAACCAGATTGCAGAATGTCGTCTATACCATCATCATGGCGCTGATCATGGTGTATGGCATGATCGTGTACAATGTAGCGCTCAACACCGGCGGCGTTACCAATGCGACCTTTGGCATGGCCCTGCATGAGCTGCCCATCATGATGCCCATTGCCGCGTTGCTGGAGTTTTTTGTGGTGGAAAAGCTGGCCACGAAGCTGGCCTTCACGGTCGTGCGGCCCACCGATCGGCCACAGGTCATCACCTATGCCATTTCCACCATGATTGTGTGCATCATGTGCCCGACCATGAGCTTGATCGCCACCCTGCTGTTCAAGGAGCCCAGCTTCGGAACCTGGGTGCAGACCTGGGGATTGAATATGCCGATGGCGCTGATTTGGCAGCTGCTGTTCAGCGGTCCGCTGACCCGGGTGATTTTTCGGGCGCTGTTTCGCAACCAGCTGGCGGCGGATGCGGCCCAAAGGTAGGACGGACATCAAACGCCCTGCGCAGAGGATATGCAATCCTCTGCGCAGGGTGTTTTTGCGTTGACGATAAAACGAGCGCCGACGGTGCCGGCGGACTCATGCGGCTGGGCTGCGAATGCTCATCCCCCTGATTTGCCAGACCCTGGCGCGTGTGATATAATAAATAGAAATCATTCTGGACGGACGCGCCGGATCTGTGAGAAAGGGGAAACTTGCAATGATGAAGAAACTGCTGTCCGCGCTGACCGCCTGCCTGCTCGCCGTCGCCTCGTTCGGCCTGGCCTGCGCTGCCGGGGACGGCCTTGCCATGCCGGACCCGACGGCCTTTTTCGAAATGGAGGAGGAGCAGGCACAGTGGGAGGACGGCATGCTGGTCTTCCATCTGGAGGGGGATGCCACGGATGTCCTTTGCGAGTACGCGGAGCTGATGCTGGAGGAGCCCTACGGATATGAGATGAAGGTCGATCCCATCACGCTGCAGCTGGGGGATTCGACGAGCGTGAATTACACCTTCTGCCATCCGGCGCGGGCGGATGAAAACATCATTTGCGCGTGGGCCTACTTTGAGCCGGTGGATATGACCCGCGTGGCGATCAGATGCGCGACGCAGGACGGGGAGGATGTCCTCTGGCAGGACTGCGGCAGCACCGCCTCGCGCAGCGTCAAGGCGCTGGATTTTGACGAGGGAGAGGCGCTTCGGGATCAGGCGACGGGCAGCAGCAATGGCAGCGCCTCGAGCAGCGGTTCGTCTTCCTCGAACCAGTGCATCAGTTGCAGCGGCAGCGGCCGGTGCAGCGCGTGCGGCGGAAGCGGCAGGGTATACAAGATTCTGGCTGGCACCACCGAGCGGGTGGAGCAGAACTGCACCTCCTGCAACGGGACGGGCAGGTGCTGGAACTGCGGCGGCGACGGCCGCAAGTGAGCCGGTCGGCATGCAGACCGTTGACAGGCCAGGTCAACGGTCGTTTTGCGTGCCAGGGAAGAGGACGCGGCGGACTGGATATGGGCATATATGGACGTCGGGAATCCGACGCGGAAGGGAGTTTGGCATATGAAGATCGCAATCTGTTACTGCTCGCGCCACCATGGCAACACCCGCAAGGTGGTCCAGGCCATGGCCGAGGCATGCGGCGCGGACGTGTTTGACCTGTGCGAGACGCCGGACGTCCGCCTGGACGGCTACGACCTGATCGGCCTGGCGTCGGGCATCTACGCCTTCGCGTTCGATCCGTCGGTGGTGGACTTTGCCCGCCGGCGCCTGCCCGAGGGCAAGCCGGTGTTCTTTGCCTGCACCTACGGCGGCGCGAAGGGGACGGGGGCGCGCGCGGTCGCCCGGATCGCCCGCGAGCGGCACTGCCCGGTGCTGGGCTCGTTCGGCTGCCGGGGCTACAACACGTTCGGCCCCTTCGCCTGGTTCGGCGGCAGCGGCAAGGGCCTGCCCGATGAGGCGGACCTGCAGCGCGCCAGGGCGTTTGTTGGGGATGTGTGCGCCGCATGCGCGGGGAAGCGGTCAAAGGGCGAATGAGCGCGCAAGGGTGGCGCGTGCCCCCGAACGCCTCGGGAATGGAGGGAACGCCATGATACGGCAGATCCTGGACGCGGCGGTGGAGGCATACCGGGCCTGTCCATGCGTGCGTGCGGTGGTGCTGGGCGGATCGCGCGCAACCGGGACGGCGACGGACGCGTCGGATGTGGACATCGGCCTGTACTATGACCGCGAGCGGCTCGACTACGGCGCGCTCAACGAGGCCGCGCGGCGCCTGGACGACGCGCACCGGGAGGGGCTGATCTGCCGGGAGGGCGGCTGGGGCGGCTGGGTCAACTGCGGAGGCTGGCTGACCGTGGGCGGACGGCCCGTGGACGTAATCCTTCGCGACTGGCAGCGCGTGAAGGACGTCGTGCGGGCGACGGATCGGGGCGTGTTCGCGTGCCACTATCAGCCGGGGCACCCGCATGCGTTCGTGGACGCGGCATACCGGGGCGAGCTGGCCTGCTGCCGGACGCTGTATGCGCGCTCCGGCGCGTTCGAGGCGGTGAAGCGCCGCGCGGAGGTCTATCCGCCCGCGCTCCGGCGCGCCCTGATGGACTTTTTTCTCTTTGAGGCGGGCTTCTCCTGTGGGCTGGCAGAAAAGTACGCTGCGGGCGCGGACGCATATTACCTGGCCGGGCAGCTGTTTCGGGCGGTGTCGGCGCTCAATCAGGTGCTGTTTGCGCTCAATGGGGCGTGGCTGCTCAACGAGAAGAAGGCCGTGCAGCGCGCCGGCGGCCTGCCGATCGCGCCCGCGGACTATGCCGCGCGGGTGCAGGCGGTCTTCACGGCGCCGCCCGAACGCGCGGTGGCGCTGCTGCGGGCGCTGCAGGCGCAGGTGTCGGCGCTGGCTGCGCCCGGCGCGTGACGGGGAATTGCGCTCTTCGCGGTTTTCTGCTACAATAGACCCGCTTTCAAAGGACAAACGGTCCGCGCCGCGGCGCGGAGGGAGAAGGGATCACGTTGAAAAGATGCCTCGAGTTTGCGCGCCGGGAGGCCGTGCTCACGGTCGCGGCGGCGCTGGCGCTGCTGTCGGCGTTCGTCGTGCCGCCCGACGCACAGTATGCCGGCTACATCGACTGGGACACGCTGCTGCTGCTGTTCAGCCTGATGGCCGTCATGGCCGGCTTTCAGCAGCAGGGCGCGTTCGCCGCGCTGGGCGGACGGATGCTGCGCTATACGGCCACCACGCGCCGGCTTTCGCTGGCGCTGGTGTTGCTTCCCTTTGCGCTGAGCATGCTGATCACCAACGACGTGGCGCTCATCACGTTCGTGCCGTTTGCGGTGACGGTGCTGCGCCTGGCCGGGCAGGAGCGGCTGCTCGTGCCGGTGGTCGCGCTGCAGACCGTGGCGGCCAACCTGGGCAGCATGCTCACGCCCGTGGGCAACCCGCAAAACCTCTATCTCTATGCGCGCTCGGGCATGGGGCTGGGCGCGTTCGTGGGGCTGATGCTGCCCTATGCGGCGCTGTCGTGCGCGCTGGTGTGCCTGCTGGCCGTGCGCGTCGCGTCCGCGCCCGTGCGGCGGATGACGGTCAGGGCCCCGCTGGGCAGCCGTCGCGCGCTGCTTTGCTGCACGGCGGGGTTTGCAATGTGCCTTCTGTGCGTGGCGGGCGTGCTGCCGCCCGCGCTGGCCGCCGCGGTGACGGCCGCATTCCTGCTGCTGTTTGACCGGCCGGTGCTGCGCAGCGTGGACTACGGGCTGCTGCTGACGTTTGCGGCATTCTTCGTGTTCATCGGGAACATGGGGCGCGTGCCGGCCTTCCGCGCGCTGATCGAGTCGATGCTTGCGGGCAGGGAGACGCTGGCGGCCGTGCTGATCAGCCAGGTCATCAGCAACGTGCCCTGCGCGCTGCTGCTCTCGGGCTTCACCTCGCGCTGGGAGGCGCTGATCGTCGGGTGCAACCTGGGCGGCCTGGGCACGCTGATCGCCTCGATGGCGAGCCTGATCTCCTACAAGCAGATTGCGCAGGCCTGCCCGGAGCAAAAGCGCGCGTACTTCCTGCGCTTCACGGCGGTGAACGTGCTGCTGCTGGCGCTGTTGCTGCTCTTTGCGCTGGCGCTGGGCGCGCTGTGACGCGTGGGGCCGGGAAGGAACGAAAGAGGAGGAAACGCATGGGACTGATCTTCTTCGACGTGGACGGGACGCTGCTGGACGGCGCGTTCCGCGCGCCGGACAGCACGCGCGAGGCGCTGCGCCGCGCGCAGCAAAAGGGGCACCTGCTGTTTGTGAACACCGGGCGCGTGCCGTGCAACATTGACCCGGCGGTGCGCGAGATGAACTTTGACGGCTACATATGCGGCTGCGGCACGACGGTGGAGCTGCGCGGACAGACGCTGCTGCGCCGCTCGCTGACGCACGCGCAGTCCGTGGAGCTGGCGCGCGCGCTGCGCGAGGCGCGGGTGCCGGCGTTTCTGGAGGGGCAGCGCCACGTCTATTTTGACGGCCAGGGCGCGGACTGCGCCGCGCTCTCCCGCGCGCGGGCGGGGTTTGAGGCGCTGGGCATCTGCGCGTCGGTGGACGAGGCGGATGCGGACTTTACGTTCGACAAGTTCTACGCTTTTCTGGGCGCGGACAGCGACGCGGCGGCGTTTGGCGCGCTGCTGAAGCGCTGGGGGCTGGAGGCGATCGACCGCGGCCGGGGCGAGCGCGAGGTCGTGCCCGCGGGCTTTTCCAAGGCGTCGGGCATCGAGGCGGTACGGGCGTACCTGGGCGTGCCGCTGGCGGACTGCTACGCGCTGGGCGACAGCACGAACGACCTGTCCATGCTGCGCCACGTGCCGGGCAGCATCGCGATGGGCGACGGCGTGCGCGCGATCTTCCCCTACTGCGCCTACGTCACCGCGCCGCTTGCGCAGGACGGCGTGTACCGCGCGCTGGAGCACTTCGGCCTGATCTGAAAAAAAGCGCCGCCCGCCGGAAGCCCGGCAGGGCGGCGCTTGCGTCACGCGAGCGGCTGCGGGCCCGCGCTCATCTTCGCGTAGGCCTCCGCGATGTTCAGGATGTGGTCGCCGATGCGCTCGTAGTCGGTGAGCATCTCCGAGTAGAGGATGGCGCTCTCCGGGCTGCAGGAGCCGCTGGCCAGCCGCTGCAGCTGCTTGTCGCGGAAGGCGCGGTTCGTGTCGTCCATGCGCTGTTCGAAGACCGTCTCCTCGCCCAGAATGCGCTCGGACTGCTTGCGCGTGTCGCCGCTGAGCGCGTCCAGCGCCTGGCGGCAGATGTCCTCCATCTCGGCCACCTCGTGCAGCACCGCGTCGGAGAGCTTGAGGTTCTTGTCGCGCAGGTGCTGCGCGTACTGGGCGATGTTCATCGCGTGGTCGCCGATGCGCTCGACGTTGCCCGTGATCGTGTAGATCTGCTGGACGCTGTTGACGTCCTTGGCGTCCAGCTCCAGGGCGAGCACGCGCGAGGCCTTCTGCGAGAGGTGGCGGTTGTACAGGTCGATCTCCTCCTCGCGCCGCTCGATCGCGTCGATGCCCTCGCGGCAGCCGTTGCGCACGGCCTCGAACGCCGCGCTCACGTTGAGCGAGGCCATGTGCAGCATCGTCTGCACGTCGCGCGAGAGGCTCTCCACCGCCATGGTCGAGGCGCCCAGACGGTTGTTCTTGAAGAAGGCGTCGAACCAACGGTCCACGTCCGACTCCTCCTGCTGGCGCTCCGGCAGGAGGATCGTGGACAGCTTGGCCAGCGCGCCCGCGAAGGGCAGCAGCAGCAACGTCGTGGTCACGTTGAAGAGCGTGTGCGTGTTGGCGATCTGCGCGGCGGCATTGTCGGGCGTGAGGCGCACCATCAGCTCCGTGAAGGGGGTGGTCAGGCACAGCACGGTGAAGAAGACCGTGCCGATGATGTTGAACAGCAGGTGGATCAGCGTCGTGCGCTTGGCGTTGCGGCTGGTGCCCACGGAGGCCAGCACGGCGGTGATGCACGTGCCGATGTTCTGGCCGAAGAGCACGTACACCGCGCTGCCAAGGTCGATCAGCCCGCCCATGGCCAGCGCCTGCAGGATGCCCACGGAGGCCGACGACGACTGGATGACCGCCGTGAACAGCGCGCCCACGGCGATGCCCAGCAGCGGGTTGGAGAAGCGCGTCATCAGCCCGACGAACGCCTCGTTGTCGCGCAGCGGCGTGAGCGCCGAGGACATCATGTTCATGCCGATGAACAGCAGGCCCAGCCCCGTCACGATGCCGCAGATGCTCTGGATGCGCCGGTTCTTGATGAACAGGCACGGCGCCACGCCCGCAAACGCCAGCAGCGGCGCGAGCGCGCCGATGTCCAGCGCGACGAGCTGGCCGGTGATCGTCGTGCCGATGTTGGCGCCCATGATGACGCCCACCGCGCCGCCGAGCGTCATCAGCCCCGCGTTGACGAACCCGACCACCATGACCGTCGTGGCGGACGAGGACTGAATGACCGCCGTGATCACCAAACCCACCAGCACGGCGCGCAGGCGGCTGGCCGTCAGCTTTTCCAGGATCTCCTTCATGCGCCCGCCGGCCACCGTCTCCAGGTTGGCCGACATCATCTGCATGCCGTACAGGAACAGCGCCAGGCCGCCCAGCAGGGAAAGCGCCATCTCAAACCCCATCGTCATCCTCCTTTGACTCGCGAAACAAAAGGCCCTCCCTCCGGCCGGGCCGGAGGGAAAGCCCCGTCTTCGCAGGTGAAGGCGTCTGCCGCAGGTCCGTTGCGCATCGACGACACCTTCCTTTCGCATTCCATACAAATCGCAGTCAAACTCAGTATAACATGGCCCGAATCGTTTTTTCAATTCCATTTCGACGATTTTACACAGGCTTTACGTTTGCCGCGCCCCTGCAAGTGGCTATGGCGCTGCGCGCGCGTTTGTGTTATGATAACGCTATCCACATACGAGATACGGGAGAGAGTGATCCATGTCCTTTTGCACGTTTCAGGACGCCTATGCGCTGTTTGACTGCACGCCGCTGGAGAACCTGTTCATTCAGGAGTATATGCTGCGCGCGCCGGGCGATTTCGTCAAGGTCTACATCTACGGCCTGATGCAGTGCTATCATCCCGCCGAGCGGATGAGCCTGGCGACCATGGCCAAGGACCTGGGCGTGGACGAGGATACGGTGTTCCGCGCGTTCCAGTACTGGGAGCGCCAGGGCGCGGTGCGCCGCGTGGGCGACAACCCCGTGCGCTACGCCTACAAAAACCTCAAGCAGGCACAGCTCACCAGCGCGGATCCCTCGCAGGACGTGTACCGCTACCGCGAGTTCAACGAGGAGCTGCGCAGCCTCTTTGACAAGAAGCGCCGCCTGTACGAGCAGGACTATCAGCGCGTCTACGACTGGATTGAGACGCTGCAGCTGCCCCAGGAGGTCGTGCTCATGCTCATCCGCCACTGCATCGACGTGCTGGGCGTGCGCTTCTCGTTTGAGAAGGCCGACGCCATCGCCCAGGAGTGGGCGCGCAGCGGCGTGACGACGATCGAGGATGTGGAGGAGATGACGCGCTCGTCCAAGGAGATGCGCCAGGGGCTGCTGCGCGTGCTGCGCAGGCTGGGCCAGCGGCGCAACCCGACGCAGGACGAGGAGAAGCTCTACGAGAAGTGGGTGAAGCAGTGGGGGTTCAGCGCGCAGGACGTGCAGGACGCCTGCGCCGAGACGACCAAGAGCGCCAGCCCCAGCATGGCCTATCTGGATGCGATCCTCGCCCGCCAGCGCAGCGCGGGCGGCGCGCGCGTGGCGGAGCGCCTGGCGCAGGAGCGCACCCGCACGGCGGACGCGCGCCGGGTGCTCTCGGCGCTGCGGCGCGTGAACACCGCGCCCACCGAGGAGGACGAGCGGACCGTCGCCGGGTGGCTGGCGCGCGGCTTTGAGCTGGAGGCGATCGAGACCGCGGCCAAGGCCGCCCGCCGCAAGGGCGACAGCACCCTGGCGGACCTGGAGCGGCGGCTGGAGGCCTGTGCGCGCAAGGGGCTGTTCACGCGCGAGGCGATGGACGCGCAGCTGCGCGCCGCGC
>CALVNS010000002.1 GCA_944349855.1 uncultured Eubacteriales bacterium | reverse complement strand
GCTGGGCAGCGGCGTGGCGCGCACATACCGGCCAGACGGACGTGCGGCGACGGTCTATGACCGGCTCTACGGCGAGTATATGCGCCTGCACGAGCGGTTTGGGCGCAGCGTGGATGAGGCGATGAAGCGGCTCAAGGCCATTGCGATGCAGGCATGACAAAAGCGCGCCGGGCATGTCGCCCGGCGCGCGGCGTATATGGCGTCAGTTGAGGTAGACCGTCGCATTCATGCCCGGCAACAGGCTGTGGCCCTCGGGCAGGGAGATGCGCACGTCAAAGTAGGCGGCGTTCTGCCGGGTTTCACCCAGCGGGCGGATGTCGGTGACGATGCCGGTCAGCGTCTCCTCCGGGTAGGCGTCCATCACAAAGGAGACCGCGTCGCCCACACTCAGGCGGCTCAGGTACACCTCGTCGACCTCGGCGCTGAGCTCCAACGCCGTCAGATCCGCGATGCGGCACAGCAGCTGGCCCTGATAGACCTGCGCGCCGGGCGTCACGTCCACGGAGAGCACGGCGCCGTCGGCCGGCGCCGCCACGGTGCAACCGTCGGTTTGGGGCGCGCTGGCGGCATCCACCAGCTCAAAGAGCAGATCGCCCGCGCGCACGGCGTCGCCCGCCTGCGCGTGCACGCGCAGCACGCGGCCGCTGCCCGTGACGGCGCTGTCGGCATAGCGCTGCACCTTGCCCGAGCCGGTCATGCTGTCCGAGTCGTGCCCGCTGTCGCGGTAGCAGCGCACGGTGTCGCCCGGCACGAAGTCGCCGGTGAGAATTTCAACGGTGTAGTCGTTGCCGGAGACGGACGTGACGCGGCCCGTGCCCTTTTCGCTGCCGCACTTGAGGTAGAGTGTCTCGCCCGCGTGCAGGTACTTGTCCTCGTCGTCCTTGTCCGCGGTGGAGGTGGAGGCCGCCACGTACAGCGGCAGCTCCGGCTCGATGACGGCCAGCGAGCCATAGCGCGAAATGACGTCCTCGGCCGCGTCGCCGGGCGCGGCGAACACGGCGCTCAGCGTGCCGGACTGCGGCGCGTAGACCTTGACCGTGTCCAGCTCAAAGAGCGCGTCCCCAGCCGCCACGCGTTCGCCGGCCTCCAGGCTGAAGGGCAGCAGCGTGCCCGCAAACGGCGCGGTGACGAAGTGCGTCGTGGCGGAGACAACCGAGGCGTTGACGCTTGCGGCTGGGGAGTCGGCCTGCGCAAGGCCCGACCAGGATGCGCAGACCAGCGCCGCGCACAGCAACAGGACAGACAGCTTTTTCATGGGGGAATACCTTCCTTTCCGATAAATGGCAGGTTCACTCGACGGACTTGAGCGCCTCGACCATGACGATGGAGCGCACCTTGTGCACGAGCAGCCGCTGGATGAACATGGAGAACGCGTAGGTGGCGACGCAGCTGATCGCCACGGCCGAGGCCGGCACCTGGCCGACGTAGCGCACGGAGTCGGTCTCGCACACGAGGAGGATGATATCCGTGAGCGCGATGCCCGGCCAGATGGACAGCGCGATCGCGACCAGCGAGATGATGATGTTCTCGCGCAGGATGAGCCGGCGGATCTCGCGCTGATGATAGCCCAGCACCTTCAGCGTCGCATATTCGCGCGTGCGCTCCGCGAAGTTGATCAGGCCCATGTTGTAGCAGATGACGAATGCCAGCGCCAGCGCGATGAACGTCAGCACCAGGAACACGGACGAGACCGTGTGCAGCGAGACGAGCGCGTCTTGGACCTGGACGGCGGTGTAGTCAAGGCTTTCGACCTCGTCCATCTCCTCCAGCTGCGCGATGCAGGCGTCCGTCGGGGCGAGCAGCTGCAATGCCGTGGGCACGAAGGCGCCCTTGCGCAGCGACTCCCACGTCGTGCGGTTCATGTACACGCCCTGCACGAAGTTGTTGTGCACGATCTGGCCCACGGGCAGCGTGAATGATTCGTCGTCGCCCGGCAGGCGCATGGAGAGCGTGTCGCCCACCTTCACGCCCAGCTGGTCGGCCAGCTTGTCCGTGAGCGCGACGCCGCCCGTCTGGATGACCGCGAGCGTCTCGTTGGGGCCCAGGCGCAGCATCTGCTGGGCGTCCTCCACGACGGTGAGCAGCGTGGTTCGGCTCTGGCCGCCGAAGGCGGCGCTGATGGAGGTCTCCATGATGCACTCGACCGCCGCGGCGTCCAGGCGCGCCCGGTAGGCGTCCGCCTCGTCCGCGTCGGCGGTGAGGTTGGCGCGCACGTCGTAGCCCAGCGCGTGTAGGTAGTGGTTTTCGGCGGTCAGGACGACCGAATCCTGCAGGCCGATGGAGGCGATGATCAGCGCGTTGCAGCTGAGCAGGCCCACGCAGGAGACGAGCGTGCGCATCTTGTTGCGCAGCAGGTTGCGCGCGACCATCTTTTGATTGAAACCGAACCGCCGCCACAGCGGGCGGATGCGCTCGAGCAGGATGCGCTGGCCCGAGCGCGGCGGCTTGGGCCGCAGCAGCGAAGCGGCCGTCTCCCGCGCCGTTCGCCGGTAGGTCCACAGGCAGATCAGCGCGCTCATGACCACCGTGAGCGCGACGATGGCCCACGTGGACGGCGAGATCGGCGGGATGATGCGATAGGGGTATTCATTCTGACCGATGAGCAGCGCCCAGATCAGCCGGGGCAGCGTCTCATGGCCCAAAAACGCGCCCAGCACCGAGCCGATCAGCGCGGGCCAGACCGCATAGGCCAGATAGTGGCGCTGGATCTGCCCCGCCGGGAAGCCCAGCGCGCGCAGGGTGCCGATTTCCATGCGCTGTTTGTCGATCATGCGCGTGAGCGTCGTCATGACGATCAGCGCCGCCACGACGTATGCGGCCAGCGGGAAGACGATGGACAGCGCGCTGAACATGTAGACGTTGTCCTGCGCGGCCGCAGTGCTTCGGTGCGCGCTGCGGCCGACGACGAACGCGCCCGGCAGCGCCGCCTCCAGCGCGGCGCGTGCGGCGTCCTCGTCGGCGCCGTCTTCCAGGCGCACGACGATCTGCGTGAGCGGCACCTGCGCAAACGCGCGCGCGTTGACCAGGATAAAGCCGTATGTCTCGGGGTCGGCGGAGACGCCGTCTGACACGCTGATGAACTCCGGACTGTAGACGATGCCGCGCACGAAGAACGTGTAGTCCGCATCCCCGTAGCGCACCGTCACCGGGTCGCCCGGGGCCAGACCGTGCGCCTGCGCAAAGCCCGCCTGCACCAGACAGCCGCGCAGGTCGCTCTCGGAGAGCGCCTCGCCCTCCTCGACGATCGGCATGTTGATGTCCATCGGGCCGTCGTAGCCTGTGACGCACAGCGTCGGCTCGCCGGGCAGCGTCGTGTCCATGTCCAGGGAGAAGCGCGCGCGCGCGGTCTGGACGCCCGGCACAGCCCGGACGTCCGCAAGCGCCTGGCGGTCTGCGCTCTGCAGCGTGATCCAGAAGTGCGCGAGGCGGTTTTCCTCAAAATAGCGCGCGTTGGTCGCCTCGGCCATGCGTGCGATGCCGTCCAGGCCCGCGTACAGAAAGGTGCCCAGCACGCACAGCAGAATCAGCGCGACGAACTGCATGCCAGAGCGCTGCATGTCCCGCATGAGCTTGCGGCGCAGCATGTTCTTTACCATGCGATCTCCTCCACGCTTGCGGGATGGTCGCACAGGTCGACCGACTCGATCCCGCCGTTCTTGACGCGGATGACGCGCCGGCCCAGCGGCGCGATGGACGCGTTGTGCGTGATGATCACGACCGTCGCGCCGTGCTCGCGGCTGATGTCCGTCAGCAGGCGCAACACCTGCACGCCCGTCTTCGAGTCCAGCGCGCCCGTCGGCTCGTCGCACAGCAGCAGCGCCGGGTTCTTGCACAGCGCCCGCGCGATCGACACGCGCTGCTGCTCGCCGCCCGACAGCTGCGCGGGAAAGTTGTTCATCCGGTCGCCCAGGCCCACCTGTTCCATCACCTTGCGCGGGTCAAGCGCGTCCCTGCACACCTGCTGGGCGAGCTCCACGTTTTCCAGTGCCGTGAGGTTGGGCATCAGGTTGTAGAACTGAAAGACAAACCCCACGTCCGTACGCCGGTATTCGGTCAGCTCTGCGCCGTGCAGCGCCGTGACGTCCTTGCCGCCCACGATGATCGTGCCGCCCGTCGCATGGTCCATTCCGCCCAGCAGGTTGAGAATCGTCGTCTTGCCCGCGCCGCTGGGCCCGAGCACCACGCACAGCTCGCCCTTCTCGATCTCAAAGCTCACGTCATCCACCGCTTTGACGACGTTCTCCCCCATGTGGTAGTGCTTGCTGACATGTTCAAAGGTAATATAGCTCATGACATCCTCCGCATGCGATCTTTCAAAAAATGGATTTTTGGTTTCCGTCTGTTGACAAATCCGTCCACTGGTATTATACTAAACACATGTTGATCTTACAATCAACTGATTCTTTTTAGGTGACGCAAAAACGACACATGGAGCAAGAGTGTTGAGAAAAACGACTGACCGGGCAAAAGAAGGTGTGCAGATGGAGGAAAAGGTGAACCAAAGGGTGATGCTGTCCAAGCGCCTGCTCAAGGAGAGCCTGATCCGGCAGCTGAAGGAGGAGAGCATCTACAAGATCTCGGTGCGCGAGCTGTGCGAGCAGGCGGGCATCAACCGCACGACGTTCTACAAGTATTACGGCAGTCCGTTCGATCTGCTCAAGGACATCGAGGACGACCTGCTGCGCTCAGTACAGGAGACGCTGATGGAGGACGGCACAGATCGGGCGGAGTCGCTCACGCGCGTGTGCACGTACCTGGAGGAGAATATCGAGCTGAGCCGCATGCTCATCAACAACAACATCGATCCCCAGTTTCCGGAGCGGCTGTTTCACATGCCGTACATCCGCGGCGAGATCGCCAAGGTGCTCGCCTCGCGCTACAGCGCGGAGGAGCTGGGCTATGCGTCGTGCTTTTTGACGTACGGCTGCTATCACATGGTCAAGCAGTGGATCAATCGGGACGGACACGAGCCGCCGGAGCGGATCGCCTCGCTGCTGTTGGAGCTGATCGAGGGGCTGGCATGAACAAAGGCGCATCATTCTGCGAATGATGCGCCTTTTGCGCTTGCAGGGGGAGGAGTATTGGAGGATCATTCCTTGACCGATCCCATCATGACGCCCTTCATAAAGTACTTCTGACAGAACGGATAGACGCACAGGATCGGCACGGTGCTGACGATGACGGTGGCATAGCGCACGACATCCTCCAGATAGAGCATGTCGGACTCCTCAAAGCCCGAAGAGGTGGCGCCGTTGGCGGTGTTGGCCAGCAGGATCTCGCGCAGGAAGAGCTGCAGGGGATACTTGCTCTTGTCCTGCAGGTAGATCATGGCGTTGAACCAGGAGTTCCAATAGCCCACGGCATAGTAGAGCACGATGACGGCGACGGTCGCCTTCGCGCAGGGCAGGACGATGCGAAAGAGGATCACCAGGTCGTTTGCGCCGTCGATGCGCGCGGACTCCTCCATGCTTGCCGGCAGCGCGCGGAAGGACGTGCGCATGACGATCATGTTCCAGGTGCCCACCAGCGTGGGCAGGATGAGCGCCAGGCGCGAATCGAACAGCCCGATGTTCTTGACGACGAGGAACGTGGGAATCAGGCCGCCGCTGAAGTACATGGTGAACACGACCATGATGGTAAAACATTTCTTCAGCAGCAGTCCGTTGCGGGAGAGCACGTAGGCGCCCAGCGAGGTGGCCAGCACATTGGCGCAGGTGCCCACGGTGACGTAGAACAGCGTGTTCTTGTAACCGGTCAGGATGTTGGGGTTTTGAAATACCTGCTCATAGCCCTTCAGGCTGAACCCCTTGGGCAAAAGAAGAAGCTCGTTGCTGACGAACAGCGAAAACGGATCGCTGAACGAGCCCATCAGCACGTACCACATGGGATAGAGAAACAGCAGCGTCAACGCCAGCAGGACAAGGGCGTTCAGACCGTCGAACAACAGGCTGCTCCAGGTGCGCTTTTCGATCACGGCGAACTCCTCCTTTCACCACAGGCTTTCATTGGCCACCCGGCGCGACGTGTAGTTGGCCACAGTGAGGATGACGACGTTGACCAGGGAGTTGAACAGGCCCACCGCCGCGCCATAGCTGTGGTTGTTCTCCAGCAGGCCGCGCCGGTAGACGAAGGAGGACACGATGTCCGATACCTCCCAGGTGCTCTCGTTGTACAGCAGGATCGTCTTTTCGCTGCCCTCGCTCATGACCTGGCCCAGGCGCATGATCAGCTGCACCGTGATGACCGGAATGAGCGCCGGCAGCGTCACGTGCACGATCCGCCGCAGACGGCCCGCGCCGTCGATGGCCGCGGCCTCGTACAGCGAGGGATCGACCGCGCTGAGCGTGGCCAGGTAGATGATGCTACCCCAGCCCATCTGCTTCCAGATGCCGCTGAGCACGTAGATGGAGCGATAGGTGCTGGTCGAGGCGAGATAGTTGATTCGCGGCAGACCGAATGCTTCGCCAATCACGTTGAACAGCCCCTGCGAGGAGGAAAAGTCATGCAGCAGGCCGCACACGACGATCAGCGAGATGAAGTGCGGCATGTAGCTGACGGTCTGGATGGTCTTCTTGTAGGCGGGGCAGCGCACCTCATTGATCATCAGCGCCAGCAGGATGGGGGCGGGAAAGCCCAGCACGATCGAATAGACGCTGATGATCAACGTGTTGCGGATGACGCGCAGCGCATAGGGGCCGGTGAGAAATTCCGTGAACCACTTGAGGCCGACGAAGTCCGACCCCAGGATGCCCTTGAATGGCTTGTAGTTTTGAAAGGCGATGACTACGCCAAACATGGGCAGGTAGTGAAAAATGACATAGTAGATCAACACGGGCAGCCACATGAAGTAGACGATCCGATTTTTTCGCAGATCGCGGGCCAGCCGCCCCCGAAAGCTCTGCCGATGCGGCAGAACCTGTGCGCAACGCGTCATAGCGGCACCTCCGGCAAAAATGAATGGGCCGCCCGCCCCTTGCAGGACGGGCGGCAGGGTGGGAGCGCTTACTGCTCCAGGTAGCGGGCGTAAGCGGTCTGCGTGATTTCGATGGCGCGGCTGAGGCCGTAGTTCTCCAGCGTGGCCAGGTACTCAGCCCAGGAGGCGTCGTCCAGCGATGCGGAGCCCGTGATGAACTTCAGGCGCATTTCGGAGATGTATGTATCCACGTTGCTCATGATGGCGCTGCGCTCGCTGTTTTCCTCGACCGTCAGGCAGGAGGAGACGCCGGCGGGCAGCAGGTAATCGCCGTTGAACGTATCGGTGGGCACCGTGTACAGCAGGCGGCCGTCGATGACGTCCTGGCGCTTGGTGACGTTGGGGTTGCAGGTGGTGTCGGCCAGCTTGCGGTTGGCGATCCAGTGGATGCGGTACAGCTGATGCGTGACGGCCGTGCCGTAGTCGGGATTGTTGAGCACCAGGTCGGTGTACTGGATGGATCCGTCGTCGGCGACGGTGTAGCACATGCCCTCGATGCCGTAGTTGGTCAGCATCATGCCCGCGTCGGTGTAGGCGTAGTTGAGCAGCTTGACAGCCGTGATGGGATCCTCACACGCGCTGGTGATGACCGTGCCCTGGCCGCCGTTGCGCTCCAGGCCTTCGGGGAAGTAGACGTTGACCGTCATGTCCTCGGTCTCATACCAGTAGGGACTCTTGGCGATGGCAAGGCCCGAGGAATCCGCGTCGGAGTACACGTTGCCGATGGGCTCGCAGAAGCAGCCGATCAGGCCGGCGCTGAACATGGAGCGCGCCTCGGAGGACGAATAGGAGGCGAAATCCACGGAGATGTAGCCCTTTTCATACCAGGAGTGCATCCGCTCCAGCCACGCGCGGTACTGCGGCTGCTCGCCCTGATCGTAGTAGACGACCTGCCCGTCGATCTGGTACCAGCTGGGGCGGATGTTGTAGCCCAGGTAGTACTCGTTGGTGGTCACGTTCAGGTACAGCGGCGCGACGCCGGGCTTGTTGTCCAGGATCGCCTGGAAGTACTGCTCGATCGCGTCGTAGGTCGTCATGTCCTCCGCCTTGAGGCCGAACTCATCCAGCCAGTCCTGGCGCAGGGTGATGCACATGGCGGAGGGATTGTACTCCTCCCAATACGTGTAGAAGGCCAGGATCTTGCCGTCGGTGGTGAACTGGCGGTAGGTCTCCTCGTCGGCGGAGATCAGCGCGTAGTAGTCCGGCGCATACTCCTTGACCAGATCCGTCAGGTCGAGGATGACGCCGTCGTCATAGCCGGCGGCCACGCCGCCCGTGTAGTAGTCCGGGAACGTCTGGATGATGTCGGGCAGCTCGCCGGACACCAGCATCAGGCCGAACTCCTCCGATTCCTGCCCGGCGGCCGGATGCGTAAAGTTGATGTTGACGCCCGTGTCCTTCATCAGCTGCTGATAGATGGGGTGCTCGTTGTAGCTCTGCATGACGGTGACCAGGTTGCCGTTCATGGGGATCCACCAGGACAGCGTCTGGCTGCCGTCGCCGATGGGATAGGTGACGGCCTCGGCTGAGGCGGCGGTTACGCCGAGAAGCAGAGACAGGGCGAGTGCGAGGGCGAAGATCTTTTTCTTCATCGTGGGGCTCCTTTCGCAGTGTGAAATGGTTCGGCCGCCGTCTGTACAGGCGCGCCGGTGGATGCAAAGATCATAACATCCTGCGAGCGAAATGGCCACTGGTGAAAAACGTAAAGGGCCTTGCCGTTTTCGCATTTTCGGCAGAAATGCATGAACTCATGGGTATGCGATTTTTCGGCATATTCGCTATTTTGCAGGTGAATGGGGACTTTTTGTGCGAGACGACGAGGCGCCGCCCGGAATGCCCGGATCCGAGGCGGCAAACTGCGCACGCCAATATCCCCGGGGATGGAGCTTGAGCCGGTAGCGGCTGCGGGGCGGGGGCAGCGGGTCGCACGCGCGCATCATCGCCGCGGCCAGCTCGCGCAGCAGGTCCGCCTGCACGGCGGCATGGGCGGGATCGCCGAACAGATTGCGCTGCTCTGCCGGGTCGGTGCGCAGACAGTACAGGTATCCGTCGCCCATCATGTCCAGCTGCAGCGCATAGTCGCCCTTGCGCACCATGCGCACCTGGCCGCTCTGCGTCCAGCTGTTGAGCGTGTCGAAGGTCGTATAGTCCCGGGTGGCGCCCTCCTGCTCCGGGGTCAGGCCATCCTGCGCCGTCCAGTACAGGCCGCCGTAGCCGCTTTCCGAATAGCCGACGTCAAATTCATGGGGCGGCGCTTGGCGCCCCTGCAGGAGCGGCAGCAGGCTGCGGCCCTGACATCCAAGCGGCAGCGGCACATCCAGTATATCGCAGATGGTGGGCAGCACGTCCACGATGTTGACGCACGCGCTTGCCTGCAGGCCCTGCGGCGCAATGCCGGGCCCGCGCCAGACCATGGGGATGCGCGTGAGCGCCTGGGACAGGTCCGGCCCCTTGCGCGTCAGGCCGTATTCGCCTGCAAAGTCCCCGTGGTCGGCCAGGAAGACGACGACCGTGCGCTGCTCCAGCCCGCGCGCGCGAAGCCCCTCGATCAACCGCCTGAACTGGTCGTCGATCAGGCGGATCATGCCCAGATAGTTTGACCGCGCGCGCGCAATGCGCGCCTGCTCGTCTCCCTGCATGACGCGCGCCCAAATGCCGCGCGTCCAGACGTAGCGGGGACCCTTCAGCGCGGGATCCATCTGCGCGGACGGCAGTGCGGGCAGGCTTTGGGGCGGGAACAGGTCGAAGTAGGGCGCGGGCGCCTGATAGGGCGGGTGGGGCTCGGCGAAGGACACCCAGGCGAAGAAGGGGGCGTCGCCCTCGAGCCCGTCGATGAAGCGCAGCGCGTCCGTGACGTTGCGGTAGGGATACTGTGCCCGCACCGTGCCGGGCGAGGGCGTCAGGCTCTCGCGGGACTGGAGCGCGCGCAGGAAGTCCGTGAGCGCGGCCTCCTCCTGCGTCTGCGGACGGTCGCCCTCCAGGCCGTTGTGGCCGTTTGGCGCGCTGAAGTCGAAGTCATGCACGCTGCGGTGGGTGTGGTTTTTGCCGCAAAGCGCCGTCCTGTATCCGTTTTCGCGCAGGATGTCGATCAGGTCCTGCGTGTACAGGACGTCCGCCGCATTGTGGTTGGTGCGCACGCGATGGCACTGGGGATAGCGGCCGGTCATCATGCTGACGCGGGCGGGCATGCAGGTGGGATTGGCCGTATAGGCGCGGTCGAAGTCGACGCCGCCTTGCGCCCATGCATCCAGAAAGGGCATGACGTCGAGGGGAAAGTCCCGGCTCTTGCGCAGGTCGGCGCGCAGCTGATCGGCCATGACGAAAAGAAAGTTCGGTTTCATCTGATTGAGCCTCCGATGCTTCGCATTCGCGCGGGCGTATCGCACGTAACCCTACTATAAAGGGCGCACGGCCTGCCCATCAAGATGGCTAAAAAATGGCCAATGCTTTCAAGACGCTCGTCGGTTTGGACAATCGACGGGGGAGCAAGTTGACAGAAATGAAGAAGACATGCTAGAATACGCACAAAGATCGCGTGTGAAACCAAAGGGGATTTCTGCATTGAAGACGAGTATCCGCTATGCCCTGTCCTTTTTGCTGGTTGCGCTGCTGTGCATCTTTGCGGTCGCCGTCGGCGCCAATGTGCTCTATGGCGACTACAGCCGCAATCAGATTGAGGAAAAATATCTGGCCAACTTCAGCGCCTCCCAGCGCCAGGCGGATAACCAGCTGGAGGACTTGCACAGCTATTTTCAGCAGCTGGCGGACATTTTGCCCCTGTACGCGCAGGGCGTGACCTATGCGGAAATCGACGAGCAGAGGCTGTCATCCCTGATGGGCAACTTTGAGGGGAACTCGGCCGACGGCATTTCGCTCGCCCTCTTCTTGCGCGCAGATCCGCAGTTTATCTATACGAGCATGGGCAAGTCGAGCTATCTTGATTACGAGGAGCGCCTGCACAGCGAAGGAATCGACGCGGACATGTCCGAGCTGTTTTCCAACCTGCTGACGGTGCGCCAGCCGCTGCTGTACCGACCGGCATCGCTGCTGCCGGGCACACAGGGCAAGCTGATCCTGTTGTATCCGCTGGGCAGCGCATGGTCGGACTATCCGGCGACGCTGATGGCCATTTTGGACGACACGCTGTTGACGCGGTACTTTTCCGCAGAGCAGCTCGACGCCGTCACCAGCCTGTACGCGCTGGGAACGAGCGGGCAGATCGTCCTGTGCAGCCCGGCGCCGGGCGCGCAACCGCTCAGCGCTCAGGTGCTCTACGAGGCGTCGGGCGGCGGCGTGCAGGAGGAGAAGATCGACGGGCGGGACATCGTCTTCATCCGCGCGGCTTCCACTACGGGCCTGTTGACCTATGTGGCCGCGGTGGAGCGCGAGGCGTTTTACAGCCAGTGGTACACGGTCAACGCCCGCCTCAACGCGGTCGCCGGGCTGACGCTGGGCTTTGCAGGGGCGCTGTCTGTGATCATGGGCTATCTCGTTTATGCGCCCGTGCGCAGGGCATACACGCGTGTGACGGGCCGCGCGCCGACGGGACGGTCCACCGACGAGCTGGAGACGATCGTGGACGTATATGAGCGCACGCGTGAGAACGTCTCGGAGCTGGAGGACCTGCAGGAGGCGCAGACGGGCATCATCCGCCGGCAGTTCATGCTCGGACTGATCAACGGCACGATCAAGGGGTCTCACGAATTTGAAGGCTACCGTGAGAGCCTGATGATGCGCCTGGACCGGCCCATGTGGCTGTCGATGTATCTGCTCCTGCCTGACGAGTCTGCGGACGCCGATCGGGTGCTGGAGGCGCTGGAATCCTTCCGTCTGACGGATGGCGAGGTGCTCTTTGCGGAATGCCGCTGGGAAAAGGGCATCGGCATCGTCGCCAACTTCGACCGGCCCGACCGCGAGCAGGCGCCGATGGACGTCGCGCGCGAGGTGATGGGCTTTCTGCGCGAACGCGTGGAGGGCAGCGTGCAGCTGGGCGTGGGCTCGCTGGAGGGCGATCCCATGCGCATGGGCACGTCCTTCTATCGCGCCACGGTCACGCTCAAGGAGGCGCTGCCGCAGCCGGACGGCGCCATCGTCGCCTATCAGGAAAAACCGCTGCGCGATACGCTGCTGTGTCTGGACACCACGCTGCTGGCTGAGGGCATCACCTATGGCAATACGGAGGTGGCCTTGGCGTCCCTGCAGGACATGATCGCGCGGATCAACGCCAGCCATGAGCGCGTGCCCCTCACGCAGCTGATGCGCAGCGACATCCTCAATACGGTCGTCCGCTACGCGCAAAAGCAGGGGCTCACGCCCGACAAGACCAAGCTGTGCGCGACGGCGCAGATGCAGACGATCGAGGAATTCCATCAGGGCGCGCGCCAGCTGATCGAGGAAATCTGCGCGGCCTGCGGACAGCGCCGGATTCAGGACTCCGTTCACAACCGCTCGCGCGTCATCTCGTTCATCGCGGCCAACTACAAGCGCAACGACCTGTCGCTCAAGCTGCTGTCCGACGAGGTGGGCATGAGCATGTCCAAGATCAACATCCTGCTCAAGGAGAACCTGGGGTGCAGCTTTGGCCAGTATGTCTCGCTGCTGCGGCTCAACGAGGTCAAGCGCCTCCTGCGCGAGACGGATGACAGCATCCAGTCCATCGTGCAGAGCGTCGGCTATATTGACGTGAGCAGCTTCATGCGCAAGTTCAAGCAGGTCGAGGGCGTGTCGCCCGGACAATACCGCGCGCAGCACCGCAAATGAGGGTGGCCGAAAAATCGCATATCGCCCGGGCGCGTGGTGAAATTATGCAAGATTGACCCCACGCGCCCGCGCGCATTAGAATGGGGGCAGTGCAAAAACCTCGCGCATTGCCGCGAAGGACAGGAGGTCGTCTTCATGAGCTGTAAACCCAACGTCCTGTGGATCTGCTCGGATCAACAGCGCAGCGACACCCTCGGGTGCTATGGCAACCCCTTTGTGCGCACCCCGAACATCGACGCCCTGGCGGCGGACGGCGTGCGCCTTAGCCGCGCCTATGTGCAGTCGCCCGTGTGCGCGCCCAGCCGCGCGAGCTTTCTGTCGGGCCGCTATCCGCGCACGTGCGGCGTGCGTCAAAACGGGCAGGACATTCCCCAGACCGAATATCTGACGCCCCGCATCTTCGCAGACAACGGGTACGTGTGCGGCCTGTCCGGCAAGCTGCACATCAGCACCTGCCATCCGTCCGTCTGCCCGGACGTTGAGCGCCGGATCGACGACGGGTATTCGTTCTTCGCCTGGTCGCACCATCCGGCGGCTGCCGGCAAGGGCAACTGGAGACAGAACGCCTATACCAACTGGCTGACCGAGCAGGGAATCGAATATCACACCGAGCCGCTCGCGGAATGCCGTTATGTCGACCGCGGCATGCCCGCGGCGTACAGCCAGACGGCCTGGTGCTTCAACGAGGCCATGCGCTTCATCGACGCACAGCCGCAGGATCAGCCCTGGCTGTTCTCGATCAACTGCTATGACCCGCATCATCCGTTCGACCCGCCGGCGGAATTCTTCGACCGCTATCGCGCCATGCTGGACGACATCCCGCTCCCGGACTATGTGCCGGGCGAGCTCGAGCAAAAGCCCATCTTCCAGATGCGGGACCACGAGGGCGCATACAATACGCCGGGCAATTATCCCTATGACGCGATGACCGACAGCGACCACCGCTACATCACCGCCGCCTATTGGGCAATGGTGGATCAGATTGACTTCCATGTCGGACGCATCGTCGAACACCTCAAGCGCATCGGCCAGTATGAGAATACGATCATCATCTACACCTCGGATCACGGCGAGAGCCTGGGCGATCACGGCATCTACCTCAAGGGACCGTATTGCTATGAGACGGCCGTGCACGTTCCCTTTGTCATCCACTGGGCGGGCCATACGCTGCGCGGCGTGACGCGCGACGCGCTTGTGGAGATGATCGACATCGCACCCACGCTGTGCGAGGCGGCGGGCATTGAGGCGCCGGCGTCGTTCCAGGGGCGCTCGTTCCTGAATCTGGTCACCGATCCGGCGGCGGAGGATCGCTTCCGCGAGAGCGTCTACGCGGAGTTCTACAACGCAAACATCAACCACCGCCATCCCAAGGCATATGTCACGATGGTCTTTGACGGGCGTTGGAAGCTGGTCAAGGCGCACGCACAGGAGGGCGCGCCTTCGCTGGGCGGGGAGCTGTATGATCTGTCCACCGATCCGCACGAGCACCGCAACCTGTACGGGCAGCCGGCATACGTCGCGGAGCAGGCGCGGCTGCTGGCACTGTTGGCCGACCGCATGGCGCAGACGGCGGATCCGCTGCCCGTGCGGCGCGCCTTCTGGTAATCCATATTCAGGGCCCCAAAAGGGCGCAGGGGAGACGCTTCGTAAGGAAGCCGTCTCCCCTGTTTTTTGGGGGAACCGCAGGAGTTGCCTACACCTTGCAGGGCGACCCTGACGGGTCCAATCTTACCTTAGCCGGCGAAGAGGCAAACACAATATATTGGCCTTTGCAGGCAGCGCAAACGGGGCAGGGCATCTCCCGTTTCCGCTGCCTGCTTTGTCCATCCAGTCGATCGTGGCTTACAGGTCAACCCTAAATTCCCTTTGAATCTGTCTTAAAAACTGTTCTGCTGCTCTGGAGAAGACCTGATATTTTTTCCATACGATGAGACCGCGCGCCTCTAACTGGGGGGAAAGCGGACGAAAGCAAAGATCGCTTCCGTGTGTATTGATGAGCTTGTCAAAGCACAGCGCATACCCCAATCCCTCCTCTACCAATAGAGAAGCATTGAAAATAAGGTTATAGGTGGCCACAATATGCAGATCCGATTCCTCCCGCTGCAGCCAGCGCCCTAAGTAGAGGTCATCCCCCTTCTGGTGGGAAACAATGAGGGGTTTATCCCACAGATCCGCCGGACAGACCGTTTCCTTTTCGGCCAGGGGAGAATCCTTACGCATGAGCACGCCCCAAGTGTCTTTGACGGGAACCGGAATTGCTTCATATTTTTTGGGGTCAATCTCCGTAAAGAGCAGGCCAAAATCAATAAGCCCCTTATCCAGATACTCCAATACGTGCTCCGCATTGCCGCTGGAGATGTTGTACCGAATATCCGGATACTTCTCCTGTAACTTTTTTGCAACTTTGGCAAACAGACGGACTATTTCCGTCTCGCCTGTGCCGATGAATACATTTCCTGCAATGGTTTCATTCGAGTCGGCGATCTCTTCTTCTGTACGGCGCATGAGCGAAAGAATTTCTTCTGCGCGTTTACGCAGAATCATCCCCTCTTCCGTCAGGATGACTTTGCGTGAGCCCTTCACGCCCCGGATGAGAAGCTGTTTTCCCAATTCATCCTCCATGTTTTTGAGCTGTGTGGACAGGGCGGGCTGAGAGATATGCAGCGATTCTGCTGCTGCGGTAATATTCTGTTCCCGTGCAACGGCCAGAAAGTACTCCAACAAGCGCAGTTCCATTCGGATCGCCTCCCGCCATCAGTATAGAGGGGAATTATATAAAAGTCAATTATGCAAAATGATAATGAATAGGTATTTGATATAAAATCTTCGAGGGAATATACTGAGAACATAAAAATGAAGGTGTGAGGAGGGCTCCCCAATGAGCCATAGACGCGCCCTCAAAAGCGGAATGCGCTGCCTTTCCCTTGCGCTGGGGCTCACAATGCTGCTGTCCGGATGTGCGGGCAGGACGGAGGACCAAATGCAGAACCTGGAAAAGCATGAAACGGACAGGGCCCTGTCTGAAGCGGAAGAGGGCAACCTGGTTTCCCCCACTGCGGAGATCGTCGAATTGGAGGACGGCCTTTTGACCGTCCGGCATGACGGAGACTATGGCTTTGACGCATTCCTTGCAAAGGGCGGCGCTTCTTCCGATGGGGAGGTTATCGAGTATCTGGCGAGCAGCCTGCTTTCCGATTTCAATTTGGACGATTGGCTGACTGGCGCGTTCGGGTGCAGCACCATCGCAGTGCGAACCCCGGAAGGGGATGCGCTGTTTGGCCGCAATTTTGATTGGCAGAACTGTGAAGCCATGATTGTGGAGTCCCATCCTGAAGAGGGGTACGCCTCGCTTTCCACTGTAAATATGGATTTCATCACGCAGAATGTGGGCGTCGGGATGATGAGCGCGGCCTTGAATTCGGATGAGATCAAAACGCTCGCCGCCCTCTATGCCCCCTTGGATGGGATGAATGAAGCCGGCTTGGCGGTATCTGTCAATATGATTCAGGATAACGCCGCCATCGAGCAGGATACGGACCGGCCGGATATCACCACGACAACGGCAATCCGCCTGTTGCTGGACAAGGCCGCGAGCGTTGACGAGGCGTTGGAGCTGCTGGGGCAATATGATCTCCACGGTTCTATGGGCATGATGGTCCATTTCGCCATAGCGGATTCCACCGGCCGCAGTGTGGCGGTGGAATATGTGGACAATGACATGATCGTCATCGAAACGCCGGTATTGACGAACTTCTATCTGGCGGCAGGCGAAAAACAGGGCATTGGAACCGCGCAATCCCATGAGCGGTATGACATGCTGATGCACCGGCTGGAGGCAACCCCCCGGATGACCATGGAAGATGTTCGCAATGCCCTGGACAGCGTCAGCAAGGATCAGTTTGGAGAATTTGAGTCCACCGAGTGGAGCGCCGTCATGAACCTGTCTGCCGGTGAAGTCCGATATTATCACCGGGAAAATTACAATCGGGGCTACACATTTCGATTGAAATCCCGATAGAAAGGAGCAATCGCAATGCACTATAAGTATTTGATATTTAATCGTGCCGGGACTAAACTATAGGCGCAAGGAGAAATACGAAAATAAGGAAAAGGGGCCTGCTCGATGGAAAAGCAAATGCTTAAAGATAAAGTCGCAATCATCACCGGAGCCAGCTACGGCATGGGCCAGACGATGGCGGAGCTGTTTGCCGAGGAGGGCGCGGCAGTGGTGGTGACCGCCCGCGGGAAGGAAAAGCTGGATGCCGTGGTAGCGGGCATTCGTCAAAAGGGTGGAAGGGCCGTGGGCGTGGTGGCTGACGTCTGCTCCACCGAGGATACCAAGCGGGTGTTTGAGACCGCCCTGAAAGAATTTGGTGATGTGGACATCCTCATCAACAATGCCGGCATTGGAGAGCAGAAAATGATCGATGAAACCGATGACGAATGGATGATGTATGTGATGGACACAAATCTGGGCGGGCCCATGCGGTATATCCGGGAGGCGCTGAAGATTTTCTTGCCCAAAAACGATGGGGTGATCATCAACGTTTCTTCCGTCAACGGCGTACGTCCCTTCTGCGGCGCAACCTACACCTCCACCAAAGGAGCCTTGAACACGCTGACCAAGAATGTGGCCATGCGGCTGATTGATACCAACATCCGCTGCAATGCGGTGGCGCCCGGCGCTACGGTGACGCCGGCGCACCTGGCCAATAAGGCGGGGGAACAGCCCGGCGGGGCCAAAATGCTTCAGTACAGCGGCCATTTCGTCTACTTCCCCGGCCCGGAATGCGACCCCATGGATCAGGCGTATGCCTGCCTGTATCTGGCCAGCAAGATGGGCCGACATGTGAAGGGGCAGGTACTGCAGGTGTGCAATGGGGCGTTCCTATAAGCAGTGGGGAGAAACAATCCATCAGGAGTTGAAACGGTATGAAGAAACAGTTTGCAGTTATGGAAGGCATGTTGCTGGCATGCAGTATGGCGCTGACAGGGTGCGGCGGCGATTCCGGTTCGTCCGCTTCGAGCCCTGAGGAGCAGGGCAATCGCGTTCCTTCCCCTCAGGCGACGGCGACCGGTTCGCCCGCAGAAGCCCAGGGCGGGGATACGCCGAGTGCGAGCGCTGCGGAATTGACGGTCCAGTTTGGCGATGGCGGAGATCCCTTTGTCATGCGTTTGGAGGACAACAGTACTGCGGCAGTCATTGCAGGCTATGTAGGCACTACGGATTGGCGGTTGCCCGTATATAGCTATGATGAGTCCGATGTCATGGAGTATTACGATATTCCCAGCCGGTATGAGATCCCCGACAACAGTGAGACGGTGACCCAAGCGCATGCGGGCGATGTATTCTACTCCGACCCCAACCGCATTGTGCTTTACTATCACGACGCCCAGATCAATGAAGCGTATACCCTGATTGGGACATTCGATGCCACAGCAGAATTTGTGGATGCCGTGGAGAACAACCCGGTCCTGGAAGGCTGGGGCAATCAGATTGTGGTTATCAGTGATGGGGAATAAAAATGCGGAAATACAGCACGGCCATGCGGGAAAGCCCCGGCAATCCTTATGCCTATACCGTTTTACAGAATCTCAGGGACGCCGGGTGCACAGATGAAATGGTGGAAAAGTTCATGGCCCTTGAGGACACAGACGATGCAGAACAGCAGATCCGGCTTCTTGCCGACCACAGGAGGCATTTGTTAGAAACGCTGCATAGGGATGAAAGACGAATCGACTGTCTGGATTATCTTCTCTATCAAATGCACAAGCAAATGCACAATCAAAATGGATGAAACGGGAGGTTTTCATGATGAGGATCATTCACGATCAGACCTTTGATGCGGAGCGCGCCCTTTATGGCAGCGACGATATTTTGGTAAAAAATTGCTTCTTTGACGGCCCGGCCGATGGCGAAAGCGCTTTAAAAGAATGTAAAGATGTGCAGGTGGAGCACTGCTTTTTGAACCTGCGATACCCCTTCTGGCACGATCACGGCCTTGCCATCCGAGATTCACGGATGACCGAACTTTGCCGGGCAGCGCTGTGGTATTCCGACCATATTGTCATTGAAAACACCCAACTGCATGGCATCAAGGCCCTGCGGGAATGTGCTGATGTCAAGATGACGGGCTGCGACGTGGTCTCTCCGGAGTTTGGCTGGTCCGTCCGCAATGTGGAAATGGAGGATTGCGACGTCGAGAGCGAATACTTCATGATGCGCTCTTCTGGCCTGCACTTTACAGATGTGCGCATGAAGGGGAAGTATTCTTTTCAGTACATTGAAGATTCTGTGTTTGAAAACTGCACCTTTGACACCAAGGATGCCTTCTGGCATGCCAAAAACGTCACTGTTCGCAACAGCGTTGTAAAAGGCGAGTATCTGGCCTGGTACTGCGAGAATGTCACGTTTGAACATTGCAAGATTGTCGGGACGCAGCCCCTGTGCTACTGCAAGGGATTAAAGCTTGTGGATTGCGAGATGATCGAATGCGATTTGGCCTTTGAGCGCAGCAAGGTGGAGGCGAGGATTACAACGCCGGTGCTCAGCATCAAAAATCCTCTGCCAGGCAGCCATATCATCGTGCCGGAGGTTGGCGAGATCATCCGGGATATCCAGGAAGGAACGGGAACCGTGCAGGTAAAAAGCCAGGAGGCCCAAACCGTGTGCGCGTGCGCATAGGCAGAGCAGGGGGGCCTTCCCCCTTGCCCATGTCAGGAGGAACAAAATGGCGTATCTGTTGCGAGGAATGCTGATCGGATTGCTATTTGGCCTGCCGGTAGGGGCCGTTGGCGCGCTGACTGTACAAAGAACTTGGAGCTTGGGCGTGAAAGCCGGCCTCTTGACGGGCCTGGGTTCCTCTGTGGCGGATTGTTCCTATGCCTGTGTTGGGGCCTTCGGCCTGACGCTTATCTCGGATGTTCTGCTTCGCTTTCAAGGCGCGATTGCGGCTTTGGGCGGCGTGCTGATTCTCATCGTGGGTCTGAAATCCCTGTTTCACCCGCAAGGGGAAATTTCGACAGATGGACATTCCGTGGATGCTGCGAAACTCGCTCTCACCTCGTTTGCCATTGGGATCGCCAACCCGGCGGCCATTCTAACCTTTCTCTTTGCGTTCTCTTACTTCGGCATCTCGGAAGTGCATGGCTGCAGGGAGGGCGTTTTGCTGGTGGGCGGAGTGTTCTTGGGAACGTATTTCTGGTGGGGAGTCCTTTCAGTCTTAACGCAGCGCATCAAGAGGAGGACTGCCAGATTTCGGATTCGCACCATGAACCGGATTTTCGGCGGCATCCTGTGCGCCTTCGGCATCATTGTTTTGGTGGGACGATTGCTATAAATTAGAAAAGAGGGAAGTGTCACATGCGAAGAGGAATATCCATGGCGCTGATGGCCGCTTTGTCCTTGACGGTGCTGTTGACAGGCTGCAGTGGCCGTGAACAGGTGAAGGGCGAGGCGGGAAACAGCTCTGCTGCCCAGGTTGAAACGACACCTTCTTCCAAAGCTGCGCCATCTTCGCGATCGGAAGCGGGCCCAATCGATCCGGAAGGGTCGATTTCCGGCACGATGTCCGAATCGCAGGCAATGGAAGGCACGACCCATGAGGAGGAAGACAAAATGCAGATGAATGTGCAGGTGGGCGCCAGCACCTTTACCGCCACTTTGGAGGAAAACGAGGCGGTGGATGCGCTGGTGGAAAGGATGGAACAGGGGCCCGTCACCATCCAGATGAGCGACTATGGCGGCTTTGAAAAAGTGGGCCCTCTGGGGACAAGCCTCCCTGCCAGCAACCAGCAAACCACCACGCAGGCAGGGGACATTGTGCTGTATCAGGGCGATCAGATTGTTATCTTCTACGGCGCTAACTCCTGGAGCTATACCCGATTGGGGCGTATCGACGATCTTGCTGGCTGGGAAGAAGCTTTGGGCAGCGGCGATGTGACCGTCACCTTTTCGCTGGAGGATTGAGGAATGAAGATACTCGTCTTAAACGGCAGCCCCCGGACGGGCGGGCATACCGCGGCTATGGTGGAGGCCTTTACAAGAGGCGCGCAGGAAAATGGTCATCAGGTGGATGTGGTGAATGTCTGTCAAAAGAAAATCGCCGGGTGTCTTGCCTGCGAATACTGCCATGAGAAGCATTCCGGCCATGAGCGGCAGTGCGTTCAGCAGGATGATATGCAGGAAGTGTATCCACTGCTTGATGAGGCGCAGATGATTGTACTGGCTTCGCCTGTGTACCATCACAGCTTTTCCGGCCAGCTCCAGTGTGCGATCAATCGCATCTATGCGCTGGATAAACCCAAGCATCTGAAAAAGGCGTCGCTTATGCTTACGTCCGGGAGCGATCATGTGTACGATGGCGCCATTTACGAATATCAGCATTCTTTCCTGAACTATTTGCACCTGGAGGACATGGGGATCTTCACGGCTCACGATGAGCAGAATCGGTCACTGGAGGATGCACTCTATCAGTTTAGAAAGAGCTTGAGGGCATAGCCGCCGGTTTCCGGGACGCTATGGGCGCTTTGAGCCGCATTTGAAAGCGGACAGCCGGTGCGAGCGGCTGTCCGCTTTCAAATGCGGCTCATCAGGCCGTGAGGCCGACGGCGGAGATGCTCATCATACACCCGGGGCATCTCGAAAAAATTTTCGGCCTTGACCGGCAAGCAGGGGATAAAGCCCTTGGCCCCGTTTCCCTTTCCATACCGACTGCGGCGAAAACATCACGGTTGGGAAACCGCATGCATCAGCAGCGACGCCCGGTTTGGGGATCAGGGCGGAATCCCATCGGGGCGCGGATCGGCCACAATGTGGCGCTGGCTGGAGAGAAAAAGCGGATTGGATTTCGGCCGCGGGCGACGGTAAAAACCGAACAACCTGCAAATGCCCATTGGTCAGGCCATTCGTTCACTCTGGAAGCGAAGCGGATCAAATCCGTCACGGGTTTTCGATGTCCAGTTCCTTCCCGTCGAGCACGGCCCGGCAGAGCGTGTCGCCCGTGTAGACGAGCTTGAGCAGAAAGAACGGCGCGCCCTCGGCGAGCAGGCGCAGGAAGATCCGGTCGCCCGCCCACAGCGGCAGCGCGTCCACCTGATCGATGGGCACCCAGGCCAGGTCGCCCTCGTCGCAGGCGTGCAGCTCGCCCGTGAAGCCGTCGGCGGTGAACAGGTACATGTACTGCGTGCCCCATTCATCCGACACGAATGTGACGACGCCGTGCAGCGTATAGCGCGTGAGCGTGAGGCCCGTCTCCTCGCGCACCTCGCGCAGCAGGCACTCGTCCGGGCTCTCGCCCGCCTCAAAGTGACCGCCCACGCCGATCCACTTGCCGGCGTTGAGGTCGGTGCGCTTCTTGACGCGGTGCAGCATCAGGTAGCAGCCGTCCCGTTCGATATAGCACAGGGTGGTGTTCATCTTTCGTCTCCTTTCAGGGCGCAGAGCGTCCATTCGATCGCCGCGGCCATGCGCGCCGCGCCGTCCTGGAAGTGGCCGCCCGGGTGAAGGCGCAGCGCCGCGGGGAAGCCGCGGGCCAGGAGCAGCGCGTACAGCCGCTCGGTGCACGCCTGCACCTGCGAAAGGCGCGCGTTGCGCGTGTGCGCCTCGCGCTCGCCCAGCGACAGGTAGACCGGCCGCGGCGGCAGGGCGGGCAGCGCCGCCTCCATGTAGGGCAGGAATCCATCGAACCACAGCGAGCCCGACACGCTGGCGTAGGCGTCAAAGGGCGCCGCGCGCGTCATGGCGTACAGGCCAAACAGCCCGGCCAGCGAACAGCCGGCGAGCGCGCGCTGCGCAGGCACAAAGCCCAGCGCGTCGAATGCGCGGGGGAGCGCGTCCGTGCACAGTGCCTTCAGAAAGGCGTCGGCACGCCCCGCAAACGCGTCACCGCGGGCAAACGCGGGCGGCGCTGGCCAGGGAGAAAGGTCGGCGTTCCAGTCGGGCACGGCAAGGCACACGAGCGAGAGCGCGCACCCCGACAGGCGCGCGCACAGGCCCGCTTCGCGCGCGGGATCCCCGGACAGCAGAAAGACGGCGGGCGCATCTGCCGCTCCGCGAACGAGCACATCGATGATCACTGAAAAGGCCTCCTCCGGCCCGGCACTGTGGCGGGCCTCTTTTTGGTTTCGCGGCCCGGGTGCGATTTCCTGCTGGGTGGCGCAAAAGCAAAACGCGGACGGGCCTTGGGCCCGTCCGCGCTCGATACATGGCTCAACCGACGACGTTCTGAGGCGCGCCGCGCAGGAAGCAGCGCAGGTTTTCCACCGCAATGTCCATCAGGCGCTGGCGGCTCTCCCGCGGTGCCCAGGCGATGTGCGGCGTGATCAGGCAGTTCTCCAGCCCGAGCAGCGGGTTATCCGGCTGGACCGGCTCCGTGGACACCACGTCCACTGCCGCGCCATACAGCTTGCCCGACGTCAGCGCCTCGCGCAGCGCCGCTTCGTCCACGAGCGGGCCGCGGGAGGTGTTGATCAGGATGGCGCCGTCCTTCATCTTGGCGATGGTCTCGCCGCGAATGATGTGCTTCGTCTCGGGGAAGAGCGGGCAGTGCAGCGAGACGACGTCGCTGCGCTCCAGCAGCTCGTCCAGCGGCACGCATTCTTCGGCCTGGACGAAGGCGTCGTACGCCAGCACCTGCATGCCGAACGCCCGCGCAATCTGCGCGGTGCGCCGGCCGATGCGCCCATAGCCGACGATGCCCATCGTCTTGCCGCTGAGCTCGATGAGCGGATAGTCCCAGAAGCAGAAGTCCGGGCAGGCGGTCCAGCGGCCCTGCTGCACGGCCTGCGCGTGGTGCGCCACGTGATGGCACAGCTCCAGCAGCAGCGCGAACACGTACTGCGCCACGGCATCGGTGCCATAGGTGGGAATGTTGCACACGACGATCCCCCGCTCGCGCGCGGCCTGCACGTCCACGACGTTGTAGCCCGTGGCCAGCACGCCGATGAAGCGCACGGCCGGCATCGCCTGGATCAGCTCGCGCGACAATACGGTCTTGTTGGTGTAGATCGCCTCCGCGTCGCCGATGCGCTCCAGCACTGCCTCCGGCGGCGTGCGGTCGTATACGGTCAGCTCGCCCAGCTCCTGCAGCGGGCCCCAGCTCAGATCGCCGGGATTCTCGGTATATCCATCCAGCACGACGATTTTCATATTTAATCACACCTCCAGCATCGACCAGGCCAGGTCGAGCGTCCGCTTTGCGCCTGACAGCACCATCTCGGGATCCTCATCCGCCCAGGGCTTGACTTCGAAGGAGACCACCGGCCGCTTGCCCGCGCCCAGATAGCCGATCTCAAACAGCTTGCGCAGGAAGTCCGCAAGCGTGCGCGCGTCCACCTCGCTGTGGGGGAAGCCGAAGCGCGGGTGCTGATCGCCATAGGCCGGCGCGCCGGGCGTCAGCACGGCGTTGGCGATGTGCGCGTGGCGCAGGTACGGCGCGATCGGCCGCAGGTTGCGCTCGAACGTCTCGCGCAGCTGGACGATGTGGCTCAGGTCCGCCATCAGTCCGAAGAACGGATAGGCCGCGCACATCTCGCGCGCGTAGCGCTCGGCCAGCTCCACCGGTCCGATCAGCGAGCGCTTCTCCACATCCCGGTCGAACACCTCCAGGTTGACCGCCAGGTTCCCCTTTGAGGCGGCGTAGTCGCACAGCTCGCGCGTCGTGCGGCACAGCGCCTGGTAGTGCGCCTCGACCTGCTCTGGATCAAACGGCCCCGCCAGGAAGGCGATGCCCTCCGCGCCCAGCTCGCAGGCCTCGTCGATGCAGGCCTTCATGCGGTTCACGCCGCGCTGGCGGAGCGACTCATCCAGGCTGCACAGGTTCTCGCCGTTGCGCATCAGCTGCGGTTGCGCGCCGTAGGCGATGCCCACGTCCGCCTCGCGCGCGAGCTTGGCCACGCGCTGGCGCACGCCCGCGTCCGCGATGCGCGTCAGCTCGATGAAGTCGAAGTAGTCGTCCTCCAGCACGCGCCGCACGCTGCGCTCGATCTCGCCCTCGCCCGTCATGGCAAACGGATAGGCCATGAAGTGCACGAGGCCGGTCCGAAAGTACTTTTTCATGGGTTCCCGCATGGTGTGCCTCCTTGTCTGCAATGTGATGTCCGGGTGCCGGTCCGCCTGGACTGGCGTTTCGATTATTGAAAAAAGATTTTGTTTATTTAATTTTAACACGAAAAACGGCGCTTTGCAATGCCTGCGCACGGGTTTTGCCCCGCCGCCGCCCTGTTTTTTCACGCGCGCATATGGTATAATGAAGCATCACGACCGCATGGCGGGGAACGGACATGGGGAGCGAGCGATGAGCAAGCAGCTGAATGCAAATCAATCGATCGAAAAGGGCATCCGTATCATCGAGGTCCTGGCGCAAAGCGCCGGTCCGCTGCGGCTTTCGCAGGTGGCGGCCGCCGTGGACATGCCGGCCAGCACGGTGCTGCGCATGCTCACGGCGCTCATCGGGTGCGGCTATGCCTATCAGGAGGAGGGCGAGCTCAAGCGCTACGGCCTGACGATGCGCTTTGCCTACATCGGCCAGATGGTGGCGGAGCACTTCAGCTTGCGCGACATTGCGCATGCGCACCTGGTGCGCCTGGCGCAGGAGACGGGCGAGTCGTGCTGCCTGGCCGTCGAGGATGGGCACAGCGTCCGATACATGGACGTCGTCGAGGCGGGTCAGGGTCTGATCGCCATCCGACAGCGCGTGGGCGGCACGGCGATGATGCACTGTACCGGCAGCGGCAAGCTGTTCCTCTCCCAGTACGACGAGGCGGCGCTGGAGGCGTTTGTGCGGGCGGGCAACCTGCGCCCGTTGACGCCGCGCACCCTCACGCGGGCGGACGCGCTGCGAAGGGAGCTGGAGCGCGTGCGCGCGCAGGGCTATGCGACGGACGACGAGGAGTGTGAGACGGGCATGCGCTGCCTGGCCGCACCCATTCGGGACGCGGCCGGGCGGATCATTGCGGTGCTCAGCCTGTCCGGACCGGTCAGCCGCATGGACGACGAGCGAATCGCCAGCGCGCTGCTGCCCGCGGTGCGGCGCGCAGCGGAGGCGATTTCAGAGACGGTTGGCGGCGTGCAGGCCGGCTGAGCAGACGAAAGGGGCGTAAAACGGGCATGAAGCTCAACAGGAAGTCGATCGGGGCCGCGCAGGCGTGGCGCGCGGCGGGCGTGCGCCTGCCGGACTATGACGTGGAGGCGGCTGCCCGGCGCACGCTGGAGGCGCCGGCGTGGGTGCACTTGGGCGCGGGCAACATCTTTCGCGGCTACGTCGCGCACATCGCCCAGCGGCTGCTGAACGCGGGCCTGGCCGATACGGGCGTGATCGCCGCGGAGACGTTCGATGGCGAGATCCTGCGGCGCATCTACGCGCCGCACGACAGCCTGGCGCTGCTGGTGCGCATGCTGCCGGACGGGCGGCTGGAGAAGGAGGTCGTGGCGAGCATCGCCGCAGGCGTTGACGCGCAGGAGACGGCGGGGCGCGCGCAGCTGGAACGGATCTTCGCGTCGCCTTCGCTGCAGATGGTCAGCTTTACGATCACGGAGAAGGGCTACGCGCTGACGGGACTGGACGGCCGGCCGACGCCGCAGGCGCTGGCGGACATGGAGGCCGGTCCGGCGGGCGCGCGCGGCGCGATGGGCGTGGCGGCGGCGTTGCTGCATGCGCGCTACCGCGCGGGCGCATATCCCGTGGCGATGGTCAGCATGGACAACTGCAGCTGCAACGGCGACAGGCTGCGCGACGCCGTGCGGGCGATGGCGCAGGCGTGGTGCGAGCGCGGACTGGTGGATGCGGGCTTTGCGGCCTATCTGCGAGATGGGCGCGTATCCTTCCCGCTGACGATGATCGACAAGATCACGCCGCGACCGGACGAGGCCGTGCGCCGCGCGCTGGAGGCGGACGGCCTGGAGGAGATGGCGCCCGTCACGACGGCGCGGGGCACGTACATCGCGCCCTTTGTGAACGCCGAGGCGGCGGAATACCTGGTCGTCGAGGACGACTTCCCGGCGGGGCGGCCGCCGCTGGAGCGCGCGGGCGTCTATATGGCCGATCGCGAGACGGTCAACCGCAGCGAGCGCATGAAGGTCATGACCTGCCTGAACCCGCTGCACACGGCGCTGGCGGTGTTCGGCTGTCTGCTGGGCTATGCCCGCATCAACGAGGAGATGCGGGATGCGGACCTGCGTGCGCTGGTCGAGCGCATCGGCGCGGTCGAGGGGCTGCCCGTCGTGGAGGACCCCGGCATCATCCGGCCCGAGGCGTTTTTGCGCGAGGTGATCGACGAGCGGCTGCCCAACCCGTACCTGCCCGACGCGCCGCAGCGCATCGCCACGGACACGAGCTTGAAGATCCCCATCCGCTTCGGTGGCACGATCCGCCGCTATGTGGAGCGTCCGGACCTGGACGTGGGATCGCTCGTGGGCATCCCGCTGGCGATTGCCGCCTGGCTGCGCTATTTGCTGGGGGTGGACGACGGGCTGCGCGCGATGGAGGTCAGCCCGGACCCGCAGCTGCAGCAGCTGCGCGCGGCGCTGGCGGGCGTCGAGCCTGGCCGGCCGCAGTCCTATGCGGGCCAGCTGCGCCCGCTGCTGGCGCAGGAGGCGCTGATGGGCGTTGACCTGTGCGCGTGCGGCCTGGCCAGCCGCGTGGAGGACTACTTTGCGCGCATGCTCGCAGGGCCCGGCGCAGTGCGCCGCACGCTGCGGGAGGCGCTGGATGGGGCGCGGTGAGCGCTGAAAGGGACGAAATCAAAGGAGGGAACGTGCGTGTACATGGCGGCGGAGGATCGATACGAGAGGATGACTTACCGGCGCTGCGGGCGCAGCGGTCTGCTGCTCCCGGCGCTCTCACTGGGCCTGTGGCATAACTTTGGCGCGATCACGCCGTTTGACGACCAGCAAAAGCTGTTGCGCACGGCGTTTGACAACGGCATCACGCATTTTGACCTGGCAAACAACTACGGTCCGCCCTACGGCGAGGCTGAACGCAACTTTGGCCGGCACATGGAGCGGGACTGGCATACGCATCGGGACGAGCTGATCCTCTCCACCAAGGCGGGGTATGACATGTGGAAGGGCCCGTATGGCGACCACGGCAGCCGCAAGTACCTCATTGCCAGCCTGGATCAGAGCCTGCGGCGCATGCGCGTGGACTATGTGGACATCTTCTATCACCACCGTCCGGACCCGGATACGCCTCTGGAGGAGACGATGCAGGCCCTGTGTGACATCGTGCGAAGCGGCAAGGCGCTGTACGTGGGCATCTCCAACTATGACGCAGAGCAGGCGCGCGCGGCGATTGAGACGTTGAAGGCGATGGGGGTGCACCTGCTGATCCATCAGCCGAATTACTCGATGTTCAACCGGCGCATCGAAGCGGGCCTGACGGATGTGCTGCGCGGTGCGGGCGTGGGCTGCATCGCGTTTGGGCCGCTCGCAGGCGGCGTGCTCGCAGGGCGCTATCTGCATGGGCTGCCGGAAGACGCCCGCGCGATGCACGACCCGCGCTACCTCAAGCCTTCGGACATCACGGAACAAAAGCTGTCGATCGTCCGCCGCCTGCAGGCCGTCGCCTCCCGTCGCGGCCAGACGCTGGCACAGATGGCCCTGGCCTGGACGCTGCGCACGGACGTGGTGACCAGCGCGCTCATCGGAGCGAGCAGACCGGCGCAGCTGTTGGAAAACGTCCGCGCGTTGGACCATCTGGACTTCACGCAACAGGAACTGGAGCAGATCGACGCGATTCTTGCGTCCTGAACCTGCAGATCATGGAGGAAGGAGTGAGCTCATGACGCCCTTTGAACGATGCGAAAACCGGTTGATCTGGCGGGGACGCGGTGAGACGCTGGCGCTGGAGCCCTGGGGGCCGGACAGCCTGTACGTGCGCGCTGCGCTCATGCGCGAGCTGGAGGACACCCGCTGGGCGCTGCTGGATCCCATCCCCGCGCAGGATGTGGAGATCCGCATCGAGGACACCCGGGCCAGCATCCGCTGCGGCCGGCTGACGGCGGTCGTGGAGCAGGACGGCTGGCAGCGGCACGCGCGCATCGCCTATTTCAACCAGCGCGGCGAGCTGCTGCTGCGCGAGACGGCCTCGGCCAACGCGCTGTTGCTCAAGAGCCGCAAGTTCGAGCCGCACCTGGGCGGCGACTATGCGATCACCCAGACGTTTGAGGGTCAGCCCGGCGAGCGCCTGTGGGGCATGGGGCAGTACCAGGAGGCGCGCGTCGACTGGAAGGGCTGCACGCTGGAGCTGGCGCACCGAAACTCCCAGGCCAGCGTGCCGTTTGTGGTCTCCAGCCGCGGCTATGGGTTCCTGTGGCACAACCCGGCCATCGGCGAGGTGACGTTCGGCGAGAATCGCACAACCTGGCGCGCGGACTCGGCCAGGCAGCTGGAGTACTTCATCACCTGCGGCGACACGCCTGCCCAGATCAGCCTGCACTACGCGCGCGCCACGGGCTTTGCGCCGATGATGCCCGAGTATGGCCTGGGCTTCTGGCAGTGCAAGCTGCGCTACTGGAACCAGGAGCAGCTGCTGCGCGTGGCGCGCGAGTACAAGCGCCGCGGGCTGCCCATCGACGTGATCGTGTGCGACTTCTTCCACTGGCCGCGCATGGGCGACTACCGGTTCGATCCCGAATTTTTCCCCGACCCTGCGGCCATGGCGCGCGAGCTTCGGGGCATGGGCATCGAACTGATGGTCAGCGTCTGGCCGCAGGTATCGCTCACCAGCGAGAACTACGAGGAGATGCTCCAGCAGGGCCTGCTCGTGCGCGCCGAGTATGGCGAGCAGATCGGCATGCGCTTTGTCGAGGACAGCATGTTCTACGACGCCACCAACCCGCGCGCGCGCCGGTATGTGTGGAACAAGTGCCGACAGAACTACTATGACAACGGCATCCGGCTGTTCTGGCTGGACGAGGCCGAGCCCGAATACGGCACCTATGACTACAAGGCCTACCGCTACCTGCTGGGCAGCAATCAGCAGGTGGGCAACATCTATCCACAGCAGTACGTGCGCGGCTTTTACGAGGGCCTCAGGGAGATGGGCGAGGAGCGGCCCGTCAGCCTGGCGCGCTGTGCGTGGGCGGGCAGCCAGCGCTACGGCGCGCTGGTGTGGTCGGGCGACGTCATGTCCACGTGGGAGGACTTCCGCAAGCAGGTCTGCGCCGGACTGAGCATGGGCTTTGCGGGCATTCCGTGGTGGACGACGGACATCGGCGGATTCCATGACGGCAACCCCGAAGATCCGGGCTTCCGTGAGCTGCTCGTGCGCTGGTTCCAGTGGGCGTGCTATTGCCCCGTCATGCGCCTGCACGGCGACCGCCAGCCCGCGCAGCCCGTGCGCCGCGCGGACGGCACGCCCTGCCTGAACTCCGGCAGCGACAACGAGGTCTGGAGCTTCGGCGAAGAGGCGTATCCCATTCTGGTCAAGTACATGCGCCGCCGCGAACAGCTGCGCCCGTACGTGCGCGCGCTGATGCAGGAGGCGCACGAGACGGGGCGGCCGCTGCTGCGCGCGATGTTCTACGAGTACCCGGACGATCCGGCCTGCGACGGTCTGAAGGATCAATACATGTTCGGCGCGGACTACCTCGTCGCGCCCGTGCTCGAGCCGGGCGCGCGCAGCCGGCAGGTCGTGCTGCCCGCGGGCAGCCGCTGGGAGAACGTCGACACCGGCGAGACGTACGAGGGCGGACAGACCGTCTGCGCGCCTGCGCCGCTGGACGTCATCCCCGTCTTTTGCAGGCGGTAAGCGACTGACAAAAGGAGAGATTACATGGCCACGATCACCCTCAACCCCGCCAGAAGCCGGGGCAGCATCCACCGCAACATCTACGGCCACTTCGCCGAGCATCTGGGCCGGTGCATCTATCAGGGCCTGTTCGTGGGCGAGGGCAGCCCCATCCCCAACGTCAAGGGCATGCGCACGGATGTCGTGGAGGCGCTCCGGCGCATCGGCGTGCCCGTGCTGCGCTGGCCGGGCGGATGCTTTGCCGACGAGTACCACTGGGAGGACGGCGTCGGCCCCCGGGAAGACCGCAAGCGCATGGTCAACACCAACTGGGGCGGCGTGGTGGAGGACAACTCCTTCGGCACGCACGAGTTTCTGGAGCTGTGCGCGCAGCTGGGCTGCGAGCCGTATATCAACGCCAATGTCGGCAGCGGCACCGTGCGCGAGATGGCCGAGTGGGTCGAGTACCTCAACAGCGACGGCGACTCCAGCGTCGTGCGCCGCCGCCGGGCGAACGGACGCCAGGATGCGTGGGGCGTCAAGTATTGGGGCGTGGGCAACGAGAGCTGGGGCTGCGGCGGCAACATGCGCCCGGAATACTACGCCGATGAATTCCGCCGCTACGCCACCTTCTGCCGCCGCTACGGCGACCACGCGCTGTACAAGATCGCCTGCGGCCCCAACGCGGACGACTACGCCTGGACGGAGACGCTCATGCAGCGCGCCGGGCGGTTCATGGACGCGCTGACGCTGCACTACTATACGCTGTGCGTGGACTCGTGGGACGTGCCCAAGGGCAGCGCGACGCAGTTCGGGCGTGCGGACTTTTACAAGGCGCTGTCCCGGGCCGCGCGCATGGACGAACTGATCGTGCGCCATGACGCGATCATGACGCGCTACGATCCGCAGCGCCGCGTCGGCCTGATCGTCGACGAGTGGGGCGCGTGGTACGACGTTGAGCCGGGCACGAACCCGGGCTTCCTCTACCAGCAGAACACGATGCGCGACGCGCTGATCGCCGCCATTACGCTCAACATCTTCAACCGCCACTGCGACCGCGTGGTCATGGCCAACCTCGCACAGACCGTCAACGTCCTGCAGGCGGTGATCCTGACCGAGGGCGAGCGCATGGTGCTCACGCCGACCTATCACGTCTTTGACCTGTACCGCCCGCACCAGGACGCGCGCGAGGTCGACTGCTTCGTCGAGTCGGACGAGGTGGGCGAGGGCGCGTGGCGCATGGGCCAGGTGACGGCCTCGGCCTCCGAACGGGACGGCGTGCTCACCGTGACGCTGGCGAACCTGAGCGCGGATGCGCCGGTGGACGTGCGCATCGATGGGGCGGAGGCGCGCGCGGCGCAGGGGCGCGTCCTTCACGGCGCGATGGACGCCTACAACGATTTCGGCGATGAGCGCCTGGCGCCGGTCCCGCTGGCGGACCTGCGCGTACAGGATGGCGTCGTGACCGCGCAGCTGCCGCCCTGCAGCGTGGCGGCGGTGCGCATCGAGCGGGCGTGAGGCGCGTGTGCAGGCGCTGCCTGCTGCAGGACATGCCCGACGAGGCGGCGCTGCTGCAGAGCGTGCGCGAGCTGATCGACCTGCTGGAGCCCCAGGCGCGCGCGCCGCAGGAGGCCGTGCGCCGACGGCTGGAGGCGTGCGCTGCGTGCGCGCACCTCAACGCCGGCACGTGCGCGCTGTGCGGCTGCTACGTCGAGCTGCGTGCGGCCAAGGCGCGGATGGGCTGCCCGGACGTGCCGCCCCGCTGGACGCCTCAAAATGGATAACCAGGCCCCCGGAGTCTCTCTCCGGGGGCTTTGTCGCGCCTTCCATCGATTGCCGTTTCTGCCTGCGCATAAGCAAGGCGGCAGATTCCATACTAGGCTTGTCGAGGAAAACAACGATGGGAGGCAAACGGGGTGCGAGCAACAGGCATTGTGCGCAGAATCGACGAATTGGGGCGCGTGGTCATCCCCAAGGAGATCCGCCGTACGCTGCGGATCCGCGAGGGCGACCCGCTGGAAATCTACACGGACAAGGATGGCGAGGTGATCCTCAAGAAGTATTCCCCGATCGGGGAGATTTCCTCCTTCGCCAAGGACTACACCGAGTCGCTCTTCCGCGCGCTGGGGCACATCGCGTGCATCTGCGACCGGGACATGGTCGTCTCGGCCAGCGGCGTGCCACGCAAGGAGCTCTGGGATAAGCCCATCAGCCGCGATCTGGAGGCAGCCATCCAGAACCGGCAGGTGGTCAACGTCAACCGCCAGTCCGGGGGCAGAATGCTGGCCGTCACCAACGAGGAGGACGCCGCGGCGTACACCGCGCAGGTCATTTGCCCGATTATCGCGGATGGCGAGTCCATCGGCGCGGTGCTCCTGCTCTCGCGCGAGCAGAACGCCAAGATGGGCGACACGGAGCTCAAGGTCGCCGAAACCACCGCTTCCATCGTCGGCAGACAGATGGAGCAGTGAACGGACGCTGCAGGATCTCTTTCCTGCGGCGCTTTTTTGTACAGGGGGCCCGCCTGGAGCTGGAGTTCTGGAACGCTGATAGCCCTGCGTCCGTGCGTCAGGCCCTGTGCTCAAATGGGGAGAGGTCTGCCAACCGGGCCCAAGCCTGCCGCCCGGAAGAAGCGGGGAGACAATCCCGGCAATCCGGACCCCATCTCTGCGCGGGTGAAGGCAGCGCGTTCTTTGCTTATTCCGGAGCAGCTTCGTGGAACAGCGACCACAACCAGACATTCTCTTCCTCGCTGATCTGGTAGCAAAAGCCCGTGCCAAAGAGCATCGTCGGGCAGGAATCGGTGGCTTTCTGGAGGGTCATGGAAGAGCCGTCTGCCATGGTCAGCACCAACACGCCAGTCCAGGGACAGTTGGTACGCTGGATCCGCTCTGCACCGCGAAGGATGGTTCCAAGCCTGGCCAGGTCTGCCGGATTGGTGACCGTCTGGGTTCGGGTTTCACCAAACTGTGTGACAGTTATGGTTACAGACACAATCTCGTCAATGTCAGCGGGAGATTGGGCATAGAACCCCGCGTATTCAGCAGCAAGCTCCGCATACAGGGGCGGCATCAGGCCATAGCTGCCTTTGGGATTGTCTGCCGTGCAGACTTCGATGACGTCTGCCACGTCCACATTCGCGGTTTCACGCGCCGCTTGGGCCGCTTCCTCCTCCGTCAGGGCGATGAACCCGCTTACATATTCCCCGTTTACATAGTGCGTGATGCGCAGGTAGGGCAGCGCAGGCTGCTCATCGGTGAATTCACGGCTGGGCGGCGTGTCCGTCGTTGCAGGCTGAATGAGAGGAGCTTGTGTTGCGGTCACAGCAGCCGCAACAGTCGGGTCAGCCGACTGCTCCTGCGAGCAGCCTGACAGGACACACGGCAGCACAAGCAACAGGATTGCCCATATGATTCTTTTCATGGTGTCCCTCCTTCCATTGGCTTCATTGTACCGTAAAATATCCGGAAGAACAAGGAATTCACCAATGCACCTCACTCATAATGTGCTCGTGACAGAGAAAAAACGCCCGCCCTCGTCGGAAGCGGTGCGTGTCTGATGATATGGGACAAATTTGCGAATATGGAGGATCGATATGGGAACCGGCCACTGGGTGCAGGGCGTACGAGCAAACGACGATGAAGACGCTGCTTCACCCGTTTACGGACGAGCGGTAGCAGAAAAGAGATATGCCCTCGAACAAGTTTGCGGCCGACAGACGTTCAGAGCGCGCGAGCGCAGCCGGCATCATGCCCTTATAGGGCTTGGCCAAACTGCCGGCAATGCCGGGGCGTGATGGCGCGCGCCTTGTACGGAACCCATCAAAAAGTTGTATTGTTGACCCGCGATTCTGCTTGAATTCCATGGGGCGTCATGCTATGATTGAGGAAAGTTGTCCGTACAGGAGGCAAGCAATCATGAAAAACGCACGCATGATCGTCGATCGCGATTTCCGCGTCGGTCAGATCGACAAGCGCATCTACGGCTCCTTCCTGGAGCATCTGGGCAGAGCGATCTACACCGGCATCTATGAGCCGGGCCATCCCCTCGCCGACGAGCAGGGATTCCGCACGGACGTGCTGGATCTCGTGCGTGAGATCGGCGTGCCGATCGTCCGCTGGCCGGGCGGAAACTTCGTCTCCGGCTACAACTGGCAGGACGGCATCGGCCCCAAGGAGAGCCGTCCCCGGCGTCTGGACATGGCGTGGTTTTCCACCGAGACGAACGAGGTGGGCATCCATGAGTTCTGCGACTGGGCGAAGAAGGCCAACAGCAGCGTCATGATGGCGATCAACCTGGGCACCCGCGGCGTGGACGAGGCGCGCAACGTCGTCGAGTACTGCAACCACAAGGGCGGCAGCTACTGGTCGGACCTGCGCCGCAAGAACGGCGCGGAGCATCCCTTCGACGTCAAGCTCTGGTGCCTGGGCAACGAGATGGACGGCCCGTGGCAGATCGGTCACAAGACCGCGCAGGAGTACGCGCGCGTGGCGCACGAGGCGGGCAAGGTCATGAAGTGGATCGATCCGACCATCGAGCTGGTGGCCTGCGGCTCCTCCAACCTGAACATGCCCACGTTCGGCGATTGGGAGCGCACCGTGCTGGAGGAGGCGTACGACACCGTCGACTACCTCTCCCTGCATCAGTACTACGGCAATCCCGACGACGACACCCCGCACTTCCTCGCCCGCAGCGCGCACATGGACGACTTCATCCGCACCGTCATCAGCATCTGCGACGCGGTGCAGGGCAAGAAGCACAGCAAGAAGAAGATCAACCTCTCCTTCGACGAGTGGAACGTCTGGTTCCACTCCAACGGCCATGATCAGAAGTACTACGACAGCCGCGTCTGGCACGAGGCCCCGCCGCTGCTGGAGGACGACTACACCTTCGAGGATGCGCTGCTGGTGGGCAGCATGCTCATCACCATGCTGCGCCACGCGGACCGCGTGAAGGTCGCGTGCATGGCGCAGCTGGTCAACGTCATCGCCCCGATCATGACCAAGGCGGGCGGCGGCGCATGGCGTCAGACGATCTTCTATCCGTACATGCATGCCTCCCGCTACGGACGTGGCACGGCGCTGCTGCCGGTGCTGGATGCGCCGACCTATGAGACCAAGGACCTGGGCGCCGTACCCTGCGTCGACGCCATCGCGGTGGAGAACGAGGATGGCGGCGTGACGGTCTTCGCGGTCAACAAGGACCTGACGGAGGACGTGTGCCTGACGATGGACCTGCGGGCCTTCCCCGGCCTGCGCGTGGCGGAGCACATTCAGCTGCACCATGACGACGTGAAGGCGCGCAATACCCTGGAGCATCCCAACGAGGTCGCCCCGACGGCAGGCCCCGGCGGCAAGATCGAGGATGGCCGGCTGCAGGTGCGCCTGGGCAACCTCAGCTGGAACGTCATCCGCCTGGAAAAGGCCGAGTAAGCGGCCCCAAGACGGCATCAAAGAAGCGGATATACCGAAGGTATATCCGCTTCTGGCTGTCATGGGTGCTTTTTTTGCGCAGCGCGCAGGGTTTGCCTCCTCGCGCGCCGAAATCAGCATCTACATCCCAATGCAAAGGAGCGCAAGACGCATGATCTGTCTCGAACATGGGGGCGCGCAGCTTCGCGTGGCCGAGCTGGGCGGCGAAGTCCGCGGCTATCGCGGCCCGGACGGAAACGAATACCTCTGGAGCGGCGACGAGGCCGTGTGGAAGGGCGTGTCACCCGTATTGTTCCCCGCCATCGGCGCGCTCAAGGACGGCGGCGCGACCATCGACGGCCAGCGCTATGCCGTGCCGCGCCACGGGTTCGCGCGCGGGATGGACTTCCGGATCGTCAAGCAGGGGGAAGACTTCGTCACCCTCGCCCTGTCCGACACCCCGCAGACGCGGGCCGTCTATCCCTTCGCCTTCACCCTTTCCCAGACCCACCGCCTGCTGCCCGATGGCTTTGAAACCCGCTTCACTGTCGAAAACCACGACGTGCGCCGCATGCCCTTCATGTTGGGAGGGCACCCGGGCTTTGCCTGCCCCGTGCGCGGCGAGGGGCGGTTTGAGGACTACGTGCTGCGCTTTGAGAAGCCCGAGAGCGGTCACGTGAGCCTGTGCGGATCCAAGAGCCACCTCGTGGACCGCACGGAGCGGGCCCCGCTGGAGGCCGACGGGCGAACCCTGCCGCTCTCCCACGCCGACTATGACCGCGCCGACGCCTTCATCTTCGACGGCCTCCAAAGCCGCGCCGTGGATCTGGTGCGCCGCGAGACGGGCCGCGGCATCCGCTTCTCGTTTGACATGCCCGTGCTGGGCGTGTGGACCGCGCCCGGCAAGAACGCGCCCTATATCTGCCTGGAACCGTGGCAGGGCATGCCCGCCCTTGTGGATGAGACGGGCCGCTTTGAGGACAAACCCTACCACGTAGACCTGGACGCGGGGGATGCGTTTACCTGCGGCTACCGCATGCAGATTCTCTGAGCCGTCCGGCGGCGCGCTGGGCGCACCATGCGCGGCCATCCAAAAGGCGGCCCGGAATCTCCGGGCCGCCGCTGTTTCGTTCAAGGCATGCGCGCGATCGCGTCCGCCAGCGCCCTCGCGTTCTGCTCGGGCGTCGCCCAGCTGGTCACGAAGCGCACGGCCGTGCGTCCGTCCGGCAGGGGCGACCAGACCTGGAAGCCAAAATCGCGAGAGAGAAAGTCCATCTGCGCCTGTGTGAGGATGGGGAACAGCTGGTTTGTCGCCGTGTGCACGAAGAATGGCACGCCGCGCGCCGTCAGCGCCGCGCGCACGACCTGCGCCATGGCGTTGGCGTGGCGCGCCAGGTCCATGCACAGGCCGTCCGCAAGCAGCACGTCAAACTGCCGGCCCACGACGAAGCCCTTGGCCAGCATGCCGCCGCGGTTCTTGATCAGGTAGCGGAAGTCGGGCTTGAGCGAGGGATGGACGACGACCATCGCCTCGCCCAGCAGCGCGCCGTTCTTCGTGCCGCCGATGTAGAACGCGTCGCACAGCCGCGGCAGGTCCGCAAACGTCACATCGCAGCCCTCGCTGGCCAGCGCGCTGCACAGCCGCGCGCCGTCCATGTACAGGTACATCCCCAGTTCGTCGCAGGCCGCGCGCAGTGCGCGTAGCTCGTCCAAGCTGTACACCGTGCCCAGCTCGGACGCATTGGAGATGAACGCAACCCGCGGGCGCACCATGTGCTCGTCCGTATGCGTGGCCACGATGGCCCGAAGCGCCCCGGCGGTCAGCTTGCCGTTCTCGGCCGGCACGGAGAGGATCTTGTGCCCTGCGCCCTCAACCGCGCCGGTCTCGTGCGTGTTGATGTGCCCGCAGTCCGCGCACACGACCGCTTCGTGCGGCCGCAGAAACGCCGTCAGCGCGATGAGGTTGGCGCTGGTGCCGCCCACGAGCAGGTGTACGTCCGCTTCCGGGCAGCCAATCAGCGCGCGCACCCGCTCGTGCGCGCGCAGCGACACCTCGTCCAACCCGTAGCCGCAGCACTGGGACAGGTTCCCGGCCTGCATTGCCTCCAGGACGCGCGGATGTGCGCCCTCGCTGTAGTCGTTCAGAAACAGAATCATCTCAAGCCCCTCTTTTCTGGCGTGAATCTATCCAGCAGTGTAGCACAAGGCGACGAAAAACACAAGCTCGCCGCGCCGGCGCGTATGCATCGGCCACAATGACTGGACGAAATAGACAAAATCTGATATACTGACATCAGCAAACCGATGAAGCGGCGCCAGGCCGCAGGAAAAGAGGAGAATCAAAGCATGAATACGACGCTTGTCATCATGGCGGCGGGCATGGGTTCGCGCTACGGCGGCAACAAACAGGTGGCCCAGATCGGGCCCGGTGGCGAGATGCTGATGGAGTACTCCATATACGACGCGTTGCGCGCGGGGTTTACCAAGGTGGTACTCATCATCAAGCGCGACATGCTGGAGACTGTCAAGGAACTCGTCGGCGACCGCGTCGCCGGGCGGGCCCAGGTGGAATACGTCTTTCAGGACTTTTCGTCCATCCCCGCGTTCTATTCGGTGCCCGCGGAGCGCAAAAAGCCGTTTGGCACGGTGCATGCCATCCTGTGCGCGCGCGACGTGGTGCACGAGCCCTTTGCCGTGCTCAACGCCGACGACTACTACGGCGTGCCCGCATTTGAGTCGATGCAAGCCTGCCTGCAGCAGCTCGCGCCCAGCGGGGACGCCGCCATGGTCGGCTATCGCCTGCGCAATACGGTCTCCGAGCATGGCACGGTCACGCGCGGCGTGTGCACGGTGCGGGATGGCTGCCTTGCGGGCGTGACGGAGACGTACGGCATCCGCCCATTTCCGGATGGCAGCATCCGCGATACGCACGAGGACGAGGCGGGCGTGCCGTTGGACCCGGACGCGCTGGTCTCCATGAATTTCTGGGGCTTTACGCCGTGGATCTTCGAGGCAGGTGCGGCGTACTTTGATGCGTTTCTGCGCGGCCTGCCCTCCGACAGCCTCAAGGGCGAGTGCCTGCTGCCCGTCATGGTCGACGACCTGATGCGCGCGGGCCGGCTGTCCGTGCGCGTGCTGTCCACGGACGCGGCATGGTTTGGAATGACTTACCAGGAGGACCGGCCGCGCGTCGCCGAGGCGCTGCGCGGCCTGCATGCGGCGGGCGTCTATCCGCCCACGCTCAAGGCGTGACGCGCGAAACGACCGGGCGCCGGAAGCTGCGGCTTCCGGCGCATTTTGTCAGACGGATGGAGGGAAGGCGCGCATGCGCCGCATATGAACAGGACGATCGGTATTCTCGCCCACGCGGACGCGGGCAAGACGACGCTCAGCGAGCAGATCCTCTGCCTGGCGGGCGTGCTGCGCGCGCCGGGACGCGTGGATCATCAGGACGCATTCATGGATTCGGACGCGATGGAGCGCCGCCGGGGCATCACGATCTTTTCCGGCCAGGCGGTCTTTGCGCTCGGTGAAAACCGCTATACGCTGCTGGATACGCCGGGCCACGCGGATTTTTCCGCCGAGATGGAGCGCGCGCTGCAGGCGTTGGATGCGGCGATCCTCGTCGTCAGCTGTGTGGAGGGCGTGCAGAGCCACACGGAGACAATCTGGCGGCTTGCGCGCCGGGCCGGACTGCCGGCCTTCTTCTTTCTGAATAAGACGGACCGCGTGGGCGCGGATGTCGGCCGCACGCTCGCCGCCATCCGCAAGCGCCTGACGCCGGACTGCGTGCCGTTTGGCGCGGGGGCGGCGCAGGGGCGCTTTGCCGACGCGGAGAAGGAGGAGATCGCCGCGCGCGACGAGGCGTTGCTGGAGCGCTACCTGGAGGATGGCGCGACGGATGCGGCGTTTATGGAGGCGGCGCGCCGCGAGGTGGCACAGGGACGGCTGTTCCCGGCGTTCTGCGGCGCAGCCCTGCGCGGCGAGGGCGTCGAGGCGCTGCTGTATGGCCTGGACGCGCTGCTGCAGACCGACTATGAGGCGCGCCTGGACGAGCCGTTCGCCGCGCACGTGTTCCGCGTGCGCCGGGACGGCCAGGGCGCGCGGGAGACGCACATGAAGGTGCTCGCGGGCAGGCTGCGCGTCAAGGACGAGGTGGAAGTCCTGACGGCGGATGGCGGGACGGCGCGCGAGAAGGCGCACGAGCTGCGCGTCTATCACGGCGAGCGCTACCGCTCCGTTGCACAGGCCGGCGCGGGCGAGGTCGTCGCGGCGACGGGACTGGCACTGCCGCTGCCCGGAGACCGCATTGGCGCCCGGCCCGCCCGCGCGCGGTTTGAGACGCGGCCGATGCTGCGCGCCCGCGCGTTGTTCGGCCCGCCGCTTCAAAAGGACGCCGTGCTCGCCGCGCTGCGCCAGCTGGAGCAGGAGGACCCCGCGCTCTCGGTCGGCGTCGATCCGGACACGGGCGAGCCGGAGGTCAGCGTGATGGGGCCCATCCAGCTGGAGGTGCTTCAGGAGCTGCTGCGCACGCGCTTTGCGATGGACGTGCGCTTTGGCGATAGCCGCATCCTGTACCTGGAGACGATTGCCGCGCCGGCCGTGGGCATCGGGCATTATGAGCCGCTGCGCCACTATGCGGAGGTGCGCTTGCGCCTGACGCCCGGCCCGCGCGGCAGCGGCGTGACGTTCCAAAGCGTATGCCCGGTGGACGTGCTGGCGCTCAACTGGCAGCGGCTGATCGGGACGCACGTGCTGGAGCGCACGCACCGCGGCGTGCTGACCGGCGCGCCGCTGACGGACGTGTGCGTGACGCTCGTGACGGGATGCGCGCACCTGAAGCACACGGAGGGCGGCGACTTCCGCGAGGCGACGTACCGCGCGATCCGGCAGGGGCTGATGGGCGCGCAGAGTGTGCTGCTCGAACCGGTGTGTCGCTTTGCGCTGGGCGTGCCGCAGGGCGCGCTCGGCCGCGTGCTCGCAGACCTGACGCGCCTGCGCGCAGACTTTGAGGCGCCGCAGCAGGCGGACGAAATGGCGTCGATTGAGGGCCTGTGCCCGGCCGCGACGTTCATGCGCTATCCCGCTGCGTTTACGGCGGCGACGCACGGGCGCGGCACGGTCTCCTACGCGCTGTCACACTACGCGCCCTGCCACGACGCCGAGCAGGTGATCGCGGCCGCGGCATACAATCCGCTGGCCAACCTCGCGGATACGCCGGACTCCGTGTTTTGCAGCCACGGCGCAGGGTTCAACGTCGGTTGGCGCGAGGTGCCCGCCTGGGCGCACTGCGCGCCGCCGGAGCGGGAGACAAAACCGTTTGTGCCATGAGGCGAACGCATCCGGGGTCCCTGGAAGATCGAAGGGGACATGCTGCTCGTCTGGGATATGAAAAGGGCAATTCGCAAAGCCGGGCGTTTTGAAAAAAACGGATTTCGTGAAACCGGCGTTGAACGTGAAACCCGGCAGTATGCGATCGTCGTGCTGGAAAAGAAGATCTGACAGGACTGACGCGTGCAAGCCAACAGCCCTGCGCCTTTCTCTATGGCGCAGGGCTGTTGCATGTGAAACGATGGCGAGTTTGCCCGCATGCCATTTCGGCAGGCTGGCGGAAGAATATGGGCGGAATTATCGTTCGTCTTCCTGCTCGATGGCGCGGGCCGCATCGGGGAAGGAGAGATTCGCCTCGCGCGCGATGCGGGCGACGTCGTCGGATTCGGGTTTCTCGCGGCGCACGCCGTAGCCTTCCGAGCGCTTGAAGCGCACCGGGCCAAAGCGCGTGGAGCGCGTCTCCCGCGTGCGTGTGGAGAGAATGTAGCGCTCCTGTACGCAGCAGCGCACGCCCAGCGTCGTGGTCTTCTCCAGCATCAGACGCGCAAAGCGCGGCGCTTCATCCTCCGGGCAGATGCAGCCCAGGAGCACGCCGGGCCGGTTTTTTTTCATGAACAGCGGCGCGGTGTACACATCCAGCGCACCGGCGGATAGCAGGGCCTCCGACGCAAAGGCGACGGCCTCGGGCGTCATGTCGTCCAGATTGCAGCGCAGCTCCGCGATGCGCGGCTGTTCCGCCTCACGCGCACCCAGAAAGGCGCGCAGGCAGTTGGCGACGGGGAAGTCCTTCTTGCCCATGCCGTAACCGATCCGCTCCGTGGCCATCGCCTCCATCGGGCCGAACGCGTCGACGAAATACTTGAGCAGCGCCGCGCCCGTCGGCGTGCACAGCTCGCCCTCGACGCGTCCCGCACTGCAGGGCACGCCGCGCAGGATGGAGGCCGTTGCCGGCGCGGGCACTGGCAGAATGCCATGCGCGCAGTGCACATGTCCATAGCCCGTGGTGACGGGTGATGCAATCACGCGGTCCGGGGCAATGCGCTCCATCAGCATCGACACGCCGACGATGTCGGCCACGGCGTCCAGCGAGCCGACCTCATGGAAGTGGATCTCCTCTACCGGCCGTCCGTGCGCCTCGGATTCTGCCTGCGCAATCAGCGCATAGACCGCGAGCGCGTCGCGGCGGACAGTGTCGGAGATGGGCAGACCCGCGATGATCGATTCGATCTCGCGCATGCCCGCGTGGTGGTGTGCATGCTCGCCATGCGCATGTTCATGCGCGTGGGCGTGCTCATGGTCATGCTCATGTTCGTGAGCATGTTCATGCGCGTGGGCATGTTCGTGGGCGTGCTCATGTGCATGCGCATGTTCGTGTGAATGCTCATGTTCATGCAGATGGACGTGGGGGTGCTCATGCGCGTGAAAGTGCGCGTGTTCGCCTTCCGCGTGCACATCCAGACTTTCCTCCGCCTCGCCGTGTACCGTGACGGACATGTGAATGCCGGTGATGCCGCACTTGACGGAGGGCTCCATCTCCACGCGCACGCCGGGCAGGCCCAGGGCGTTCATCTCCCGCACAAAGGCATGCGGGTCGTCCAGAAGGCCGGCAAGCGCGCCCAACAGCATGTCGCCCGATGCGCCCATTCCGCATTCCAGATACAGCAGCTTCATTCTTCGATTCCTCCCATCGTATTGATCCTGTGTGCGAGGAAGCCTGCGCCGAAGCCGTTGTCGATGTTGACGACGCTCACGCCGCTGGCGCAGGAATTGAGCATGGACAGCAGCGCCGCCACGCCGTGGAAGCTCGCGCCATAGCCGACGCTGGTCGGAACGGCGATGACGGGGCAATCGACCAGGCCGCCGATGACGCTCGCCAGCGCGCCCTCCATGCCGGCCGCTGCGATGACGACGCGCGCGCGCATCAGATCTTCCACATGTGAAAGCAGGCGGTGCAGCCCGGCAACGCCGACGTCGTACAGGCGCGTGACATGGCTGCCGAGCGTCTCGGCGGTCAGGGCGGCCTCCTCGGCGACAGGCATGTCGCTGGTGCCGCCCGTGGCGACGACGACGTTCCCGCGCAGCGCAAGCGGGCGCGGAGCGGCGACGGCGATGCGCGAGACGGGGTCATAGCGCGCCTCGACGCCCGCGCATACGGCTGCGCCCTGCTCGGGCGACAGGCGCGTGATCAGGATGTTCGTCGAGCCCGCGGCGATCAGACGCTGCGCGATGCCGATGATCTGCTCGGGCGTCTTGCTCTGTCCGTAGATGACCTCGCCCACCCCCTGGCGCAGCGCCCGATGGTGGTCGATCTTTGCATAGCCGAGGTCCTCAAATGGCTGCGCGCGCAGGTGAAGCGCGGCCTCCTCGGGAGAGAGCGCGCCCGAGCGCACTTGCTGCAAAATCGAAAGGGTATCCAACGTCAATCCCTCGCTTTCAGGTCGAGCAGCACGGCGTCGAATGCGCCGCCCAATGCGCTGAGAATGTCCTCGCGCCGCGCGGCGGCGCGCTCCAGCTGCGCCGCAGGCAATTGAATGCGCGCCGCGCGGCCGTATACGCGCACGCGCAGGTCGGAAAAGCCCATTTTTCGCAGCGCATCTTCCGCGCGTTCGACGCGCGCGAGCCATTGCGCCTCGATGGGCACGTCTGTGGGAATGCGCGTGGCCAGGCACGCATAGGCGGGCTTATCCCATGTAAACAGACCCGCCTCGCGCGAGAGCGCGCGCACCTGCGCCTTGGTCAGACCGGCTTCGCGCAGCGGGGAGCGCACGCACAGCTCGTGCAGCGCGCGCATGCCGGGCCGGTCCGACGCGTCGTCTGAGGCATTGGTGCCGTCTATCATCAGGTCGTAACCGTCGGCTTTGGCCGCGCGGAGCATCTGCCCGAACAGCGCGCGCTTGCAATGATAGCAGCGATCGGCCGGGTTGGATCGCACCGCGTCCAGCGCGAGGATGTCCAAGGGCACGACGGTCAACGTCGCGGACAGCTCCTGTGCCAGACGTCTTGCATCCTCGAGCTCAAAAGCGGGCTGAAACGCGGTGTGTACGCAGTAGGCGTGCACGTCGCAGCCGAAGCGTCTGGCGGCATAGAGCAGATATGCGGAATCCGCGCCGCCGGAAAAGGCCAGCGCCGCGCGCGGATACTCGCGGAAAAAGGCCGAAAGGCGCGATTCGGCTGCGCGCGTGGCAGCGTCAATGGGGCTGTGCATTCGACCCCTCCATTCGGATGTATTTGTCCTCAGTATAGCACGTCTTGCGAGACGTGCATAGCCACCGTTTGGCCCTGGGACTGGCCGCGGCCCGCGAGGCCGCCTTCGCGTCCGTCATTTGGCTGCGGAAAACCAGAAGGCCTCGTCAAGCCAGGACATCAGCGCATCGTCAATTTCGTCCTCCGACACGATCGGAACGTGATGCGTCCAACGGTTGGGATACGCCTCCACGGCCTGAACAATGCGCGGAGATTCCTTGCGGTACGGCAGGCCGAACGAGACCAGCAAGTACGCCTCCGGCCATCCCCTGAGCCTGCGAAAGGGCAGGGAGACCATCGCGAAGACGTGACGATTGCGAAAGGAAATCTGGGTCTTGGAGACCCTGACGCCCATGTCCGGATGCGCGCGCGCCAGCTGCTCCCGAAGTGGGGCATACAGCGACAGCAGTTGCGGCATCTCATGGAAGAATGCGACTTCCTCAAAGGACATCCCCATCCCCCCTTTCAGCCATACAGGGCTTTTGGGCGAGCGCGAATACAGCAACATTTTGCGGCAATGCCGGGGATTTGTCAAGGGGCGGAGCGCAAAACCGCGGCGCAGGGAAGAGCCCGCCATCCCCGGAGAAGACGGCGGGCAAAGTGTCGGACGCGGCGGGTGGGCGCTCATTTTTCGACCGCCGGACCGGCGCCGTAGTATACCTGATCGTCCATCAGGGGGGTGCCCGCGTCTGCAAACAGCTCCTGCACGGTGACGCACAGGAAGCCCCGAGCATTCAGCGCATTGACGATGGACTGGGTATAGCGGTAGGCGCCCTTGTTGATGTCGTGCATGAGCACAATGTCGCCGTCCTCGACGCTGTAGATCACGCGGTTGGCGATATGCGCATAGGCGTCGTTGCCGGAGTCCGCGCTGCTGAGTGACCAGTGGATCAGCGGATAGCCGATGCCGTTCTCCACATAGAAGTCGTCGATGCCGCCGGGCGCGCGCATCAGGGTGGGCGGGACGCCCGTGACGGCGCTCAGCTCTTCTGCAAAGCGCTGCTTCCAGTCAAAGGCATCCTGCACGTCCATATCGTACGAATAGATGTGATAATACCCATGACTCTGTACGGAGAAGCCCGCATCCTGCTGCCGGCAGAGGGTGTCATGATTCTGGGCGATGTTTGTCCCCACGACGAAGAATGTCGCGCCCGCCGCGCCCAGGCGCAGGCGGCTGAGCACATTCATCGTGTAGGAACGCGCGCCGCCGTCATCATACGTCAGGGCGACCATGCGAAAGCGGCTGTTGTCTGTCTGCGCCTGCGCGCGCGGCGTCATGTAGGGACGCACCTGCGGGTAGTAGAGGACGACGTGCAGCAGGGTGTTTTTGCCCGGATACAGCGCGTCCGCGCGATAGGTGAGCATCAGGCGGGCGGCGCCCAGCGTGAAGGCCGCGCCTTGCAGGGCTTCCGGCCGGCACAGTGCGTCCAGCGCGGCGGCGTCTGGCTCCTCCTGCGGGAAGGCGGCAGTCAGCTGCTCGCGCACGGCCTGCGAGAGCAGCGCCCATGCGGGACTGTCGGGCGCGAACACGTCGGTGAGCAGGATGCGCTCGCCCGTCTCCACGTCGTAGACCCGGGCGTCGTAGTCGACCCACAGCTGCTCGCGGTTCGCCGCCACCCGCGCGACCGTCAGGAAGCTCATCCAGCTCGTACCCGTGCGCGAGATGTACGGCCCCACGTCCAGACAGGCCTCGGCCAGCTTTGCGCGCAGCGGCAGCCGCTCCCGGTTCGTCTCCACCAGTTCATCCACCAGCGCGCGCATGTCCGCGTCGATCTGGTCGTTTTGCGTATCCGGATAGACGCGCACAATGGAGCTGTCCGGCGATACGTCCTCACGGCGCTCCTCCTGCGTCACCTGCAAAAAGAACGGCATGGCGTCGTAAAACCCCTCCTCTCCCCGGGCCAAACCGGGCGTCAGGGCAAGCGCCAACGAGATCAGGCAGACGAGCAGTCGCATCGGTGGTTTCCCTCCGTCGAGATCAACAGGCCGCGGCATTTGGGGCTTTTCATCCGCCCGGCCCATAGGATATAATGCACGATAAGCTGAAAAACATCGGAAAGGTGGGAGCTTGAGTGATATATAACAACATTCTGGAGGCGGTCGGACACACGCCAATGGTCCGATTGACGCGTATGGCGCCGGCCGGAGGCGCGCAGGTGCTCGCCAAATTCGAGGGCCTGAACGTGGGCGGCTCGATCAAGACGCGCACGGCGCTGGGCATGATCGAGGATGCGGAGCGGCGCGGCCTGATCGGGCCCGATACCGTCATCGTCGAGCCGACGAGCGGCAATCAGGGCGTCGGCCTGGCGCTGTGCGGTGCAGTCAAGGGATACCGGGTGCGCGTGATCATGCCCGACTCGGTGTCGCAGGAGCGCCGCAAGCTCGTGCGACACTACGGCGCGCAGGTCGTGCTGGTGCATGACGAGGGCGACATCGGCGCGTGCATTGCGGCGTGCCGGCGCCTGGCGGACGAGATGGCGCAGGAGGATCCGCGCGTCTTTGTGCCCGGCCAGTTTGACAATCCGGCCAATCCGGAGGCCCACCGCCGGGGCACTGCGCGGGAGATCCTGGAGCAGACCGGCGGCGACGTGGACGGCTTTTGCGCGGGATTTGGCACGGGCGGCACGCTCACCGGCATCGGCGAGGTGCTGCGCGCGCACAATCCGCGCATCGCGATCTGGGCCGCCGAACCGGAGAACGCGGCCGTCCTCTCGGGCGGACGGGTCGGATCGCACGTGCAGATGGGCATCGGCGACGGCCTCGTGCCGAACAACCTGAATACGGCGCTGATAGATCGCGTGTGCGTCATCACGGACGCACAGGCGCTGCAGACGGCCAGGGATCTGGCGCGGCTGGAGGGGCTGATGTGCGGCATTACCAGCGGAACAAATGTCGCCGCTGCGCTCCAAATGGCGCGGGCACTTGGCCCGGGAAAGCGAATCGTCACCATACTGCCCGACACGGCGGAGCGCTATTTCTCCACAGCGCTGTTTGACGCATGAGCGTCAGACCATCTGCTCCAGAAAATAGGGCAGCTGACGGCGCCACCACGGCCAGTCATGCGCGACGTCATAGCCCCAAAAATCGACCCAGCCGTGGATGCCCTTCTCCCGGAAGATCTCCGCGAGCCGGCGGTTGGAGGGCAGCATCTCGTGCTCCCATGCCCCTTGCCCCACGCACAGAACAATCTGCCGCGCGTTGTACAGCGCGATGTAGGGATGATCCGCCGGCATGTTGGCAAGTGAGTCCACCGGCGAATTCAGATACGCCAGCTCGTCGAAGGCGTCGCCGAAGAAGTAGTGCGCGTCGTACAGGCCCGACAGCCCGATCACTCCGCCAAACAGCTCCGGCCGGCGGAAGAAAAAGTTGGCCGCGTGAAACGCGCCCATCGAGCAGCCCGTCGTCACGATGCCGCCGCGGTCCAGGCCGTCGCCCGCCGCGCGGCTGATCTCCCATATGCGCGGGACGAGCTCGTCCGTGACGTAGGCGAACCAACGCTCGTGCTGCTCCAGGCGCGCGCGCGGCTCGCGCCATGTCGCCGACCACGTCTCCCGGTCGATGGAGTCGCAGCAGAAGATCTGCGCGCGTCCCGCTTCAATCAGGTGCCCAACGGAGTCGACCATGCCGTTGTCCTTGAAGTCGAAGAACCGCCCGTCCTGCGACGGAAAGGCCAACACCGGGCGCCCCGCATGGCCATACACCTTGAATTCCATGTCCCGCCCGAGCGCGCGGGCATATTCACGAAAGTACTGCTCCTGCATCGATTGTCCCCTCTTCCGCCGGTCTTTTGAATTGGATGTCTTTAGTAGTATACGGGCCGTGCGGCGGACTGTCAAGCGCAAATGGGCTTGACAAACGAGGCGGGAGAGGGTAACATGTCTATATAAGACATATTGTCTTGATCGGGAGGAGGGGATCGCATGAAGTCCAAGAGATTGCCGGATGCGGAATTTCAGGTGATGCAGGTGATTTGGGACGCACAGCCGCCGGTGACGACGACCACGGTGATGGACAGGCTTGGGCGTGAGCGCGGCTGGAAGATTCAGACGGTGGTATCCCTCTTTGGAAGGCTGACGGAGCGGGGATTTTTGCGGGCCGAGCAGGGGCCGGGGCGCGGGCGCGCCTTTTATCCGCTGATCACGCGCGAGGCGTATCTGCGCATGGAGACGGAGTCGTTTGTCAGCCGCTATCACAACAACAGCGTTGCCAGCCTGATCGGCGCGCTGCGACGGGACGAACTGACGCAGGACGACCTGGACGAGCTGGCGCGCTTTGTAAAGGAAGCGAGAGAAAAGGGGCGGTGACATATGGAGGGGTTCCTGCTGAACCTCCTGGAGTGCACGCTTACGATGACGGTTCTTTCGTGCCTGCTGCTGGCGCTCACGCCGCTGCTTGAGCGCCGCTACAGTCCGCGCTGTCTGTATGCGCTGTGGCTGGTGGTGGTGGTGGGCTTTGCCGTGCCGGTTCGTCCCGGCGCTTTCCCCGCCGCGGTGACGGTGGCGCTGCCAGCCCCTGACTGGGAGGTTCGCCTGGTCGCACCCGCGCAGCAGGACGGCGGCGTGCCGGCGCAGGGGCAGGACATCGCCGGCGCGCAAGACGGCGGGGAGCAAGCCCTTCAGGCGGATGCGCGCTTCGCATTTTCTCCCGTACAGGCGGCGTTCGCCGTATGGATGTTGGGCGCAACCGCGTGGCTGGCCGCATCGCTGGCCGTCCATGTGCGCTTCGTGCGCACCGTGCGCCGCTGGAGCCGTCCGATCGGAGAGAAGGAGCCGCTGGACGCCCTGACACGCGCGAAGGCGCATGCGGGCGTGCGCCATCGTGTGCGCCTGCGACGGTGCCCGGCGGTGGCCAGTCCCATGCTCGTGGGCGTGTTCAGGCCCGTCATCCTCCTGCCGTATACAGCGCTGACCGGCCGTGCGCTGGAGCTGGTGCTCCTGCACGAGCTGTATCACCTGCGCCGGGGCGACATTCCCGCCAAGATGCTGCTGATGCTGGCGCGCGCGATGCATTGGTTCAATCCATTCATGCGCTACGTCGCCCGGGCGCTGGCGTATCACTGCGAGGCGTCATGCGATGCGCTGGTCGTGCGCAATACGGACCTGGACGCACGTCAGTACTACAGTGAGACGCTCATCGGCATCATCCGCCGTCATTCCGGCGCGCGCTCGGTGCTGTGCACGAGCTATTACGGCGGTGTGAACGGCATGAAGCGCCGCATTCTTTCGATCATGGATATGGGAACGAAGCGCATTGGCGCGCTGGCCGCATGCCTCACGGTGGCGCTGACGCTGGGCATGGGCATGGCGCTGGCGCTGGAGCCGGAGGAGGAGACGGCGCGGGCGGCATTGACGCCCATGGCGACGGATGCGGCTACGCCCGTGGCGACGGATGCGGCTGCGCCCATGGCGACGCAGGCGTCGCAAGAGGCGATCCCCTATGGCGTCGCGGTGAGCGTTTCCGGCACGCATGGCGTGGGCACGCGGCTTTGCGCGCAGCCGGATGCGAGCCTGTGGGAAACGCCGTTGGCGGTTTATTACGATGGCGCGCCGTTTCATGCGGAGCGCATCTATGCGGGGCAGGATTGGGCCTACGGCTCTTTTGGCAATGGAGCGGTATATGGCTACGTGCCGCTGAGCGACCTGATGGGAGCGACGGGCCCGAGAAACGCGCAAGCGGCATCGTTGCCCCGCGGCCGGGTCACGACGCAGGCCTTCCTGCTGGCGCAGGCGCGGGATGACGCGCAGGCGATCGGCCTGCTCAGCGCCGGGACGGAGGTGACGCTGTGGGGCCGCGTCGGGGATTGGTACCACGTACAGGCGGGAAATGAGACGGGCTTTGTCCTGGTCTGGAGTGTGAAGGTGGGGGAGGCGTTCGTGGCCAGCGTGCAAAAATCGCTGCCCCGGGCGTTTGAGCTGCTGCTGTCGTCCGAGGCGATCCGCAGCGAAGAGACATGGATGTTCGAGCGGCGGGCCGAGGCGTGGGGCGGGGATCATGGCGTGCCCAGAGAGGGCGACATCTCCGCCCGGGAGGCGACCGACATCGCGCGCCGGGCCGTCGCGGAGCGGTGGGGGCTGGATGAGGGCGGACTGGAGCCGGCCGAGCCGGACGGCGTCTACTTCATCACGGTCGGCGAGGACGGCAGCTACCAGTCCCGCGTGCGTAACGGCGATGAAATTGTCACCTTCAACCGGCCGTACTATCAGGTCAACCTGCGATACGGCGACGACCCCACCCAGGGATACAGCGTCTACATCCAGCCCGTCACGGGCGAAGTGCTCGCCGCGTGCGGCCCTGAGGACGGCAACGGATGAAAATGGCGGCCGCCGATGCCCCCGGGATCGGAGCATGCTTGATTTTACCAGATCTCCTTGCCGTCGCCAAGCAGAATCCGCTCTATGTTTTCGTTGATTTCCGCTTCGCATAGCCCCTGCTGGATGAGCGGCTGGATGACTTCGCGGCTTTCTCTCGCATGTGGAAGCTCCGCGGCCAGCCTGTTGGCCTTCGTCTCATATCCGGCCTTCAGGTACAGAAAGCACAGCGCCGCCCGCATGGTGGATTTTTGCCTTTCGTTGAGCGATATGGGCAAGCCCCTTTCCATGAGCTCAATCGCCTCGTGCGTGCTGCCCTTGAGCGCAAGCGTGCCTGCAAGGCCCAGAATCATGCCCGGCTTGTTGGGATAGATCAGCAGCGCATCGCGATAGGTCCTTTCCGCCAGGTCGTAATCGCCCCTTCGCTGGTAGGCGATGGCCTTTCTGTGAATGTTGTATCGCGTCTCTTCCGCGCGAATGGCATCCATTCCGACCAACAGGTCGATGCTCGTCTCAAAGAGATTGGCCAATGCGGGCAGAAGCGTGATATCCGGGTAGGACTCCTCACGCTCCCATTTGGACACGCTCTGCGGCGTAATCCCCAAATATTCCGCCACATCCTCCTGCGTCAGATTTTTCAGCTTGCGATGCTTCTTTAAATTTTCCGCCAGGTGCATCATAGCGACCTCCCGCGTATGTATTTTGGATCGATCCGCTTTGATGATATCATGGGTGTGCTCATGAATGCAATGGCGCGATTGTTGTGCATGACTCAACCTGAGCCGCGCCCGGCAAAGGGCGGCGGACTTCACCGTCGAGGGGGAGAAGACCATGAAAAACGGATTGTGCGCACTGTTGGCGGCCCTGATGCTGGCGCTGCCTGCGCATGTGTGCGCGCAGATCGACGGCGCGCAGGCCATGTCGCTGGCGCAGACCTATTTTCAGAGCGCCTGCGGCGAGACGGAGGAGTCGATCATGGCCTACGGCGTGTCTGCGCGCCTCCTGAGTGAAGCGAGCGCCCCCTACCGTCGGATATGGCGCGTCGTGTTTTCGCGCAGCGGGCTCTCCTATGCCGTGGAGCTGGACGGGCAGACGGGCGAGGTCATGCGCGCCGACGACGCGGAGGCGTTCTACCTGCAGCGCAGCGTCGTCGACTACGCAGCCGAAAACGGCGGCAATTTCGGCATCCCGCGTGCGCAGGACCTGAGTGCGCTGACGGTGCGCGAGATCGCGCGCGAGGTGCTTGCGCAGCGCTATGGCGTGAAGCCGGAGGACCTGTACGACGCGCCCTATGGATGCGTGCGCTATGTGGAGAGCGGCGGCGGAGAGGACGGTCCCTGGCGCATCGTGCGCGAAGACGGCGCCTTTGCCGATCCACCGCTGTATACGGTCGACTTCTTGCTGCGGGGAGACCTGACGCTCGGCTATTACGGGGGATACTTCGACCCCATGACCGGCGAGGCGCTGCATACCTACTGTCCAGCCGATGGAAACGGATAACCCCAGGCCGCATTGACCGCGGTCTTTTTTTGTGCCGCGCGGCGTCCTGCCCCCTTGACAATTCAATGCGGCGGGGGTATGATGTTCTCCTGAAAAAAACGGTCTACAAGTAAACCAAGATGGAGGAATCATCCATGCGGCCATTTGAGGAGGGCTTTTTTGCAGGCCTGTCCAAGCTGGAGCGCCTCTACAAGCGGTACGTGCAGGAGGCCGTGGCAGAATACCAGTTCACGCCCAACGAAATCGCGGTGCTGATGTTCCTGTACAACAATGTCCCGTCGCTGGATACTGCCAGCGACATCGCGCGCTACAAGGGCATCTCCAAGGGCCTGGTCGCGCGCTCGGTCGACTCGCTGCTGCGCCGCGGACTGATCTGCGCGCAGCGTGACGAGGGCGACAGACGCATCGTGCACCTTTCGCTGAACGCGGGCTGCCAGGACATCCTCGCGCGCCTGCGGGCCAGTGAGGAGCGGCTGGTGGCATGCGCAGCGGAGGGCATTGAGCCGGAGCGCCTTTCCATCGCGCTGGACGTGCTGCGCCGGATCGACGCGAATATGAACCGGCTGCTTCAGGACAAGGAGGAAGAGCTATGAATGGAACGCATGCGGCGCGCGGGGTTGACCTGGGCACGGGCAGCGTGGGCAAGCTGCTGTGCAGGCTGGCGCTGCCTGCCATCGTGGCGCAGGTGATCAACGTGTTGTACAACATGGTCGACCGCATGTACATCGGCCACATCGAGGGCGTGGGCGCAGACGCGCTGACGGGCGTGGGCGTGACGATGCCGCTGATCCTGGCGATCTCGGCGTTTGCGGCGCTGGTGAGCATGGGCGGCGCGCCGCGCGCGTCGATCATGCTGGGGCGCGGCGACAAGGAGGGCGCGGAACAGACGCTGGGCAACTGCACGACGATGCTGCTGGTGGTCGCCGCGGTGCTGACGGCGGTGGTGCTGCTGTGGGGCGAGCGCATCCTGCTGCTCTTTGGCGCAAGCGAGAACACCGTCGGCTATGCGTGGGACTACATGCGAATCTACGCGCTGGGCACGGTGTTCGTGCAGCTGGCGCTGGGGCTGAACGCGTTCATCAACGCGCAGGGCTATGCGACGATGGGCATGCTGACGGTGCTCATCGGCGCGGTGCTCAACATCGTGCTGGACCCGGTGTTCATCTTTGTGCTGGGCATGGGCGTGCGCGGCGCGGCGCTGGCGACGGTGCTCTCTCAGGCGGTCTCCAGCATCTGGGTCGTGCGCTTTCTGACGAGCGAGCGCAGCTTCCTGCGCATCCGCCGCGCGTGCCTGCGCCCGCGCGCGCAGGTCGTGCTGCCGTGCGTAGCGCTGGGCGTCTCGCCGTTCATCATGCAGTTTACCGAGAGCGTGCTGTCCGTGTGCTTCAACACCTCGCTGCTCAAATACGGCGGCGACATGGCCGTGGGCGCGATGACCATCCTCTCCAGCGCGATGCAGTTCTGCATGCTGCCGCTGCAGGGGCTCACGCAGGGCGCGCAGCCGATCGTCAGCTTCAACTACGGCGCGCGCAAGATGGAGCGCGTTAACCGTGCGTTCGTGCTGCTGCTGATCGCGTGTCTGGCGTTTTCCGCGCTGCTGTGGGCGGTGGCGATGTTCGCGCCGCAGGTGTACGTATCGATCTTCACCGACGATCCGGCGCTGACGGCCTATGCCTGCCGCGCCATGCGCGTGTACATGGCGGCCTCGTTGCTCTTCGGCGCGCAACTGGCCTGCCAGCAGACGTTCATCGCGCTGGGCAACGCGAAGATCTCGGTGTTCCTCGCGCTGCTGCGCAAGGTGATCCTGCTGATCCCGCTGATTTTCATCCTGCCGGCCTTTTTGCAGGACAAGGTCTTTGCGGTGTTTCTCGCGGAGCCGGTGGCGGATACGATCGCCGTCACGGTGACAGTGACGATGTTCTTCATCACCTTTACCCGCCTCAAGCGCGACGCGCGCGCCGGGGCGTAGGCGAAAAACGGGGCGGACGGCCAATGCCGTCCGCCCCGCTCTGTTCATATGGCGTAGGTGGTCTTTTCGCGCAGCAGCTTGAGCAGCGCGTCGTAGCGCGGCTCAAACCATTGCAGCAGGCGCTCCTTGAGCATCGGATCGCCCACGCGCAGCACGCACTCGTCGTACAGGCCCTCGTCCTGCTCGCACACGACGCGCACGCGATAGGTCCCCCGCTCCAGCGCGCCGACAGTGAGGGCATCCGCCGTCAGGCCCGTCGCAGCGGTCGCCTGCCCGCGCGCCTCGTCCGTCACCGTCAGAGAGAACGTCGCGCCCTCGGGCAGCGCCGGCCAGGCGTAGAGGCTCAGGACGATTGACTCGCCCGCGGCGGCGGGCGCCTCGTAGAGGAATTCGCCCTGCGCGTCCGTCAGCTTGACGAACGCCGTATCCCGCGCCTCGCGCAGCGCCAGTTCCCACTCGGTGAGGCCCGCCGCGTCGCCTTCGACCTGCCGCAGCGTCAGCTCCGCCCACTCGATGCCGTCGCGCTGCTCGAAGGAGATCGTGTTGGACGCGCCCAGCGGGTCCAGCGCCGGGATCTCCACGACGGTGCCGTCCGAGAGCGTCAGCGTCGCGGCGAGCACGTTTTGCGCGGGATCCGGGTTGTCCCAGAGGGTGAGGGTGTTGAGCGACTGCGGGCTGGAGAACGTGCAGCGCACCGTGCGCTGGCCCTCGGTGGGCGTCCATACGCCCGCGTCGAAGCGCGTCTCGCGCACATCGGTCGTGTCAAAGAGCTTGAAGTCGGTCAGCACGGATGCGTCGCCGGACGCCGCCTCGATGCGCTCGCCGTAGAGCAGGCTGTCTGTCGCGCGCTCGAAGAAGACCTGGTCGCTGTTGGCCACGGACGCCGTGAAGAGCGTGGCCGACTGTGACGGGTACAGGCTGTGCAGCGCGTAGACGCGGTTGGCGCGCAGCGTGTAGGAGGCGTAGCCTGCGGGCACGGGGAAGCGCACGCGCTCCGACCAGCGGTAGGCGGGCGTGCCCAGCGGCCAGGTCGGCTCGTCCGGGGAGACGGTCTGCACCATGGGCCGGGTATAGAAGTCGCGCGGCCCGACCCAGCCGGTCAGGTACGTCAAGCCCTTGAACACCTGCGGTCGGTAGGCCGGGTTCTCGTTGAGCAGCTGGCCCATCGCCTCCTCGAACAGCAGCGAGGTCATGCGGTGGTCGGCGTGCGGGTCGTAGTCGATGCAGAAGATGACGTCCGGGAACAGCAGGTCCACCAGCGTGCGGATGTCCGACAGGCAGTTGGCGCGCGTGTACAGGTGCGCCTCGCCCGTCTGCTCGGTGGCGAAGTCGCGCAGGCCCGCCGTGCCGTAGGTGCGGTCGCGCCCGATGAGCGAGAGCGCGGCCTCGTCCGGCGCGCGGTTGTACAGATGCGTGCCCTGCCAGTCGTCGCCGTAGCCGAGGAAATAGACGTTCTCGCGCGGGACGCCCAGCTCGTCCATGCAGGCGACGGCCTCATACAGCCGCTCGCTGGACAGGCCGACGCTGTCGCCGTTGGTCACGAACGCGACGTAGACCTCGCTGCCCGCGTCGACAAAGTGCTGAATGGTCGCGCCGGCCATGTTGACGTCGTCGTCCTCATGCGGCACGAGCACGAGCACGTACTTGTCCCGCAGGAACGCGCTATGCGCAAAGCCCGAATCGACCGACGCATAGGCGGCCGAGGGCAGCGACGCGTAGGCAAACGCCAGGCACGCGGGCGTGGCGGCGATCAGCAGCACGAGGACGAACGTGGTCAGGATGCGCATGAAGCGCGGCCGCCACAGCACGCGGGCGGCGGGATTGCCCGGCACGAACAGCGCCGCGGCCAGCACGAGCGCTGCGACGCCGGACGCGGCCAGGCACACGGGCAGCCCGTAGCAGACGGTCGAAAACGCCGTCAGCAGCACAAAAAACGCCAGCACGAACAGGCGCCACAGCGCGCGGCCCAGCAGCGACAGCAGGAAGGAGAAAAAGCTCTTTTTTCGCATGGTCAGGCCTCCTTGGATCGAAACGCGTCGAATGGGGGGCGTCGAGTCCATCCCATTATAGGGCTTTTTGTCCAAGGGCGCAAGGGGAATGCAAAAAGCCCCGCCGCGCTTTGCGCGGCGGGGCAATGGGGTTCATGGAGCCTCGAATGCGACCGTCGCGAACTGGACGAAGTCCATGCCGTCGAAGGCCGCGGGGTCGGCAAAGTCGTCCAGCGCATAGCTGCGCATGGCCGTGCCCGCGTCGCGGACCCAGAACGCGACGGGGATCTCGTCGCCCGCCTGCGCAGGCGCGAATTCCTGCAAAAAGCCGTGGGTGGAGGAGGTGAACGCGTCCTCCGGGCCGGCCTGCGCCGAGTAGGACGCGGACGCGCCATCCACGCGCAGGTGCAGCGCCAGGCCGCCGTCCTCGCGCACGCGCAGGGAGGCCGTGCCCTCCGCCTGCGCGGCGTCGCCGTCCCACGTCAGCCCGCCGCCGTCGCACAGGGTCCACGCCCCGTCCTCCAGGCGGTAGACGTTGAGCGAGAGCCCCGCGGCGCCCTCCGGCATGCGGAAGGAGAGGATCAGGGCGTCGCCTTCCAGGCCCAGGGCGCGCAGGAGGGCTTCTCCTTCGTCCGAGAGCGCGACGGGACCGACGCCGCCCTCGTCGGAAGCGGCCTCGCGCACTTGCAGGATGTCCGACAGCGTCTGTTGCAGGCGGGACGAGGCCGAGGCGCAGCCGCTGAGCGAGACGAGCAGCAGCGCCAGCGCGGCGGCCAGCGACCGTTTCAGGCATGGGGTCATGGGAATCCCTCCTCGGGCAAAGTCCGGCGCGCCGGGCGCGTCCATCTGCCTCTAGGATAGCATAGATCCCCCCGAAATGTCCATCACAACTTCGGCAGCGCCTGGCACTCGGGCAGATGGCCAAAGGGGAAGGGAATGCCCATCGCGTCGTACTTGGCCTGGCACAGCTTGCGGAAGGGCAGAAGCTCCACCTTGCGCACGCAGCGCGTGCGCTCGCCCAGCGCGTAGAGCGCGCGCAGGTCGTCCGGATCGTCCGTGACGGTCGGGATGACGACGCGGCGCAGCCACGTGTCGATGCCGCGCGCGTCCAGCTCCCGCAAAAAGCGCTCCGGGCCCGCGATGGGGCAGCCGACGTGGCGGCGGTAGAGCGCGTCGGTGGGCATCTTGTGGTCGAGCAGGCACAGGTCGGTCGCGTCCAGCACGGAGAGCGCCTCGTCCGTGACGATGCAGCCGGAGGTGTCCAGCGCGGTGTGGATGCCCTCCGCGCGGCAGCGCTGAAACAGCGCGCGCACGAAGGCGCTCTGCAGCAGCGGCTCGCCGCCGGAGACCGTGAGGCCGCCCTCCGCGCCGAAGTAGTCGCGGCAGCGCAGTACGCGCTCCAGCAGCGCGCCGTCGTCCGTCTCCGTGCCGCCGGCCGGGTCCCACGTGTCCGGGTTGTGGCAGCACGCGCAGCGCAGCGGGCAGCCCTGCAGGAAGATCACAAAGCGGATGCCCGGCCCGTCGAGCGTGCTGAAGGACTGGATGGAGTGGATGCGCCCGCGCATGGACCCGCCCCCTTTACATCGCCTCGTGGAACGTGCGGCGGATGACCTCGCGCTGCTGCTCGCGCGAGAGCTTGACGAAGTTGACCGCGTAGCCGGAGACGCGGATGGTCAGGTTCGGATAGTTCTCCGGGTGCTCATAGGCGTCCTGCAGCAGCGCGCGGTTCATGACGTTGACGTTGATGTGGTGCGCGCCGCGGCCGAAGTAGGCGTCCAGCAGCGTGCACAGGTTGCGCTCGCGCGCCTCGGGCGTCGGGCCCAGCGCGTCCGGCACGATGGAGAACGTGTTGGAGATGCCGTCGCGGCAGTCCGCATAAGGCAGCTTGGCCACGGAGTTGAGCGAGGCGGCCGCGCCGCACAGCTCGCGCCCGTGCATGGGGTTTGCGCCCGGCGCGAAGGGCTCGCCCTGCTTTCTGCCGTCGGGCGTGGCGGCCGTCTTTTTGCCGTAGACGACGTTGGAGGTGATCGTCAGCACCGACAGCGTGTGCTCCGCGCCGCGGTAGGCCGGCGTCTTGCGCAGCTCCCGGATCATCTCCTGCACCAGGCGCACGGCGATGCCGTCCACGCGGTCGTCGTCGTTGCCGAATGTGGGGAAGTCGCCCTCGCGCGTGAAGTCCACGATGTAGCCGTCCGCGTCGCGCACGGGCCGCACGCGGGCGTAGCGGATGGCGCTCAGCGAGTCGGCCAGCACCGACAGCCCCGCCACGCCGAAGGCCATGTAGCGGTGCACATCCGTGTCGTGCAGCGCCATCTGCGTCTTTTCGTAGGCGTACTTGTCGTGCATGTAGTGGATGACGTTCATCGTGTTCACATACAGCTCGCACAGCCACGCGCGGTAGGCCGCAAAGCGCTCGTACACGCGCTCAAAGTCCAGCACGTCGCCGTCCATCACGTCCATGCGCGGGCCGATGTCCAGGCCCGAGAGCGTGTCGTGCCCGCCGTTGAGCGCCAGCAGCAGCAGCTTGGGCAGGTTGCACCGCGCGCCGAAGAACTGCATCTCCTTGCCCAGGCGCATCGCCGACACGCAGCAGGCGATGCCGTAGTCGTCGCCGTACAGCGGGCGCATGAGGTCGTCGTTTTCATACTGGATGGCGCTCGTCTGGCAGGAGACGCGCGCGCAGTAGCGCTTGAACGCCTCGGGCAGCGCGCGCGCGTAGAGCACGGTCAGGTTCGGCTCGGGCGCGGGGCCGAGGTTGTGCAGCGTGTGGAGCATGCGGAAGGCGTTCTTCGTCACCAGCGTGCGCCCGTCCTCGCCCATGCCGCCGACGCTCTCGGTGATCCACATGGGATCGCCGCCGAACAGCTCGTTGTACTCGGGCGTGCGCAGGTGGCGGGCCATGCGCAGCTTCATGACGAAGTCGTCCATCAGCTCCTGCGCGCGCTCCTCGGTCAGCGTGCCGCGCGCCAGGTCGCGCTCGATGTAGATGTCCAGGAAGGTCGACACGCGCCCCAGCGACATGGCCGCGCCGTTCTGCTCCTTGATGGAGGCCAGGTAGCCGAAGTACGTCCACTGGATGGCCTCCTGCGCGGTGGCGGCCGGGCCGGCGATGTCGATGCCGTAGAGCGCGGCCATCTCCTTCGTCTTTTGCAGGAAGGCGATCTGCTGGAACAGCTCCTCGCTCTGGCGGACGGTCTCGTAGTCCATCGTGCGCCGGCCCAGGGCGCGCTTGTCGCGCTGCTTCTCCTCGATCAGGCGGTCGATGCCGTAGAGCGCCACGCGCCGGTAGTCGCCGATGATGCGCCCGCGGCCGTAGGCGTCCGGCAGGCCCGTGATCACGCCGATCTTGCGCGCGCGGCGCATGTCGTCCGTGTAGACGCGGTAGACGCCGTCGTTGTGCGTGGTGCGGTAGAGAAACTCATCCTTGAGCTTGGGCGACATCTCGTAGCCGTAGGCGCGGCAGGCGACCTCGGCCATGCGCATGCCGCCGAAGGGGTTGACGCCGCGGCGCAGCGGAGCCTCGGTCTGCAGGCCCACGATCAGCTCCTCGTCCCGGTCCAGGTAGCCCGGCGCGTAGTTGAGCAGGCTCGTGGCCACGTCCGTATTGATCGACAGCACGCCGCCGCGCGCCTGTTCTTCCCTTTGCAGCGCGTGCAGCTTGTCCATCAGGCGCGTCGTGCGCGCGGTCGGTCCGCACAGGAAGCCCTCGTCGCCCGTGTAGGGCGTGTAATTCTTCTGGATGAAGTCGCGCACGTCGATGCGCTCCTGCCAAGCGCCGGGGACAAAACCCTCGTATGCCGGATGATTTGCCATGACGGTCACCTCGTTACATTGCTGCCGGGAATGCAAAAAGGGCAATCCCAGCGCGGGATTGCCCAGACGGTCGGCACTTACGCTCCATGCTCCCCCGCGGTTGCCCGCGTGAAATCCGTCAGTCACATGCAGCTCAATCAGTATATCAGACGCACGGCGCGTTGTCAATGGCACAATTGCGCCCCTCAAGCGCGAGCAGGAAGCGCTTTTTGTCCAGCCCGCCCGCATAGCCGGTCAGGCCGCCGCCCGTGCCGACGACGCGGTGGCAGGGGATGAGCAGGCTGATGGGGTTGCGCGAGACCGCCGCGCCCACGGCGCGCGCGCCCGCGCCCATCGCCTTGGCGATATCGCCGTAGGTCGTGATCTGTCCATAGGGGATGGTGCACAGCCGCGCCCACACCGCGCGCTGGAATGGCGTGCCGCCAGGCGCGATGGGCAGGTCCATCGCCGGCGCTTCGCCGCGGAAGTAGCGCTCCAGCCAGCCCGCGGCCCGCGCGAAGACGGGCAACGCGTCATTCCAGGCGGGGTCGCGAAGCCCCGCGGCGAAGTGCTTCTGCCCCTCAAACCACAGTCCCGTGATGTGTTCGCCATCGCTGGCGAGCGTGACGGGCCCCAGCGGGGTGGAAAGCTGCGTCGCATAGCGCATGGCGGTTCCCCCTCTCGTCACTCGTGGCGCTTGCAGGTCATCTCCCGGGCGCCAAGGCGCAGCACCGTCACAGAGCGGAGCATCGCCTCGTCCAACGTCCAGTCCGCGCGCCCGGTCATGTGGCGCATGATGACGCCCAGCGCCTCGCGCTTGGCCGTGGACTCCTCGACGAACTGCACCGTCCCTTCGCCCATGACGCTCTCAAACGCAAACGAACAGTCGCACCCGCGCTCTCCTGTGCGCAGCAGGTGGGCCGTGTCCAGCTCAAATGCGGCCTCGGGATTCTGGCGCAGCACGTCCAGCTTGCGCCCCTCGCGCGCGCAGTGAAAGTAAAACACGCCCTGTCCCTCTTCCCGGCGGTAGCCGAAGTTCATCGGCACGACGTACGCGCGCCCCGCGTCCACCAGGCCCAGGCGGCAGCAGTCGCAGCGGGCGATCACCTCGTCAATGCGTGCGGGCTCGACGATCTCGCGGTCCTTGCGGCGCATGGCCGGTTCCCCCCTTTTCCCTCGGATGGGGATATTATACAACGTGCGGCGGCATACGGCAAGGGCGGGACGGATTGCGCATCCATCCCGCCCTGGGGAAGCTTACGGCTTGGGATAGTGCTTCTTCACAAAGTCGCGAAACGCCTTGCCCGTGCGCAGTTCCCCGGCGCGCTGCTGTACCGCGCCCTGGATGTAGTCGGGCAGGGAGCGGAACAGGTCGCGCGCCTCCTTGTCGTCGGCCAGCAGGTCGTACAGGTCCGTATGTTCGTCCATGCGATCACCTCGCGCTTAGTGTGAACGCGCCGCTCAAGCGTATGCTGGAAATCGCTTCTAGCACAAGAATACGGTGACTTTTGCGTGCGGATATGCTAAAATAGGCGCAGAGAATATCGGCCAAAGGGGCGAGATACATGCGATACTTGCTGGGCGTAGACCTGGGCACCTCGGGAACGAAGACGGTGCTCTTTGACGAGACGGGGCGCGCGGCCGCGAGCCATACGGCTGAATACCCGATGCTCCAGCCGCAAAACGGCTGGGCCGAGCAGCGCCCGGAGGACTGGTACGCGGCCGTGTGCGAGGGCGCGCGCGCCGTGCTATGCAAGGCGGGCGTGCGCGCGGCCGATGTGGTGTCCGTCGGCCTGTCGGGGCAGATGCATGGCCTGGTGATGCTGGATGAGCGCGGCCAGGCGCTGCGCCCATGTATCCTGTGGTGCGACCAGCGAACGGGCGCGCAGGCCGAGCGCATGAAGGCGCTCGTGGGCGCGCAGCGGCTGATCGAGCTGACGGCCAATCCGGCGATGGCGGGCTTCACGGCCGCGAAGATCCTCTGGGTGCAGGAGCACGAGCCGGCGCTGTACGCGCGCTGCCGGCACATCCTGCTGCCCAAGGACTACATCCGCTACCGGCTCACGGGCGAGATCGCCACGGAGGTATCCGACGCGTCGGGCACGCAGCTGATGGACGTGGCGCACCGCTGCTGGTCGCGGGAGGTGCTGGAGCGCCTGTCGATCGACGCGGCGCTGCTGCCGCCGGTCTATGAGTCGCCCGAGGTCACGGGCCGCGTGCACGCGCAGGCGGCGCAGGATACGGGCCTGATGCAGGGCACGCCGGTCGTCGGCGGCGCGGCGGACAACTCCGCCGCCGCGGTCGGCACGGGCGTCGTGCGCGCGGGCACGGCGTTCACGACGCTGGGCACGTCGGGCGTGGTCTACGCCATCTCCGACGACGTGTCCATCGACCCGCAGGGGCGCATCCATACGCTGTGCGCGTCCGTGCCCGGCAAGTGGACGGCCATGAGCTGCACGCTGGCGGCGGGGCTGTCGCTGCGCTGGCTGCGCGACGCCTGCTGCGAGGGCGAGGTGCAGCGCGCGGCGCAGGCGGGCGTTGACCCCTATGTGCTGATGGGCGACATGGCCGCAGGCGTGCCGCTGGGCGCGGATCGGCTGCTCTACCTGCCCTATCTGATGGGCGAGCGCTGCCCGCATCCCGATCCGGACTGCCGCGGCGTGTTCTTCGGCTTGTCGGCGATGCACACGCGCGCGCACCTGGTGCGCGCGGTCATGGAGGGCGTGGCCTACTCGCAGGCCGAGTGCGTGGAGGTCTTCCGCGAGATGGGCGTGCCGGTGGAGCGCATGACCGCCTGCGGCGGCGGCGCGCGCAGCCCGCTGTGGCGGCAGATGCTGGCCGACCTGTACGGCTGCCCGGTAGCGACGCTGGCGGTGGACGAGGGTCCGGCGCTGGGCGCGGCGATCCTGGCGGGCGTAGGCGCGGGCGTGTATGCCGACGTGGCCGAGGCGGCGGATGCGCTGGTGCGCCCGGCGGGCGCGCAGCAGCCGGACGCGGCGGCGCACGCGGCCTATCAGCCATATTTTGCGCTCTATAAGCGCCTGTATCGAGATCTTCGCGAGGACTTCACGGCGCTGGCGCGCCTGTAAGGGAGGTGCGGCGATGAATTTTTTCGACGACCTGAAGGCGCGGCTGGAGCGCTTCATGCAGGGACGCTACGGACTGGACGCGCTCTCCCGTGCGCTGCTGTATGCGGCGCTTCCGGCGCTGCTGCTGGGCGCGCTGCCGTATCTGGGGCTGCTGTCGCTGCTGGCCTATGCCATGCTGGGCTGGGCGCTGTTTCGCATCCTGTCCACGAACTTCACCGGCCGGCGCATGGAAAACGAAAAGTTTCTGCTGCTTTCACAGCCGGCGCGCCGCAGGGCGACGGAGCTGTACAACCGCTTCAAAAACCGCGACAAGTACGCCTATTTCTCCTGCCCGAAGTGCCATGCGAAGCTGCGCGTGCCCAAGGGCGTAGGGGAGATCACCGTCACCTGCAAGATGTGTGGGCACAAGTTTGACAAGCGCGTATGAGACGCCCAAAGGAAGTGAAGACCATGCGCCGGCAGGGTACGTACCGGCTGAGCGGGGCCGTCGCCCTGCTGTGTATCGGGATCGTGATTCACTGGCTCGTGCAGTATGTGCAAACCCGCAGGTCGGGACGCTGACCCTTTGGAGGCACGAAAGGCCGCCGTCTCTCGCCATCGGTCGAGAAACGGCGGCCTTTTATGGCATGCGGGCTCACTTGTCCGCGTGGCTGCCCGCACGGGTGATGCGGCGGTAGCACAGCAGGCCCAGCGCGCTCAGGAGCGCCGTGCCCACGAAGACGGCGGCGGCGAACAGGTAGTTCTGCTCGCCCAGCGCGCTGCCGCCGACCGTCGAGGTGATGATCGAGGGAATGCGCGCCACGCCTGTGAGCAGCAGCACGCCGGGCATGCGCAGGCGCGTCAGGCCCAGGCCGTAGTTGAGCAGGTCCTTGGGCGAGCCGGGGATGAAGAACACGATGAAGAGGATCAGGCGCAGCCGCTCGCGGTTTTGCAGGAAGGAGAGCGAATCGATCTGCTCCTGTTTGAAGAACGCGCGCATCAGCCGTGGGCCGAAGCGGCGCGTGACCGCCATGACCAGCGCGCATCCGAGCACGGCGCCGGTCAGGCACAGCAGCATGCCCTGCCATGCGCCGAACGCATACCCCGCGGCGATTTCCAGCGGTTCCCCGGGCAGCACGGCCACGACGACCTGCAGCATCATCAGGCCCACGCAGGCCAGGCCGCCCAGCACGCCCTGCTCCTGCACCCACATGCGAAAGGCGTGCGGATCCTCCGCGATCTGCATCAGCGGGCCGAGCAGCCACAGCGCCAGCGGGATCAGGCAACAGAGGACGGCGAGAAGCAGCGCGAGGGCCTTGAGCTGTTTGGGAGAAATTCTGTTCAACGGGGGACACGCTCCTTCTGTGGAAATTTTTCGGCCTGTGCAAAGCATAGCGCGGGAGATTCAACTTTTCTTCTGATCGTCGGAGGAAAGACCGTCCGGCACCGGGCACAGCAGCGCTGTCGCGCGCGCGCCGCCCTGCGCGGGGTTGTCGAGGGTCAGCTGACCGCCGTGGCGCTCGCACAGCACGCGGCAGATGTACAGCCCAAGACCAAAGTGCGCGCCCTGCGCGCCGTTCCCAAAGGGACGCAGTTCGCCGTCCAGCAGTCGCGCAGGGAAACCGGGCCCGTCATCCCAGACGGTCAGGCGCAGCGCGCCGCTGCTTGCGCCGCACTGTATGCGCACGGTGGAGCGCGCAAAGCGCAGGGCATTGGACAGCAGGTTGTCCAGCGCGCGCGCGGCGATGTCGGCATCCACGCAAAGCGGCGCGTCCGCATCTTCCGTCTCGAACGCCAGCGCGACGCGCTCGCCGCACAGCGCCTGCGCGGAACCGCGCAGAGCGGAACAAAGCGCGCCGCAGGAGATCGACCTCGGCTGAGGCGCGATGTCCTCCAGGCGCAGCAGCTGGTTCATGCCGTCCACGTAGCGCTCCAGCCGGGCGGCATGCGCGTCCATGACCTCGAGCGCGGCAAGCGCCTTGTCCACCGGCATGCGCCCGCCGGGCAGGCGCGCACGCAGCAGATCCGTCTGCCCGCGCAGCACGGTCAACGGCGTGCGCAGGTCGTGCGCGAGCGCGGCGTCGAGGCGGCGCCGTTCTTCGGCAGCGCGCCAGGCGGCGCGCTCGTTCTGTTCCAACGCCGCGCGCATGCGCTCAAAGGCCGCGCACAGCCGGCCGAGCTCATCAGTCCGATCATAGGCCACGTGAAAGTCCAGGTCGTTTTGCGCGATGCGCTGCGAGGCGTCGCGCAGCAGCGCCAGCGGCGCGCGCAGCCGGCGCTTGTAAAACGACAGGCTGCACACGGCGACGCTGCTCAGCAGGCACGCGGGAATCGAGAGCGTCTGCAGCGCGCGCACGACGCCGACGCACACGCGATCATGCGGGGAGAGTGGAACGATCTGCAGCATCGTACCTTCCAGCGTCACCTGATAGGCCGCTACGTCTGAAAGGGAGAGATAGACGCGCCCGTCGACGGGCGGTTGCTCGAAATAGAGCGTCGCATAGGCGGCGTACAGGCCGTTCATCGTGTTTCCCAGCGCTGCAAGCAACGCGAAGCAGACGGCCGTGCCCACAAGCAGATAGAACAGAATGTACAGCGAAAAGGCCCGGCGCAGCGGCAGGTTGCGAAGCCACGTGCGCAAGCCGCTCCTTATTTTGCCCATTTGTATCCCACGCCCCAGACCGTCTCGATGCGCGGGCTGCAGCCCGCCTGTAACAGCTGCCGGCGCAGCCTGCGGATGTGCTCGGGAACGACCGAACTGTCGCCCGGCGCGTCGTATCCCCAGACCGCCTCGTAGATGCGCTCCCGGTCGAAGACCTGCCCGGCGTGTTGCGTGAGCAGCGCCAGGATGTCGAATTCCTTTTTGGCCAGCGGGATGGGTGTATCGCCCGCGTAGGCGCAGCGCCCGGCATAGTCGATGGTCAGATCGCCGTCGAAGCGCACGCGTGCCGCCTGCGCCCGCCGCGTCTCCCGCCGCAGGTGCGCCTTTACGCGCGCGCCCAGCTCGGCCAGGCGGAACGGCTTGACCACATAGTCATCCCCGCCTGCGCCCAGGGCCATCAGCATGTCCGCCTCCTGCACGCGCGCTGTCACGAACACGATCGGACAGGCGACGTGCTCGCGGATGCGCCGGCAGATCTCCAGTCCGTCCGTGTCCGGCAGGCCGATGTCCAGCAGGATCAGGTCGGGCTTCTGCGCGCACAGGCGCATCGCCTGCGCGCCGTCTGCAGCCGTCACGACGCGGTAGCCTTCCAGCTCGAAGTAGTCGCGCAGCATCGCGCGGATGTCGTCTTCATCCTCGACCACGAGCAGCGTATGCGGCATGGACGCTCCCTCCCTTCGCATATAGCGTAGGGGAAGAATTTCAACAATCCGTCAACCCCTCGGATGGCCGGGCGCACGTCACTCAACCGCCGCCACGCCCGTGATGCCCTTGCCACGCCACTTGCCGCGGCGATAGGCGGCCACCGTGATGACCGCGCCCAGCACCCAGGAGATGAGCAGCGAGGCGAAGATGCAGTCCGGCGAACCGACCGGGTTGGCGGGCGTGCGCGTGAGGAACGCCCACAGATAGGCGATCGGCACGCGAATGATGACGGTGGTGATGATGGAGATCCACATCGGCGTCATCGTATCGCCCGCGCCGCGCATGACGCCAGACAGGGACTGCGTCACCGCCATGGCGATGTATCCCACGGCCAGAATGCGCATCATGTGCATGCCCAGCAGAACCACTTCCTCGGTTTTGGTGAACAGGCGCATCAGGTATTCGCCGAAGAACAGGATGCCCAGCGTCAGCAGGAACGAGACGCCCAACGCCATTTGCATCCCCTCGCGCGTGCCCTCGTCCACGCGACGCAGTAGACCCGCGCCCACGTTCTGGCCGACGAACGTGGTCATCGCCATGCCGAAGGTGAAGTTGGGCATCATCGCAAAGCCGTCCACGCGCATGACGACGATGGAGCAGGCGATGACGGTCGTGCCAAACGAGTTGGTCAGCGCCTGCACGACGAGCGCGGCCATGGAGAAGATCGCCTGTGTGAGACCGGAGGGCAGGCCCAGGCGGACCGTGCGCAGCGTCATCTCACGGTTCAGGCGCAGGGTGTGCCGGTTCAGATCGACCTGACCCTTCATCAGCACCAGGCGCACAAGGCACAGCAGCGCCGAGACCGCCTGCGCGATGATCGTCGCCCACGCCACGCCGGCCACGCCCATGTTGAAGGAGACGACAAACTGGATGTCCAGCACGATGTTGAGCAGGCAGGCGACCAGCAGGAAGAGCAGCGGCGTGACCGAATCGCCCATGCCGCGCAGTACGCCCGCCAGGATGTTGTAAAAGCCGCCGCCAGTCATGCCCAGGAAGATGATCGTCAGATAGGTGACGGACATGTCGTAGATGTCCTGTGGCGTGCGCAGCAGGGACATGAGTGGACCCGCGATGAGCGGCCCGACGATCATGATGATGATGCCCGAGATCAGCGTCAGCAGGATGCACGTGCCGACGGAGCGGGAGAGCATGTCGCGCTGGCGCGCACCGTAATACTGCGCGACCATGATGCCAGCGCCTGTCGCGATGCCCATGAAGAGCAGCAGCAGCAGGTTGAGCACCGGACCGCTGGCGCCAACGGCGGCGAGTGCGCCGTCGCCGATGTACTGGCCGACGATGACTGCATCGACGGTGTTGTACAGCTGCTGGGCGAGGTTGCCGATCAGCAACGGGGCGGCAAAGAGAGCGATATTCTTTCGAGGGCTTCCTTGCGTCATGTCCTGCGCGCCGAAGAGCGCCTTGAGTTTGCCTGCCATGTTCATAACTCCTTATCACTCAAATAAACCCCATATGCGTTCATTGTAACACAGGCGAACGGCAGCGGTAAAGATGAACCGTGCCACGGACGAAAAAAAGATGCTTCCGCCGCATGCCTGTGGTATAATGCGGGCAGAGGAAAGGAGTGTGTCCGTATGAAACTGCTCTTGACGGCCTTTGAACCCTTCGGTGGCGAGCAGCTCAATCCCACGATGGAGATCCTCGCGGCGCTGCCCGATCGATCGGGCATGGTGAAGGCGGTGCTTCCAGTGACGTTTGACGGTGCGGCGCGCGTGCTGGAGGACCTCATTGTGCGTGAGCGTCCCGACGCCGTGCTGATGCTCGGTCAGGCGGGAGGGCGCGACCGGCTGACGGTCGAGCGGCTGGCCGTCAACCTGGACGACGCGTCCATCCCCGACAACGCGGGCGCAATGCCACGGGATGTGCCCATCCGGCGCGGCGCGGCCAACGCACTGTTTGCGACGGTGCCGGTCAAGGCGCTCGTGCGGCGCATGCAGGAGGCGGGCGTCGAGGCGGCGGTGTCGGATTCGGCCGGCACGTTCGTGTGCAACCACGTGCTGTATACGGCGCTGTGGCTGGCGCAGGAGCGCTTTCCGGGCCTGCGCGCCGGCTTTGTGCACGTGCCGTTTCTGCCGCAGCAGGCCGCGGGGAAGGGCAAGCCCTCCATGCCGCTTTCGGAGATGGCGCGTGGCGTCGAGGCTGCGGTGCGCGCGCTGCTGGAGGCGGAGGAGGGCGACCTGCCGCCACGGGCGCTGGAGGTGATGCGCGAGCGATTCGGCGGCGATGCGCTGATTGCGCTCTCGACGCTGGATGGGGACATTCCTGCCGTGCGCACGGTGAACGGGCATTACGAGGACGGCGCATTCTACGTGGTCACGCATGCGCGCTCCGGGAAGATGCGCCAGATTGAACAAAATCCCGCCGTGGCGCTGTGCGGCGAGTGGTTTTCGGCGCAGGGGTTGGGGGAGAATCTGGGGCACCCGCGCGCGCCGGGCAACGAGGCGATCGCCGCCCGCCTGCGCGAGGCGTTTGCCGCCTGGTACGGCAATGGGCACGTCGACGAGGGCGACCCGGACACGTGCATCCTGCGCGTGCGCCTGACGCGGGGCACGCTCCTGAGCCACGGCACGCGCTATGAGCTGCGGTTTTAGGAAAACGACAAAAAAGGGGAGCGCCTCACAGGGAGGCGCTCCCGCGCGTTTGAACTGGAATTACAGCGTGCCCGCCAGCTTTTGGGTCTCTTCCCAACCCTCCAGAATCGCTTCCTGCATGGAAGTGGCCCAGTCGCCGATCTCCTTGGCCTCGTCCATGTCGAGCGGGAAGTGGATGCAGACGTGGCCGTCGAAGTTGTTCTGTGTGTTGTGCTGCGTGTCGTGGGCGACGCTGTACGTCGCGGCGATGTAGGTGTTGCCGTCCGGGAACGTGACCCACACCGGCTTGATCGCCCATTTGCTCAGGCCCAGGAACGCCTTGTACAGGTTGTTGGTGTCGTCGGCGGTGACGGGCTCGGCATCGCAATGCTTGTCCTTGGACATGACGGTCATGTTCCAGCTGTAGCCGGTCGAGAAATCATACACCGTCATGACCGTGTTGTTGGGGTACTTGTTGCGCATCGAGTACCAGTTGACGTGCTGCACCTGCGCGGCGCGCGCCGCAGTCGGCGAGGTGGTCGAGCTGGAGGAGCCGCTGCCGGACGAGGAGCTTCCGCTGGAGGAGCTGCCATTGGAAGAGCTTCCGCTGGAGGAGCTTCCGCCGGAAGAAGAACTGCCGGAGGAGGACGAGGTGCCGTTGAGGGCGGCAAGCGTCTTGTCGCCGACAACGCCGTCGGAGCTCAGGCCGTGGTCCTTTTGAAAGTCCATGACCGCCTGTGCGGTGAGCATGCCGAAGTGGCCGGACAGCGTGCCGCCGTAGTAGCCCAGATCCTTGAGTTTTTGCTGCACCTGGAGCACCGCGTCGCCTTCGCTGCCCTCGCGCAGCAGGGAAGATGTAACCGTCGTGCTGCCGGACGAAGAGCTGCCATTGGAAGAGCTTCCGCCGGAAGAAGAACTGCCGGAGGAGGACGAGGTGCCGTTGAGGGCGGCAAGCGTCTTGTCGCCAACAACGCCGTCGGAGCTCAGACCGTGGTCCTTTTGAAAGTCCATGACGGCTTGGGCGGTCAGCATGCCGAAGTGGCCGGACAGCGTGCCGCCATAATAGCCCAGGTCCTTGAGCTTCTGCTGCAGCGCGAGCACTGCGTCGCCCTCGCTGCCCTCGCGCAGCAGGGAAGACGCGCTCGTCGCATCGGACGATCCGGACGAGCTGCCGGAGGATGCCGTGCTGTTGAGCAGCGCCAGCGTGCGCTTGCCGACGATGCCGTCGGAGCTCAGGCCGTTGTCATCCTGAAAGTCCATGACGGCCTGTGCGGTAATGCTGCCGAAATTGCCGGTGATGCTGCCGCCATAGTAACCCATCGCCTGCAAGCGTTGTTGCAGCGCGAGTACGTCGGCACCCTTGCTGCCCTCCTTGAGCACGCGGTTGAACGTGCCGGTAAACGCGTCCGCGCCCGAGAGCGTCCCCTCAAAGAGCAGCTCCTGCGTCACCGCGCCGGCGATGCCGTCGGCTTCCAGACCGTTGTCCTCCTGAAACTCCAGCACGGCGTCGCGCGTGAGCTCACCATAATGGCCGGAGATGCGTCCGTTATAGTACCCCAGCTCCGTCAGGCGCTCCTGCAGGTCGGCCACGTCGTTGTGCTCCGTGCCCAGCTTGAGCTCTCTGTACTCCGTATCAGCCGATACGCCGTTCGCCGCCGTGAGCAACATCGTGCAAAGACCGGCCGCGAGCAAACGGCGTATGTGTAAAAGCGATTCCTGCTTCATGCTGTTCTCTCCTTTGCCCAGTATATGACTATTATATGACGTTTTTGAGCGTATGTCAACTAGAAAATTAACAAAATCGAAATATTTTGGAAATGATGGCGTCAAATGTGAAATAAAAATAAAAAAAGACTTGACATGGACCGCTGAAGAAGGTATAATATTTCCCGTTGAAAATCATTTGTCTATGCGCCATTAGCTCAGTTGGTAGAGCACCTGACTCTTAATCAGGGTGTCCCGGGTTCGAGTCCCTGATGGCGCACCATTCGTCTGCGAATACCCTTTGCCGCCCGGTGTTCCTTCCACCGGGCGGCGCTTTTTGATGTCTGTGCAAATACGTAGCGTAAAACGTTCGCTGTGCTCCAAGCCGTCCGCAGGGCATGTTCCTGAATTTGCATGCTCTACGGACGGCTTTTTTTGCGCGCCCGGCTTGCCATTTCGCTCAAATGTCTTTACAATGATAACATCATAAGCGTGGCGATATGGCGTGCGCAGACGGGCGGAGGTTGTGTATGAAGGCGGATTTCAAGCGTTTTTTGAACCTGCATACGTTACAGGGCAAGATGTTCGTCATCATTCTGGCGGTGGCGCTGCTGGTCATGGCCCTGTCGCTCACGCTGTGCTGTTACCTGTGCGTCGACGCGGTGGAGGAGCTCACAGCCGGTTACATGATCAACTACATCCAGTTTGCAGACGAGACGTTGAGCGAAAAGCTGGACAATGCAATCATGACGTCCCTGGCCGTGACGGCCGATCAGGAGATCGTGCAAGAGACGATTCAGAGCAGCGCGGCGCTGGCCTCCTACCGGTGGTTTCAGCAGTACAAGCCGACCGTCAGCCTGCTCAACGGCGTCATCTCCGACAAGCCCTACATCACCACTGCCGCGCTGGTGCTGCTGGACGGACGCATCTATCAGTCGACCGGGGGCGTGCTGCGCGGCACGGCGCTACAGGAGGATTGGTTTTTGCGCACGGTCGAGTCTGCTTCCATGCAGATAGACTACCGCAACGACGGCGTGCCGATGGTGCGCGTCGCCTGTCCGATCATCCGCGCGCGCAGGGTCAGCGCCGTGGTGATGCTGGAGATGAGCTTTCAGGAGTTGGCGGAGGCGTTTCGCCTCTCGCCGCTGGAGGGCATGAGCCTGTACACCTACTCGCCGGAGGGCGTGCTGATGTACCAGTCCGGCGACACGCCCGCGCCGCCGGTAAAGCCGGGCAGGCCGGGGGAGATCACGCAGTCGTATCAGACGTTGGGCGGTGAGCAGCACTTCCTTGTGCAGTACGAGAGCGTGGCGAGCGGCCTGACGACGGTGGGCATCATTGACACGCGGACGATGATTCTCGGCGCGCTGCGCCTGACGGATCAGGTCGCCGGCATCGCCGCGCTGTGCCTCGTGCTGGCCATCCTCGCCTCCTGCGTATTCTCGGCGTTTCTGTGCCGCAACCTGAATGTGCTCATTCAAAGCATGCAGCAGGTGCGCAGGGGCAATGTGAACGTGCGCGCGCGGATCGCCTCCAAGGACGAGATTGGCGAGGTGGCAGGCGCGTTTAACACCATGATGGAGCGCATCCGAAGCCTGCTGGACGAGGTGCGGGTGCAGGAAGAGCAGAAGCGACGGGCCGAGCAGGATGTGCTGGCGGCGCAGATCAAGCCGCACTTCATCTATAACGCGATCAGCGCCATCCAGTACGTGGCCAGCATGCGCGGGCAGAAGGACATCGAGGCCGCGGCGCTGTCGCTGTCCAGCCTGCTGCGCAGCGTGCTGGGCAACCGGGACGAGTTCATCACGCTGTGGGAGGAGCGCGAGTACATCGAGCACTACATCGCGCTGCAGCGATTCAAATTTCAGAATTCCTTCCGCCTGGTGTGGGAGGTGGACGAGGCGCTGTGGGCGATGCGCCTGCCCAAGCTGCTGGTGCAGCCCATCGTCGAAAACGCGCTGATCCACGGCATCGCGCTGCGCGAGGACGGGCTGATTACGGTCAAGGGAACGCGGCAGGGAGGCGAGACGGTTCTCAAGGTCGTGGACAACGGCAGGGGCATGAACGAGCGCCAGATTGCCGAATGCGTTGGAGACGGAAGCGCGCCGAGCACATTCCGCCATGTCGGACTGCAAAACGTGATGCTGCGCGTGCGCGCGATCTACGGACCCGAGGCGCGCTGCCAGATCTTCAGCTCGTCCAACCAATTCACCTGTGTGGAACTGCACCTGCCCGATCGGAAGGAGGACTGGCAATGAAGTACAGCGTCGTGCTGGTGGACGACGAGATGGTTGCCCGCGCGTACATCGGCGGCATGCGCCTGTGGAGCGAAGGGGAGTTTTGCCTGGTCGCGCAGGCGAGAAATGGTGAGGAGGCGCTGCGTTACCTGGAAGAAAAGCACGCCGACATTCTGCTCCTGGACGTATCCATGCCCGGCATGAACGGGGTGGAGCTCTCCACCGCTGTGCACAGCCGCTTCCCGGGCGTCATCCAGATTGCGCTGAGCAACTTCGACGACTATGACTATGTGCGTCCCATCATGCGCAACGGCGCGTACGACTACGTGCTCAAGGACCGCCTGACGGAAGAGGGGCTCAGGGGCATCCTGCAAAGCTGCGTACAGCGCGCGGGCGCGCATGGACGGGGGGAATCGCAGCGCCTGCTGCGAGGGCGTCTGCGCGACTACATGGATGCCGGCGGACAGGGGCCCTGTCCGCTGCCCAATGACGGCGCGCGCCTGGCGGCGAGCTTTGCGCGCGTCGAATGGCCATCGGGCTATGACGGGCAGCAGCGCCGGGCCGCGGCCTCGGGCATTGAGACGCTGCTGGAGAGCGCAGAAGGGGAAAATACGGACATCCTCGCGCTGTACTTTGAGGGATTAGGCGAAGAAGACGGCCGGTTTGTCCTCTTCTACCGGCTGTACCAGACGGATTCAAGCCAGGAGATCCAGCGGCGGCTGTACTATGTCCAGCGCCGTCAGGAGGAGAGCATCCGGGAGATGTACCATCTGAACCTGCGCATCGAGCCCGCGCCTCAGATGCACAGCATGCAGGCCGTGCTCAGCTACGTTGTGCATCGCCTGCAAGCAGGAGGGGGGCCTGCGCCCGCGCAATCAGCCATCAGCGGCCTGTCTCTGGCCGATCAGAAGGCGCTGCTCTCCGCGCTGGAAGAGCCGGACGACGCGCGGATGCGCGAGATCCTGCAGGGGCTGCTGTGCGCGCAGGGGAGCGGTGCGGAGACGCTGCTGCTCAAGGAGCTGATCGACCTGGCGGCGCACGCAGCGCAAGAGTGGGGGGCACGGGCGGATTTCCCCGCCGCAGGCAGCGCAATCTTCCAATGGCTGAGCCGCACGCCGCGGGAGGAGGCCTGCGAGGCGGTGACGCACCTGTACGTGCAGCTGTTTGCGTCGCTCGCGGAGCGCCGCCAGCCACGATGCAGCGAGCCCGTCGAGCGCGCACTCGCGTTCATCCGGGAACACTTTGCCGGCCCCGTCAGCGCGCAGGAGGTCGCGGCGGCGGCGCAGGTCTCGCCCGCATACCTGAGCCGGGTCTTTCACCGCGAGACGGGCAAAACCCTGACAGACGCGATCAACGGCCTGCGCATCGAGCGCGCGCAGGCGCTCATCGGGCAGGGGCGGCCGCTGAAGGAGGTCGCGTCCAGCTGTGGATTTGCACAATATACCTATTTTTTGAAGGTTTTTAAGGCGCAGACGGGCGTGTCGCCCAAAAATTACACGCGTAAAGGTGAAAATTGAATAGTTTTTGGTCAAAAAATTGCAGAAAATCGAGGCGCGACAGCGCGGCACGAAAGCTATAATGAGACCAACAAATTTGAAAGGGGTGTGCCTATGAAGGCTCGCCAACGACTTGCTTGCTTCGTCGCGTTTGTCCTGCTGCTGACGATGACGGCGTTCCCCGCGGCTGCGGAGGATGCAACCCTGGAAGACCTCGGCTTCCATGAGACCGGCTATCCCGTGGTCGATCAGCCCGTCACGCTGACCGTGTTCGGTAACCGCGATCAGAACCAGGCGGAGTGGAAGGACGTGCGCATGCTCAACGCCTCCGCCGAAAAGGCCGGCATCACCTTCGACTGGCAGGAGGTGCCCGCGCAGGGCTTCGCCGAGAAGAAGAACCTGATGTTTGCCGGCAACGATTTGCCGGACGTCTTCCTGCGCTGTGGATTTACAGTCAATGAGATCATCATGTACGGCGTGACCAGCCAGCAGTTGATCCCGCTGAACGACCTGATCGCCCAGTATGCGCCGAACCTGAGCAAGATCTACGAGGAGCACCCGGAGATCCGCCAGGCGCTCACCGCGCCCGACGGGCAGATGTACACCATCCCGCACATCGACCTGAGCGACACGGGCAAGATGGGCTTCAAGCAGTGGATCAACAAGGAGTGGCTGGAGGCCGTGGGCAAGGAGGTCCCCACCACGCTGGAAGAGCTCAAGGATGTGCTCATCGCCTTCCGCGACGGCGACCCCAACGGCAACGGCCAGGCGGATGAGATTCCGCTGGGCATCCGCGAGCCCAGCTCCGTCTACGTGCTGGGCGGCTCCTTCGGACTGCAGAGCCAGATGAAGGATACGTACAACATCGACGAGAACGGCCAGCTGCACAACTGGCTGTGCGATGACGAATTCAAGGAATACCTGATGTTCCTCAACGACCTGTACGAGGAAGGGCTGCTGTGGGTCGACTACTACAAGAATGACCGCGCGGCCTGGCGCTCCAACCTCTCCAACGCGCTGTTCGGCGTGATGTACATGCCCTACTCTGACGTGTTCCTCAACGTGGAGGATCAGTACATCGGCTTTGAGCCCCTCGTCGGCCCGCACGGCGACCAGCTCTGGGTGGATGCGACTGCCGGCATCTCTTCGTTGGGCTCGTTTGCAATCTCCAACACCTGCAAGTACCCGGAGATTGCCATCCGCTGGGTCGACCAGTTCTTCACTGAAGAAGGCGCCATCGAGTTCTGCTACGGCGTGGAGGGCGAGACCTACTATGTCGATGAGAACGGCCAGCCCCGCTTTGTGGACGAGATCCTGAACGCGCCGGAGGGCTTCATGACCGCGATGGGCAAGCTCAACCTCGTGCCCGGCGGCGATTTCCCGCGCCTGACGACCAACCTGACCGATGGCGTCGTGGCCAGCGACCTGACCAAGGAGGTCGCCGCGATGCTCGTGCCATTCCTGCCCGAGACCGTGGTGCTCAAGCCCGCCGTCAGCATCGAGGACATGGACATGGTCAACATGATCTCGCAGGACCTGACCACCTACCGCGACACCGCCGTGACCAACTTCATCCTCGGCGAGTGGGACTTTGACATGTGGGAAGAGTACTGCGCGACCCTGGAGCAGATCGGCATCCGCGAGCTGGAAGCCATCTACCAGCGCGCGCTGGACGCCGCGGCCGAATAAGTCCGCAGACGCCTGCACAGACCGTCCCCCGCGAAGGCTGCCCCGTCCCCGGCGGGCGGGGCGCCCCGCGGGGCTTTCCTTTTCGCCGGTCCCGGGCGTCGGCCCCACGAAGGAGTGACCTAAGCAGTGAAAGCCTTGCGCAGAGCCCTCAGAAACCGCTACGACCTGTACCTGCTGCTCTTGATCCCCCTGGCCTGGTACATCCTCTTCCAGTACGTCCCGATGTACGGCCTGCAGATCGCCTTCCGGCGCTTCAACCCGTCGCTGGGCATCACGGCCAGCCCCTGGGTGGGCACGCTGTACTTCCGCCAGTTCTTCAACTCGTATTACTTCGAAAGCCTGCTGGTCAACACGCTCGTGCTCAGCATCTACCAGATGGCGTTGGGCTTCCCCATCCCGATCGTGCTGGCGCTGCTGATCAACGAGGTCCGCATCAAGCCGCTGCAAAAGGCGGTGCAGAACATCACGTACATCCCCTACTTCCTGTCCATCGTCGTGATCGTCAGCATGCTGGACCTGTTTTCCGACCCCTCCTATGGCCTGTTCAACAAGCTGGGCGCGCTGCTGGGCGCCGCACCGCAGGACTACATCACCCGCGCGCAATACTTCCGCCCGCTGTATGTGTTCTCCGGCGTGTGGCAGAACATGGGCTTTAATTCCGTCATTTACATTGCCGCGCTGACGGCGATTGATCCGCAGCTGTACGAGGCCGCCAGCATCGATGGCGCCAGCCGCCTGCGCAAGATCTGGCACATCTCGCTGCCGGGCATCCTGCCTACGATCGTCATTCTGTTCATCATGCGCATCGGCAGCCTGATGAACGTCGGCTTTGAAAAGGTGCTCCTGATGCAAAACCCCGTCAACATGACAACCAGCGATGTCATCTCCACGTTCATCTACCGCAACGGCATCCAGAAGGGCCAGTTCAGCTACAGCGCGGCGGTGGGCATCTTCAACTCCCTGATCAACCTGATCCTGCTGGTGGGGGCCAACGCCCTTTCCCGCAAGGTGACGCACAGCAGCCTGTGGTGAGGAGGCGACGGCAATGGTGATTCACAAGGCGCATACATCCAGAATTCGCCAGAGCATGGGCGACAACCTCTTCGACGCTGTCGTCAACGTCGTGGCCGTGCTGGTCATGCTGCTGGTGCTCATCCCGCTGATCTTCGTCGTCGCCGCATCCTTTTCCGACCCGGACCGGGTGCTGCGCGGCGAGGTGTTCCTCTGGCCCAAGGGATTTACCCTGGAGCCGTACAAGATGGTCTTTGAAAATCAGGACATCTGGCTCAGCTACCGCAACACGATCTTCTACACCGTGGCAGGCACGGCGATCAACATCTTCATGACCATCCTGGCGGCCTATCCGCTCTCGCGCCGCGACCTGGAGGGGCGCCGTTTCTTCACGCTGATCATCCTCTTTACGATGTACTTCAACGGCGGTCTGATCCCCACCTACCTGCTCGTGCGCGACCTGAACATGGACAACACGATCTGGGCGATCCTGATCCCCGCAGCCATCTCTACCTATAACCTGATCGTGGCCAAGACGTTCTTTGAGAACAGCATCCCCCACGAGATCTATGAGAGCGCCTTCCTGGACGGCTGCTCCAACGCGCGCATGCTGGTGGCCATTGTGCTGCCGCTGTCCAAGGCGATCATTGCGGTGCTCGTGCTCTACTATGGCGTCGCCCACTGGAACTCCTACTTCAGCGCGCTGGTCTACCTGCGCGACAAGGAGCTGTTCCCCCTGCAGATCGTGCTGCGCGACATCCTGCTGCTGGGACAGACGGAGCAGCTGGGCTCCAACGACGTGGGCATGGGCGAGAAGATCAAGATGGCCGAGGCGATCAAGTACTCCGTCATCGTCATCTCCAGCGCGCCGGTGCTGGCGCTCTATCCGTTCGTGCAGAAGTACTTCGTGCAGGGCGTGATGATCGGCGCGGTGAAGGGCTGACCCGGAAAACCCACAGAGAAAGGAAGCGTTCGGATGAAACCCAATATCGTCATCGTCATGACCGACCAGCAGCGCGCCGACCTGCGCAAGGGCTGCGGCTACCCGCTGGATACCATGCCCTTCCTGGACGCCTGGGCGCAGGGCGGCGTGGACTTCCGGCGCGCGTACACGCCCAATCCGACGTGCATGCCCGCGCGGGTGAGCATGTTCACGGGCCGCTACTCGCAGTGCCACCACGCGCGCACCAACCACAACGCCATCGACGCGCTGTACAGCAAGGACCTGCTGGATGTGCTCAAGGAAAACGGCTACGTGACCGCGCTGTGTGGCAAGAACCACTCGCACCGCCGGCCGGAGGCGTTTGACTTCCACGAGACGTGCGGCCACCTGGGCTACGAGGGCGAGACGAACGAGACGCCCGCGCAGGTCGAGCTGGCCAACTTTCTGTGCGCCACGCGCCATATGGAGAGCCACGTGCCCTCGCCAGGCACCGTGCAGGAGCAGCACCCGTACCGCAACGTATCCTCGGCGCTCAAGTTCATCGACAGCCTGGACGGCAGCGCGCCGTTCTTCGCATGGGTGTCCTTTGCAGAGCCGCACAACCCCTATCAGGTGCCTGCGCCCTACTTTGACATGTTCCCGCCCGAGGCGCTGCCGCCGCTGCACTCCTCCAAGGACGACTTGCCCGCCAAGGGACCGCGCTACGAGTGGCTGCGCGGCGTGTGGGAGACGGTCTTGACCGGGGACATCGAGGCGCGCATCCGGCGCGCGCGCTCCAACTACCTGGGCATGCTGCGCCTGATCGACGACCAGTTCAAGCGCCTGATCGAGGGCCTGGAGGCGCGCGGCCTGTCTGAGAACACGATCGTGCTCTTCCTGTCGGACCATGGCGACTTCGCGGGCGAATACGGCCTGATCCGAAAGGGCGTGGAATTGAGCCAGATCCTCACGCGCGTGCCCATGGTCTGGCGCGGCCCCGGCATCCGGGCGCAGGGGACGCAGGACGACGCCTGTGTGAACATCGTGGACATCCTGCCCACGCTGTGCGACGTGATCGGCGTGCCGGCGCCCGTCGGCTGCCAGGGGCGCAGCCTGACGGCCCTGCTGCGCGGCGAGCCGTACCCGGCGCATGAGTTCGACGTGGGCTACTCTGAGAGCGGCTTCTCCGGCCTGTACTGGGACAGCAAGGACGGTTTGACGCTGGTGGGCGAGGGCGCAAGCCAGAACATGGTGACGTTCGACTGCCTGAACAGCTGGACGCAGTGCGGTCAGGTGCGCATGATCCGCAAGGGCGACTACACCCTGCAGGTCGATATGCTCGGCAGCGGCTACCTCTACTGCCTGAAGGACGATCCCTATGAGCTGCACAACCTGTTCGACGATCCCGCCTATGCGCAGGTGCAGCTGGACATGCTCCGCGAGCTGATGGCCGCCACGCTGCGCGCCAGCGATCCGCTGCCCGTGCCGCACCACCGCTACCGCACCAAGATCCACCCCAAGGGCTACTGGTTTGACGACTATCACTGCGAAGACCCGGGCGTATGCCCCATGGGCTGCCTGGCTGACTACTGCCGCCACCAGGACGACTGAAACAACGCCGCGCGGACCGCAACACAGCGCCGCGCGGCGCTTTTTTCTCCGCGCGGGCGCAAGTGGAAAAGCACGCTTGACAATTGGCCTGCAAGGCTTTAAGATAAAACCTGCATATTTTGATTGATTCCGCATATTGTGCGCATGCCGCTTGACTTAGGAGGGATTGCATGTATCCGATTCGCAGGGCTGAAAAGCTGGCGGACAAGATCTACCTCATGGACGTCGAAGCGCCGCGCACGGCGCGCAGCGCCGAGCCGGGGCAGTTCCTGATCGTCAAGATCGACGCGCGGGGCGAGCGCATCCCGCTGACCATCTGCGACTACGACCGCGAGCGCGGCCTGGTGACGATCGTGTTCCAGGTGGTGGGCGCGTCCACGGAGCGCATGGCCGCGCTGGGCGTGGGCGATGCATTCGATACGGTCGTGGGGCCGCTGGGACGCCCCAGCGAGATGCTCGCAGACCCGGACATCCGCCAAAAGAAGGTGCTCTTCGTCGCCGGCGGCGTGGGCACGGCGCCTGTGTACCCGCAGGTCAAGTGGCTGCGCGCGCAGGGCGTGGCGGCGGATGTGGTGATCGGCGCGCGCAGCGCGGACCTGCTGATCCTGCAGGGAGAGATGGAGGCGGTCGCGGGCGGCGTGTACATCGCCACCAACGACGGCTCCGCGGGCGTGCAGGGCATGGTCACGGACGTCGTGCGCGATCTGGTGCAGCGCCAGGGACGCCGCTACGACCTGTGCGTGGCCATCGGCCCGATGGTCATGATGAAGTTCACCGCGCAGCTCACGCGCGAGCTGGGCATCCCGACGGTCGTGTCGCTCAACCCCATCATGGTGGACGGCACGGGCATGTGCGGCGCGTGCCGCGTGAGCGTGGGGGGACAGACGCGCTTCGCCTGCGTGGACGGGCCGGAGTTTGACGGCCATCTCGTCGACTTTGACGGGGCGATGAAGCGCCAGCAGATGTACAGGACCGAGGAGGGCCGCGCGCTGCTGCGGCTGCGCGAGGGGAAGACGCATCGCGGCGGATGCGGACATTGCGGAGGTGAGGACTGATGGCTGGGTCGAGGGTGCCGGTGCGCGAGCAGGATCCGAAGGTGCGCGCGCACAACTTTGAGGAGGTCTGCCTCGGCTATGACGAGGCGGAGGCCGTGCAGGAGGCCCAGCGTTGCCTGGGCTGCAAAAAGCCGATGTGCGTGGCCGGCTGTCCGGTCGGCATCGACATCCCGGGCTTCATCGCGCGCCTGAAGGAGGGCGACGCCGTGGGTGCCAGCCGCGTCCTCGCGCGCGACTCGGCGCTGCCTGCGGTGTGCGGGCGCGTCTGCCCGCAGGAGACGCAGTGCGAGGGGCGCTGCGTGCTGGGCGTCAAGGGCGAGCCGGTCGCCATCGGCAAGCTGGAGCGCTACGCCGCCGATACGGCGCGCCGCATGGGCGTTCAGGCCGAGCCGCCCCAGGAGAAGAACGGCATGCGCGTGGCCGTGATCGGCGCGGGCCCGGCGGGGCTCACCTGTGCGGGCGACCTGGCGCGCATGGGCTACGAGGTCAAGATTTTCGAGGCGCTGCACCAGGCGGGCGGCGTGCTCGTGTACGGCATACCGGAGTTCCGCCTGCCCAAGCGCGAGGTGGTCGAGGCCGAGATCGAGAATGTCCGGCGTCTGGGCGTGCAGATCGAGACGAACGTCGTCGTCGGCCGTTCGGTCACGATCGATGGATTGCTGGACGAGGAGGGCTACGACGCAGTGTTCATCGGCTCGGGCGCGGGCTTGCCCAAGTTTATGGGCATCCCCGGCGAGAATGGCAACGGCGTCTTCTCCGCCAATGAGTACCTGACGCGCGCCAACCTGATGAAGGCCTTCTCGGATGAATACGACACGCCCATCGTCACCGGCCGGCGTGTGGCGGTCGTTGGCGGCGGCAACGTGGCCATGGATGCGGCGCGCACGGCGCTGCGCCTGGGCGCGCAGACGCACATCGTCTACCGGCGCGGCGAGCAGGAGCTGCCCGCCCGCGCGGAGGAAGTGCACCACGCCAAGGAGGAGGGCGTCGTCTTCGACCTGCTGACCAATCCCCGCGAGATCCTGCTGGACGAAAACGGCTGGGTGCGCGGCATGGTCTGCGTGCGCATGGGGCTGGGCGAGCCGGACGCGTCCGGACGCCGCCGCCCGGTGGAGATCGAGGGCAGCGAGTTCACGATGGAGGTCGACACGGTCATCATGGCGCTGGGCACCTCGCCCAACCCGCTGATCGCCTCGACCACCCGGGGCCTGGAGACGAACCGCTGGCGCTGCATCGTCGCCGATGAGCGGGATGGCCGCACGACCAAGGAGGGCGTCTATGCGGGCGGCGACGCGGTCACCGGCGCAGCGACGGTCATCCTCGCGATGGGCGCGGGCAAGGCGGCGGCCAAGGGCATCGACGCCTACCTGAAGGGCCGAAAGAAATGAGCATGCAGACGGAGGAGGAAGCAAAAAGCTTCCTCCTCCGTTGTTTGATTGCCGGCATTCAGGCAAACCGGCCTGTCAGCACCCGCAGGTCGATGGTGATATCGCGGATGGAGGCCAGCGCTGCGGGATCCGGCGCGCGCCCGCCCGTCAGCGGCGTCATGCGGAAGAACGCCTCGCGCAGCCCGCCGTCCACCGCGCAGGTATAGCGCAGCGATTCGTAGCATACGCCCGTCATGTGCGAGCCGAAGTAGTCGATCACGTCCTGCGGCGCGTGCGGTCCCTGTCCCAACGCAGCGCGCAGCTCGCACAGGTAGTCCTGGCCCGGCGCGACCTTGACGAGCAGCCCGCCCGGGCGCAGCGCACGGCGAAACGACGCGTAGTTGGCCGGGGACAGGACGTCGATCACGACGTCCATCGAGCCCGGCGCGAGCGGCAGGCGCGTCAGATCGGCGACGCACCAGCAGACCGGCTCCGGCCGCTGCGCGGCCAACGCGACCGCGTCGCGGCTCAGGTCCACGCCGAAGACTTCGCACCCGTCCCGCGCCAGCGCGGCCGCATAATAGCCCTCGCCGCAGCCCGCATCCAGCACGCGCGGCGGCCGGCCCAGCCGCGCCGCCTCCGTACCCAGCACGCCGCGCAGCGCATCCGCCGCGGGCGCGTAGCAGCCGGCGTCGAATACGGCGCGCCGTGCGAGAAACAGCGTCCTGTCGTAGTGCGCCAGCGTGCCCGCGCAGGCGAAGTTGACATAACCCTTGCGCGCCACGTCAAAGCAATGCCCTTTTTCGCAGCGCAGGCTGGTCTTTTCGGGCGCGCGCAGGGCTGCGCCGCACAGCGGACAGGCGAGGCTGCCCAGCCGGCCGGCGAGCAGCGAAAGCAGGCGATCAAGGCGGGAAACGTCGCCCATGTGCATCCCTCCCAAGAGGCTTTGCTGCTATTATCGTCGGGATTGCCCTTTGTGTCAAGCGCGCATATTTGGCGTCGCGGGCGCATACAACAGTTGGAGTGCGCCGACGCGCGGGACATAATCTTTCACAACCGCGCTACATTCGGCACATAGGAGGGCCACTTTTGCGGGGTATCATAGGGATGAGAAAGAACCACAGCAGACACGGCGCTTGGCGCATGCGATAGATCAAACGGATCAGAGGTGAAAGCGATGGAAGCTCCCTTTAGACAGGCGACGGCGCGCATGCGGCTGCTGCCCACGCAGGAACAGGGCATCGCGCCGGCGGACTACAGACGGTTGCAATACCTGTACGGCGAGGCGCTGGAGGAGCTGAACCTGCGCGTATCGAACCTGCAGCGTGAGCAACAACTCTTGATGGGCCGCGCGCTCATCCACCACATCCAGACGCGAATGAAGACCTACTCGAGCATCTGTGAAAAATTGGCGCGCAAGGGATATGCGGTCAGCATCGAGTGCGCGCAGGACCACCTGTATGACATCGCGGGCATGCGTATCGTCTGCCCGACGGTCGAGGACGTGTACGACATGGGCGAGGCGTTGCGCGCGCTGCCCGGCATCGACGTCGTGCGTGAGCGCGACTACATTCGCGCTCCCAAGGAAAACGGATACCGCAGCCTGCACGTCGTGCTCAGCGTGCCCGTATGCACGGTCGAGGGCGCCCGCCGGGTGCCTGTGGAGGTGCAGGTGCGCACGCTGGCCATGGACGTATGGGCGAGCCTGGAACACGACCTGTGCTACAAGCGGGAAACGGCCTGCGCGCCCAGGACGAGGCGTGAGATGCAGGGGCTGTCCCGCCGCATGGCGGAGGTGGATGCGCGGCTGTCCGCGCTGCGCCATGAGGTGGAACGCTCGTAGCGAAGATTCTGCACAAACCGTGTGCGCGGCGAAGGAAAAGGCGCGCGTTCCGGCGAATATTCCCCCCAGCCCCGGCGCCGCAGAGCGCGGGTACAAAGGAGGAAATCCTGATGATTACATTCGGCACGGGCGGCTGGCGCGCGATCATCGGCGACGAGTTCACGCGCGAGAACGTGCAGCGCCTGGCGTTCGCTCTGGCGCAGCGCATGGAGGCGGAGGATGTCGCCTCGCGCGGAATCTGCATCGGCTTTGACCGCCGGTTTCTCTCGCGCCAGGCGGCGCAGTGGGCGGCCGAGGTCATGGCGGCGCGGCGCATCCACACCTATTTCATCAACCGCGAGGCGCCCACGCCGCTCATCATGTATACCGTTCAGCAATACGGCCTGTACTACGGCATGGCCGTGACGGCCAGCCACAACCCGGCGCTGTACAACGGCATCAAGCTCTTTACCAAGGGCGGGCGCGACGCCAAGCAGGAGGTCACCGACGAGCTTTCGGCCGCCTGCGCGAAGATCGCTCGGGAAGACATCCCCGTGCTGGACTATGAGAAGGCGCTGGCTGCGGGCTATGTGGAGATCATCAGCCCGTACAACAGCTACATCGACACGATCATCCGCGCGGTCAACATGGACGCGATCCGCTCGCGCGGCCTGAAGATCGTGCTCGACCCGATGTACGGCGTGAGCCGAACGGCCCTGCAGACCATCCTGCTCACTGCCCGCTGCGAGGTGGACGTCATCCACGAGCGGCACGACACGCTCTTCGGCGGCCGGCTGCCTGCGCCCAACGAGCGCACGCTCGGCGCGCTGCGCGGCGTGGTGGAGGAGACCTGCGCGGACATCGGCATCGCCACCGACGGCGACGCGGACCGCCTGGGCATCATCGACGATGAGGGCAAGTTTGTCCATCCCAACGAGATCCTCGTGCTGCTGTACTACTACCTGGTCAAGTACCGTCACTGGCATGGACCCGCGGTGCGCAACCTGGCGACCACGCACCTGCTGGATAAGGTGGCGCACGCGTTCGGCGAGGCGTGCTACGAGGTGCCGGTGGGCTTCAAGCACATTTCGGCGGCCATCGACGAGCACAACGCGGTCATCGGCGGCGAGTCCTCCGGCGGCCTGACGGTGCGCGGGCACATCAGCGGCAAGGACGGCATCTACGCCGGCACGCTGCTGGTGGAGATGCTGGCCGTCACGGGCAAGAAGCTCTCCGAGCTCTACCGCGAGATCACCGATCAGTTCGGCGAGTGCTACATGGTCGAGCACGACTGCAAGTTTGACGCACAGCTCAAGGCAAACCTCAACCAGCGGTTGATGATCGACAAGCAACTGCCTGCGTTTGCCGAGCACGTGGAGCGCGTCTCCTACCTGGACGGCTGCAAGGTCTACTTCTCGGACGGCTGGATCATCGTGCGCTTTTCGGGCACGGAGCCGCTGCTGCGCGTGTTCTGCGAGATGCCCACGCTCTCGCGCGCGGAGGCCGTGTGCGAGCAGATGGCGGACTTCCTGGGCCTGAAACTGAACTGACGCATATTCCGTCGGGCGGCCAAACGCCGCCCGACGACAAACCGCCGTCCTTGGAAGGGCGGCGGTCTTTTTGTGGGATTCGATCGGATCAATCAGCCGGAATGCCATACCTGTATCGCGCAGACAAAAGTTTATGCCCTTTTTGACCGCTACGACATTTAGCCATACATGGGTAGAGAGCGTTTTCTAAATGGATTTTTTAAAGTGGATACAGGCATAGTCCTCTGCATCAACCGTGACCATGTGAACAAACGATTCGCTGGGCTCTGCCCCGAGTTCACGCGCAATGCGTGCAGGATCCATGGCGCGCAGATGAGAGGGAGGAGGTACCTGCTCCCCATCGCGCTGTGCGGCGTGGAGGTACCCGGCAAGACAATCTACAGCTGCGGAAAACGCGCCGGTCAGGCTGTCGGAACACGTTGCGAGATAGCCCAGGTCGGGAAAGACAACGGAATAACCGGCATCTTCCTGAAAGAAGCATGCGGGATAAGCGATCGGCATGAGTGATACCTTCTGCTCTTATTGTTTAAACAAACTGGGCTCTCGTGGAAGTGTAATCATAATTTACTCGCAGGTCTCTTCTTCAAGATCTTCCAAGTCGATAGAGTTAGGTACTTCGTCGATTGAAAGACTTTGACGGAACTGTTCGGCGAGAGCGGTGCGGTTGAAAGCCGCAGAAGGATCACAGTCTTCTACGAGCGCTTGGAGTTCATCTAGGCTGATGCGGAAGAATTCTTTACGTAGGTTAATCTTATTTATGCGTTTATTGTTAAGCATGCGATGCAGCTTTGTCTCGAGCGCAACGGCATCCTCGGAAAAAATAAAGCTATGCACATCAAATGGGAAGGGAACACTGGCGTCGCCAAGTTCTCGGATACGATCCATGGGTTCTAGTCGACGAGTCATACCGATCTTGAAAACGTCATCGCCAAAGGAACCGATATTAGAAATGACGTATACGGTACCGGCCTTGCCGTTTTGAAGATGTATAATCTCATCTTTTTTATCTTTAACGGCATCGAGCTGAGACTGTACTTTTTGAAGTTGTATCCGCAATTTTTCGATTTCTGCACCGCTGACAGCCTTCATTTTTTCGGTAATGCGGAGAAGCTCTTTTTCGTACTTGGATTCTTCAGCTTCAACCTGCTTTTTTTGCTGCTCAAGCAACCTGCGTTCCTCGGCTTCCTGGCGCATCTGTTCTTTCAGGGCGCGTTGCTCCTCTTTGGCGCGCTCTTGCTTGACATAGTATTCATATTCGATTTTTACGGCCTCAAGATAATAATACTCAATCTGGCCAATAAACTTGGTCAGGGTAGAGGCGATCGTCTGATTCCCGGATGTAGCGATTGTGTAATATCGCGCGGTCAGGGATTTTACTTCTTCAATCGCCTTATCAAGGCTGCCAAAGTGGAGGATATGCAATACATTCTGCATTTCAGCTTCCAGAGCTAAAACCATGAGCTGATAAATTGCTGCTATGGTTTTCGTGGTGTATCGGTCTTTATAGGATTCGACGAGCTTTTCAATTTCTTTTTGATTTGCACGATACAGCGAGCGCAAATCCTTGATTTGCATACATTTTAGGTCTTCCTGAGCAATGGGTTTGAAAACGTCCGGATCGAAACCTTCAAGCATAAGTTTTTCTCCGGCATATTGATAATTGTTAAAAACTTCCGATGCATATTGAATGCTGCGGAAGTTTTTTTGGATTGTCTCAAGTTTGCGCTGAGTGACGTTAAGCTCCTTTTCAGCGCGAGATTTCCGCTGCTCCAACTCAACGACTTCTTTGGAAAGAGCATATTTCGACTGCAAATCACTGAGTTGTTTTTCGAGCCTGCTGCGTTTCTCATCCAGAGCAAAACAGTTCTTAGTCAGACTTTCTTCATTATCGTTAAGAAACTTTACGTAATCGCGTGCCTGCCTGTTTTCTTCTCGATGACGCTGCTGCTGCTGTCTTTCGATCTCTCTTCTTCTTCTCTCTTCTTCGAGCATCTTTCTTTTCTTATTTTTCCTCATTGTGCGAAATAGCTTCGATAAGAATCCCATCACAATTCCCCTTTCGGATGTATATCAGATATCTTATGCTAAACTCATCGCATGGACAAATCTTACAGTACATGGATTCTGTAACTTCTAAATTAAATCACGATTTGGGATTGACGAGAGTAGCTGCGTGCGCAGGACGGCACCGTCCGCGTAGCGCAGGCGGCTGGCACGCTTGATGGTCACGCTATCTGTTTTATTCTTGAAATTTTCCCCAAATAGGTGTACATCCCTTTTGTGAACCAGCATGGGTACAAAACAAAAGAAGGGGGATCCATCATGAAGACACGCCAGATCATTGCAGCAATCTGACGACTCCTGGATATTGCCAACGCCAGGCAGCTCGAACTGATCTTGCGCATCGTCCGATCCATCGTGAAGTGACCTCTTGCGGGCCCGGTCAATCCGGGCCCGCATATCTCGTTATTCGTTTTTTGCTTGCTCGATGAACTGAAGCCACTTCTGTCGGCGCTTCCTATAGTCAGGACCATGATGCAGCTGAGCACATCAAAGGAATCAGCGCCTGACGGCGATCACGCCGTAGGGCGGCAGCGCCGTCTCGCCCCCGCGCGCCTCGCCGGTCATGGCGTCCGTGCAGGCGGGCAGCACGACCGTGCGCGCCTCGGGCACGGTGTTCATCACGAACAGAAAGCGCCCGTTTTCGCCCACGCGCTCCGTCAGCAGCACGCCGTAGGGCACATCGTCCAGCAGCGGCGTCAGGCCGGCCTCCTTCGTCACATGCGCATACAGGTCGATGAGGAAGTCCTCGCCCGTGCGCGCGGCCACGTAGTAGCAGCAGCCCTTTCCGAAGGCGTTGCGCGTCAGCGCCGGCGCGCCCGCGTAGAAGCGCTCCTCGTAGGTCGCCAGCACCTGCGCGCCCTGCGAATGGACCAGCGCGCAGAAGTCTTTCGCCTCATAGGTCTTGCCGTTCCAGGTGAAGCGGTTGTGCTGCGTCGCATCCAGCGCGTCGGTCTCCTCGTCCCACAGGCCGAACACGTCGCGCAGCGGGCCGGGGAAGCCGCCCATGAAGCACAGGTCCTCCTCGTCCACCCAGCCGGAGCAGTAGGTGGATACGTACGTGCCGCCGCCCTCGACGAATGCGCGCACGCGCTCGGCAAAGCCGGGGCGCAGCATGTACGTCATCGGGCCGCACACGATGCGGTAGCCGGACAGGTCGCAGGTCTGGTCGATCACGTCCACGCCATAGCCCGCGCGCATGAGCGCCGCGTGGTGCGCGCGCACCGCCAGTTCATAGCCCTTGTCCTCGTTCAGGCCAAAGCGCGCGTCGTCCAGCGCCCAGCGGTTTTCCCAGTCGTAGATCACGGCGACCTTGTTCTCCGGCGCGGAGCCGAGCACGGCGCAAAGGCGCGAGAGCTTCTCGCCGACCGCGCAGACCTCGCGGTAGACGCGGTTGTCCTCCCGCTCGTCGTGCGAGACGACGGCGCCGTGGAATTTCTCAAACGAGCCGCGGCCCTTGCGGAACTGGAAGTACTGCACCGTGTCCGAGCCATGGGCGACGGCCTGCAGGCCCTGCAGCGTCAGCACACCCGGCTGGCGCAGGCGGTTGACCGGCTGCCAGTTGACCGCAGAGGGGGAGGATTCCATCATCATGAACGGCTTGCCGCCGCCCACGCCGCGCATCAGGTCGTGGCGGAAGGACGCGTTGGCCGCGATGTCCGCGTCGCGCAGGTCGCCCGTCCAGGCGGGGTAGTTGTCCCAGCTGGAGCGGTCGAGCAGGCGGCCCAGCTCGAAGTAGTTGATGCCCGGGTAGGTGCCCATCAGGTTCGTCGTGCAGGGCACGTCTGGCGTGATGCGGCGCAGCGGCTCGATCTCCCAGGCGTAGAAGTCGCAGAACTGCTGCGTCGTAAAGCGCTTCCAGGCCAGGTTCAGCCCATGGCTTGTGCCCTCGCCGATGCTCGACGGGCTCTCGATCTGATCAAACGACGTATAGCGGTGCGACCAGAACGTGTTCCACCAGGCGTCATTGAGCCGGTCGATCGTGCCGTAGCGCGCCTTGAGCCACTCGCGGAATTTGTGCTGGCACAGCGGGCAATGGCACTCGCCGCCATACTCGTTGGAGATGTGCCACATGCCCAGCGCCGGATGGTCCTTATAGCGCTCGGCCAGGAGCGTGTTGATCTTGCGGACTTTTTCGCGGTACACGGGCGAGGTCAGGCAGTGGTTGTGCCGCTCGCCGAACAGCTGGCGGCGGCGGTCCTCCGTCACGCGCAGCACTTCGGGGTACTTTTCGGCCATCCAGGCCGGGCGCGCGCCGCTGGGCGTGGCCAGCACGGCCTTGATGCCGTTTTGCGCGAGCATGTCCATGACCTCGTCGAGCCAGCCGAACTCGAAGCGCCCCTCCTCGGGCTCAAGCATCGCCCAGGAGAAGATGCCCACGGACAGCGTGTTGATGCCGGCTTTTTTTGCCAGCTCCATGTCGCGGGGCCAGACGGTGTCCTTTTCTCCGATCCACTGCTCGGGGTTGTAATCGCCGCCGTGCAGCAGCACGGGCTTGTCCTTCATGATCGGGGGATATTGCGCCATGAAAGCTCCCTCCTCGACGGATGATTGTACTTGCCCACATTATACCATGCAGCGCCGTTTTTTTCCACCGTAAACCCGTGACAGCACGCCGCAAATGTGTTATGCTCAAATCAAGCCAGCAGGAAGAAAGGGGGAAACATATCGTGAACCGACCGACGGAGTTTACGCCCTGCATGGGCGCGCCGCTGCCCCGCATTTCACCGGAGGAGGCGGGCGTGCGCGCGCAGTGGGTGCAGGATATGGTGGGCGCCTATGCGCGCAGGGGACTGCGCATCCACAGCTTTTTGCTCGTGCGCGGCGGCAGGGTGTACGCAGAAGGGTATTACAGCCCCTATCATCCCGCGCAGTATCAGACGGTTTATTCGCTGTCCAAGTCCTTCACCTCCGTGGCGATGGGCCTGGCGGAGGAGGAGGGAATCCTCTCCCTGGATGAACGCGTCCTGGACCTGTTTGCGCAGGAGGCGCAGGGCATCCAGGCAGGCCCTGAGCTGCAGAGCCTGACGCTGCGCCATCTGCTGCGCATGTCCACGGGCCAGCCGGAGGAGCGCTGGGAGGGGGATTTTGTGCGCACATTCCTGGGCGTGCCCTTTGTGGATATGCCCGGCAAGACCTTCCGCTACAACACGATGGCGACGTACATGTGTGCGGCGGCGCTCCACAGGCGCGGCGTCGACCTGGAGACCTACCTGCAGGAGAAACTATTCACCCCCATGGGCATCAGCGGCATGCACTGGATGCGCACGGAGGCTGGCATCTGCGCGGGCGGCTTCGGCCTGTCGATCCTGCCGGAAGTGATCGCCAAGTTTGGCGTGCTGATCCTGCAGGACGGCGTATGGGAGGGACGGCAATTGCTGCCAAGGGCCTACCTTCGCGCTGCGACAAGCAAACAGATCGACAACGACGGGGGGTCGCCGGACTGGCGCTCAGGCTATGGCTACCAGTTCTGGATGTGCCAGAATGGGAGCTTTCGCGGCGACGGCATGTACGGCCAGCTGTGCGTGATGAACCGCGAAAAGGATGCGGTGCTGGCGATGACCGCATTCGTGGACGACATCCAGGCGGAGCTGGACGTATACTTTGACGAGGTGCTCGGACGCATGCAGGACGCGCCGCTGCCGCCGGATCCCGCGGCGGATGAGCGGCTACGGGCTGCGCTTTCAGGCCTTGTCTGTCCGCTTGAACCCGTGCGCGACGGGGGCGGCGAGATCCCGGCGCAGCTGCTGAACCGGCCGGTGTCCGTCCTGGACGGGATGCTCACGCTCACGCCGGCGCCGGATGGAATGCTGAACGTGACGTCGTCATACGGACACTGCGTCGCTGCGCGCGGCGAGCTGTACGGGCAGCGCACGCTCTGCCGTGCGCGCGGCTCTGCCCGACTGGATGTTGTAACGGAGGCATATGCGGGATACGGTGTGGCGGAGGGCGCGCTTGTGTTGCGCCTGCTGATTCCGGAACTGATGATGGACGCGCGTCTGGAGCTGCGCCCCGATGGCAATGCCGTGCAGGCGCACGTGCTGGACGTACACAACCCCGCTTCTCCACAGCCGGCACGGGAATGAGATAGACGAAAGGGCCTTCCCATCGGGAAGGCCCTTTCGTCTGCCGCTCACAGGCGGTATTCCGTGAACATGCGCTCCAGCGCGTCCGACGTATTCGAAAACAGAATGCCGGCCGCGCGCTGCTTGGCCGCGTCGATCATCAGGTTGCGCGGCATCTCCTGCTGAAACGGTTCGAGCAGCTCCGCCGCCCGGTGCGTGGCGCCCATGCGCTCAAACACGCGCAGGCACACCTCGTAGGTGCTCAGAAAGTTTTCGCTGCCAAAGTTGTACACGCCGCAGGGGGCCGCCAGCAGCGCAGGGATGTTTTCAATCACCTCGCGTACGTACGTCATGCCGCGATGGTCGTTGGCCGCCGCGCGCACGGGCCGGCCTGTGACCAGCGCGCCCGCGCACATGCCCACCACGCCCAGGCTCGACGCGCAGAAGCGGACGGGCAGGTCGAACATCCACGTCAGGCGCAGCGCGTAAAACCGCTCGCATAGCGAGGCGGCGATGCGCTCCGCCTCAAGCTTCGTGCGCGCATAGACGTTCGTGGGCGAAAGCGCCTCGTCTTCACGATGGGGGTCCATGCCGGAAAGCCCAGTGTAGACCTGGTCGCTGCTGGCCAGCACCATCGCCGCGCCTGCCTCGGTGCACGCGCGGGCGACGTTCTGCGTTCCCAGCACGTTGACGCGATGGGCCAGCTCCGGGTCCTTCTCGCACACGTCGATGCGCGAGATCGCACCGAAGTGTAGCACGGCGTCGGGTCGGGCCGCGAGGATGAAGCGGCGGCAGGCGTCCGCGTCGGTCAGGTCCAGGTCCCGGTGCGCGGCGGGGACGATGCGGTAGCGCCCGTCCAGATCGCGCGCCATGCGCGAGGCGACAAAGCCGCCCGCGCCGGTGATGAGCAGGGTTTGCATGGTGATTCCCTCCGTTCGATCAATGGGTATGACGGCGCAGCAGCAGCGCGCCGAAGGCGAGCAGCAGCGGGAATACGACGGCCGCGAGCAGGCCCAGCTTGATCGCGTCCACGCTTGAGACGCCGCCGGCGACGAGCCACCAGTCGGACACCCAGCCGACCAGTCCTGGGCCGATTGAGCATCCGATGTCGCCGGCCAGCGCGAGCAGCGCAAACAGCGCCGTGCCGCCCTGCGGACAGCCCGCCGCGGAGAGGCTGAGCGTGCCCGGCCAGAGGATGCCGACCGAGAAGCCGCAAACCGCGCAGCCCAACAGCGGCAGCAGCGCGCCGGGCGAGAAGGCCGTAAGCAGGTAGCAGCCCACGCACAGCACGCTGGAGGCCAGGATGCACGCGCGCAGGTTCAGCCGCGCGCCGGAGCGCCCGTAGAGCAGGCGCGCGAGGCCCATCAGCACCGCAAAGGCGCAGGGCCCGAGCAGGTCGCCCATCGTCTTGGAGACGCGCAGGCCCTGCTCGGCGAAGAGCGAGGCCCATTGGCTCATGCCCTGCTCCGCCGCGCCCGCGCAGAGCATCAGCGCGAAGAACAGCCAGAAGACCGGCAGGCGCAGCAGACGGCGCATGGGCAGCGTGGCACTCTCCGAGCCAAACGTGTTGATCGGCACGCGGCTGAAGACATATGCGTTGGCCAGCGGCAGCACAGCCCACAGCATTGGCAGAAAGCGCCAGCGCTCGATGCCGACGGTCACAAAGTACAGCGTGGACAGCAGCACCACGGCCACGTGTCCCCAGCAGTAGAAGGAGTGCAGCATGCTCATTGCGGCGGCCTTTTCCTCGCCGGGCATGGCCTCGACGATGGGGCTGGTGAGCGCCTCCAGCAGCCCGCCGCCCAGCGCGTAGAGCACCATGGCGCACACCACGCCCGCGTAGGCGCTGGGCAGCGCATAGGGCAGCACGCCCAGGCCGATCAGCCCCAGGCCGCACAGCGCATTGGCGCCTACGACGCATGTGCGGTAGCCCACGCGCACTGCATAGCGCGCGCACAACAGATCCACGAGCATCTGGATGGCGAAGTTGAGCGAGACGAGCAGCGCCAGCTGTGATAGCGTGATGCCGAACTGCCGTTGGAACGTCAGAAACAACAGCGGCGCCAGGTTGTTGACAGCTGCGTGCGAGACGCTGGAGGCGTAGCAGCAGTAACGGGTATGCCGAAACGTGAAGCGCATGGGCAGACCTCCGATGTGGGCAAGATGCCGTCAAATGCCCTTAAGAATTCGCGGCCCGGGCAGGAAACCCTGCCTGTGCGAACCGCGATCGGCGATTTTTGCGCGCAAAAAAACAGGCGCGCCGTGAGGCGCGCCCTTGGAGAAGGAGGTTACATGTTCGTCAGGTTGTAGATCGTAATGGCCTCGTTGATCTGCGCGGCGAGCTGTTCGACGGCCGCCTCAGGCTCAAGCTCGCCCATGATCACGCGCTCGGTGATCTCCTCGACCTTGGCGCGCGCCTCCGGGAATACGCTCAGCAGCGAGCCGGTGAACGCCGCGTCAGTGTCGTGCAGCTGGTCGATGGCCGTCATGAACTGCGGGAATTCCTCGATGTTCTGCTTGAAGGCATCCAGCTCATGCGTCGCGACCGTGATGGGGAAGTAGCCGGTCTGCGCGTTCCAATAGGCCTGCTGCTCGGGCGAGATCATGAACTTGATGAACTCCCAGCTCGCGGCGCGCTTGGCCCCGTCGCCATTCTCGATCGCCCACAGCGAGCCGCCGCCGATGGACACGCCGCCCGCGTCGTCCGCGTTGATGGACGGGAAGTAGGCGGTGCCGATCTCAAAGCGGTCGTCTACGTTGACCAGCAGCGACTTGAGCGCCGCGGTCGACTCGAGCACCATGGCGATGTTGCCCGTGATGAAAGCGGACTTGGCGTCATCGTTGCCGCGGTTCAGGTAGGTGATGTAGCCCTCATCGATCAGCTTGTCCCACATGGAGAGGATCTGCAGCGCGGAGCCGTTCTCATCAAAGACGACCTTCGTGGCGGGCGCGTCGCGTCCGTTGCCCTGATCGACGTAGTCCAGGCCCATCTTGCCGACCCACTGCTCGAAGAACCAGCCGTAGTTGCCCATGCCGAAGCCATACTGGGTAACGTTGCCGTTTTCATCCTTCTTGACGAGCTTTTCGCAGGCCGCGATGATCTCGTCAAAGTTCTTGGGCGGATTGTCCGGATCCAGCCCCGCCTCGATGAAGGCGTCGCGGTTGATGTACATGATCGGCGTGGAGGAGTTGAACGGCATGGAGTAGAGCTGGCCGTCCACTGAGTAGTACGCCGCGATGTTGGGCTCGATCTGGGAGATGTCGTAGTTGTCCGCGTCGATCAGCTCCTGCATCGGAATGATCCAGCCGCTATCGATCATGAAGCGCGTGCCGATGTCGTAGATCTGCACGACGTCCGCGCCCATGTTGCCCATGCTGGCGCTCTTGAGCTTGTTGATCGCCTCGTCATAATCGCCCTGGAACTGAACTTCGACCTCGATCTGGCCCGCATAGGCTTCGTTGAACTCCGACACCATCTGATTGATGGCCTCTCCGTTGACGCCGCCCATGGAGTGCCAGAAGATGATCTTCACCGGCTCTTCGGCGAGCGCGGCGGGCAGGAAGAGCGTGAGCAGCATGCATGCGCACAGGACGACCGAGAGCAACTTTTTCATGGCGAGAGTCTCCTTTCGTTGATAAGATAGTCGTTCTATCGTGAATGCTTCCGCACGTGCCGGGCCTTGCGGCCTGCCCGCCACGGAGCATCACCGATCATCCCTTGACGGCGCCGGCCATCAGGCCGTTGATCAGCTGCTTTTGCATGAACACGAAGATCGACAGCGACGGAACCGTCACGATGACGACGCCCGCCATCATCAGGCCCAGCGCCTGCGCGTCGATGTCGTAGAGCATGCTCACGCCGATCTGCACAGTGCGGTACTGCGCGGAGTTGGTCACCAGCAGCGGCCACATGTACATGTTCCAGGTGTTCAGGAACGTATACGCGCCCAGCGCGCCCAGCGCGGGCCGGCTCAGCGGCACGACGATGGAGCGCATAAACCGGAAGTTTGAGCAGCCGTCCAGCTTTGCAGCCTCGTGCAGCTCCTTGGCAAAGGTCAGGTAGTTCTGCCGCAGCAGGAAGATGCCCATCGCGCTCGTCAGGTAGGGCACGATCAGCGCGCGGTACGAGTCGTTCCAGCCCCAGCGGCTGATGGTCAGGAAGTTGGCGATGATCGTCGCCTCGCCGGGCACCATCATCGTGGCCAGTACCATCAGAAACAGCACGTTGCGCCCGCGAAAGCGCAGGAACGAGAACGCAAAGGCCGCCATGGAGCAGGTGACCATCTGTCCGAGCATGACCGACGTGGAGACGATGAACGAGTTGAGCACGAAGCGCGGAATCGGGTTTTTGAACAGCGCGTCGTAGAAATTCTGCAGGTTGATCTGCGAGGGAATCAGACGGTTGGAGTAGATGTCGCCCGCGGGCATCAGGCTGATGGAGAGCGTGTAAAACAGCGGCAACAGGATGATGATGAGCAGCGGCAGATTGAGCAGCCAGCGCCCCGCGCCGACGAGGATGCGCTTTTGGGTGCGATTCAGGGCCAGCATCAGTAATTCACGCTCCTCTTCTCCATGCTGAACTGGATCAGCGTGATCGTCAGGATGATGACGAACAGGATCACCGAACGCGCGGCCGCCGTGCCGAAGCGGTAGTTGAAGAACGCGTCGCGGTAGATCGCGTAGACGATCAGGTTCGTCGAGTCGCCCGGGCCGCCTTCGGTCAGGATTTTCACCTGGCTGAAGGACTGGAACGCCTGGATGATGTTGATGATGATCTGGAAAAACAGCGTCGGCGAAAGGCCCGGCAGCGTGACGTGGAAGAACTTGCGCCAATAGCCTGCCCCGTCGATGGAAGCGCTCTCGTATAGCTCAGGCGGGATGCCCCGCAGCCCCGCGCTGATGAAGATGAAGTTGATGCCGCTGGTCAGCCACACCGTCAGAAATGCGATCACCGGCAGCGCAAAGCGCGGATCGCCCGTCCAGCCGATCTGCGTGCCCAACAGGATGTTGAGCAGGCCGTTGGTCGGATGGAGGATCATGCGAAAGGCCATCGACGCCGCGGCCGATGCGATGGCTACGGGCATGGCGTAGGACGCGGAGCAGAACGTTGCCCCGCGGTACTTGTTGGCCGTCAGCAGGCTCGTGCAAAGGCCTACCACCAGCCCGCCCACGGCAACCATCACCACGAACTGGATCGTCACCGTCAGCGAGCGCCAGAAGGACGGATCCTTGAAGATGCTCGCGTAGTTGCCCAGCCCCCAGAAGACCTTGGCCATGCCGTACTTGTCCGTCAGAAACAGGCTCAGGTAGATCGTGCGCGCAAACGGATAATACAGGAACAGCCCGAAGATGATCAGCGCGGGCGCAAGGAAGACGTAGGGCTCGACAGTCTCCCAGAACGTCTTGCGGATGCGGGTCGGACGAACCCGGACGGCTTTGTGGACGGTCATGGCGTCGGCTACCTTCTTTCTTTTTGGCAGATCGGGGCATGGAGGCCAAGACATCGGCCATCCTTCCAATTTGACGTATGATTTTTGATGGCTTTGAGAAAAGGATACCAAAATACTGTTAAGAAGTCAATCTATTTTTATAAAAAATAACGAAAAAATTGGACCAAATATCAGTACAATAAAACACGACCAAATATTCGCGTTTCGGCAGGAAAAGGGAATGTCCAGGTCGTAATCAAACCGGTAAGAATACACCCGGACAAATCGGAGAGGAGGGGCGGCGGTGGAGCGCACGATTTTGCACTGCGACCTGAACGGCTTTTACGCGTCCGTGGAGTGCATCCGCGATCCTGCGCTGCGGGAGGTGCCCATGGCCGTGGCCGGCGACCCCAAGGCGCGCCACGGCATCATCCTGGCCAAGAACGAGCTGGCCAAGCGCGCGGGCGTCGTCACGGCCGAGACGGTGGGACAGGCGCTGCGCAAGTGCCCGGGGCTCGTGCTGGTGCCGCCGCGGCACGACGCGTATGCGGACTACTCGCGGCGGGTGAACGCGGTGTATGAGCGCTACACCGACCTGATCGAGCCGTTTGGCATTGACGAGTCCTGGCTGGACGTGACGGGCAGCCTGCGCCTGTTTGGCGACGGCCGGCACATCGCCGACGAGCTGCGCGCCGTGATCCGCCGCGAGCTGGACCTGACGATCTCCGTGGGCGTGTCGTTTAACAAGGTGTTCGCCAAGTTGGGCAGCGATTACAAAAAGCCGGACGCGACCACGGTCATCACGCGCGAAAACTTCCGCCGGATCGTCTGGCCACTGCCGGCGACGGCGCTGCTATACGTGGGCGGCGCGGCGGCGCGCACGCTGGCCGGGCTGGGCGTGCGCACCATCGGCGAGCTGGCGCGCTGCGACCGGGCGCTGCTCGGCGCGCGCATGGGCAAGGCGGGCGAGATGCTCTACGACTATGCCAACGGCCTGGAGTGCAGCCCCGTCGCATCCTACTATGAGCGTCGCGAGGTCAAGAGCGTGGGCAACGGCATGACGTTCGCGCGCGACCTTTCCGACCCCGAGGACATCCGCTGGGCCGTGGCGCTGCTCTCCGACAGCGTCGCCACCCGCCTGCGCAGACAGGGCGTGTACTGCCATGCCGTGCAGGTGCAGGTGAAAGATCCGCGCTTTCGCACCGTCTCGCGCCAACGCAGGCTGCCTGCGCCCACCTGTGTCGCCCGCGAGATCGCGCGCGCAGCGCTCGCGCTGCTGACGGAGAACCGCCACGCCTTTGAAGCCATCCGCACGCTGACGGTCACGGGCGAGCAGATCATGCGCCCGGGGGAGACGCAGCAGCAGGTGAGCCTCTTTCAGGAGGAGGGCACAGAGGCGCGTGAGCGGCAGCTGCGCCTGGAGCAGGCGATGGACCGCATTCGCGGCAAGTACGGCCGGGAGGCGATCTCCACGGGCCGGCTCATGGAGCGGCGCGAGGATGACGCGCCTACCCCCGAATGAAACAAAGCCCGGCGCGACGCGCCGGGCGGAGGGGACAAAAGGGCTGCTACAGCCGCAGCAGGAGCGAGAGGATCACCGTCATCAGGCCGCACATTCCGATGGCCAGGCCGCTCATCGCGCCCTGCGTCTGCCCCAGCTCCAGCGCCTTGGAGGTGCCCATTGCGTGGCTGCAAGCGCCGATGGACAGGCCCGCCTCCATGTCGTCCCGCACGCGGAACAGGCGGATCAGCGCGGGCGCAAAGATGCTGCCCAGGATGCCTGTGAAGATGACGGCCACGACCGTCACCGGCACGACGCCGCCCGCCTGCTCGCTGACGCTCACCGCGATGGGCGTGGTGACCGACTTGGGCAGCAGCGAGGCGGTCATCTGCGCGTCCAGGCCGAACAGGCGGCACAGCACAAAGACGCTGCACAGGGATGCGACGCTGCCGCACAGACAGCCCACAAGGATGGGCAGCCAGTGCGCGCGCAGCAGGGCGCGCTTTTGATAGATCGGCACGGCCAGACAGGCGGTAGCCGGCAGCAGGAGCAGGTTGATGACCGAACCGCCCTGGTCATAGGATTCATAGGGAATGCCCAGCACGAGCAGCACGGCGCACACCAGCGCGATGGCCACCAGTAGCGGGTTGAGCGCGGTCAGGCGCGTGCGCCGGTGGAGGGCCTGTCCGGCCCAATAGGCCAGCGCGCTCAGCACAATGCCAAAGACGGGGGATTCAAACAGCTCGTTCACATCAATCGCCTCCTATCGGGCGGCGGCGCGGCGGGCGGCCGCGCGCGCCTGCAGCCGGCAGACGAGCCGGACGCTGTAGGCCGTGGCGGCAAACGTCGCCACGGTGGAGACAGCGCACACGGCGATCAGCGCCAGCGCGTTATGGGCGAGCAGGTCGAGATGGTTGATCACGCTCACGCCCGCCGGCACGAAAAAGAAGGCCATGTTGTTCAGCAGAAAGTCGGACATCTCCCGAACCTGCCCGTGGCGCAGCAGGCCGCACAGCAGGCAGAGGAGCAGCATCAACATGGCGATGACGCTGGCCGGGAACGCAAAGGGGAGCAGCAGTTCGACGCCCTGGGCCGCAAAGCACAGCGCCAGCAGCAGGCCGATCTGTCGGATGATGTTCATGTACACGCCTCGATTCCATCAAAGAGTGGTTCTATCATAATACGCAAGGGCCCCAAAATCAAGCGCAGGCCCCGCATATGCGGGGACCTTTTCGACATTTTACAGGAAAGCTGGAGGAAAGAAAGCATACCGCATCGAAATCAATCATTCAATGATAAGCGTCGTGCGCGCTGATCGCACGGAAGAAAGAGGGCTTCGTATGGACGTGAAGAAAGTCGTAAGCGAAATGACACTGGAGGAAAAGGCGTCACTGTGCTCCGGCGCGGATTTTTGGCATACCAAGGCCGTCGAGCGCCTGGGCGTGCCCCGGATGATGGTCGCAGATGGGCCGCACGGCCTACGCAAGCAGGATCAGTCGGCCGACCATCTGGGGATCAACGCCAGCATCAAGGCCGTCTGTTTCCCCACGGCCGCCGGACTGGCCTGCTCGTTTGATCGCGACCTTCTCTTCCGCGTGGGCGAGGCGCTCGGGAAGGAGTGCCAGGCGGAGGGCGTCGGCGTCCTGCTCGGCCCGGCGGCCAACATCAAGCGCTCCCCGCTGTGTGGACGCAATTTTGAATACTTTTCCGAGGATCCCTATCTGTCCGGTGAGCTGGCCGCCGCGCACATCCGCGGCGTGCAATCCAGAAAGGTGGGCACGAGCCTCAAGCACTACGCCGTCAACAACCAGGAGACGCGCCGCATGAGCGTCGACGCCCGGGTCGACGAGCGCACGCTGCGCGAGATCTACCTGGCCAGCTTTGAGGGCGCGGTCAAGGAAGGCAAGCCCTGGACGGTCATGTGTTCCTACAACCGCGTGAACGGCGTGTATGCCAGCGAAAACGAGCGCCTGCTGACCGACATCCTGCGCGGCGAGTGGGGCTTTGACGGTTGCACCGTCACGGACTGGGGCGCCTGCAACGATCACGTGGCGGGCGTGGCGGCGGGCCTGGACCTGCAGATGCCCTTCGGCGGCGCGCACAACGACGAGGCGCTTGTGCGCGCGGTGCGTGAGGGGCGCATTGAAGAGGCCGTTGTGGACCGCGCCGCCGAGCGGATCCTCACGGTGGTGAACCGCTACCTCGAGGGCCGCGACCGCACGGCGGTCTTCGATCGCGCAGGCCATCACAAGCTTGCCCGCGCCGTGGCGCGCGAGTGCATGGTGCTGCTCAAGAATGAAGGCGACCTGCTGCCCCTGTCCGCATCGCGGCGGGTGGCGTTCATCGGGCCGTTCGTCAAGCATCCGCGTTATCAAGGGGGCGGCAGCTCGCATATCAACGCCAGCGAAGAGACTGGCGCCATGGAGGCGGCCTCCGAGTATGCCGACGTCATCTACGCGCAGGGCTGCTGCGGCCGGGAGGACAGGACCGATAAAGAGCTGCTCAGCCGTGCGGTCAACGCCGCCCAGGCCGCAGAGACGGCCGTGCTCTTCGTGGGCCTGCCCGACGCCTTCGAGTCCGAGGGTTACGACCGCAAGCACATGCGCCTGCCCGAGTGCCAGACCCAGCTCATCCGCGAGGTACTGCGCGTGCAAAAGCGCGTGGTCGTCGTGCTGCACAACGGCGCGCCCGTGGAGATGCCCTGGGCGGACGAAGTGCCCGCCATCCTGGAGGCATACCTGGGCGGGCAGGCCGTCGGCGGTGCGGTGGCGGACCTGCTCTTTGGCAAGGCGTCGCCCTGCGGCAAGCTGGCCGAGACGTTCCCGCTGCATATGGAGGACAATCCATCCCACCTGAACTTTCCTGGCGACGGCGATCGGGTCGAGTACCGGGAGGGCATCTATGTCGGCTACCGATACTACGACAAGCGCAGCGTGAAGGTGCTCTTCCCCTTCGGGCACGGCCTGTCCTACACGACGTTTGCGTATGACAACCTGCGCCTGGACAAGGAGCGCATGAAGGATACCGAGACGCTCACCGCCAGCGTGGAGGTGACCAATACCGGCCGCGTTGCGGCCAAGGAGATCGTGCAGTTCTATGTCGCCCCGGCGCACGAGGGCATTTCGCGGCCAGTCAAGGAGTTGCGCGGATTTGCCAAGATACATCTGGAGCCGGGCGAGACGAAGACGCTCTCCGTCCAGCTGCCGCCGCGCGCATTTGCCTACTACGAGACGGCGATTTCGGACTGGTACGTCGAGCCCGGCGCATATGATGTGCTCGCCGCGGCGTCCAGCACGGACGTGCGCCAGCGCGCGCGGGTTCAGATCGAGTCGACGCGCCGTCTGCCCGTGCGCGTGCATGAGAACACAACCTTTGGCGACGCAATGAAAATCCCGGGCGCGCAGGAGATCCTGCGTCCCCTGGCCGACGCCCTGACCGCGGTCATGGGCGGTGGGGACAGCAAGGCGCTGGGCGAGAGCACACAGCAGATGGTGGACGCCATGCTGCGCGACATGCCGCTGCGCGCGCTGGTTTCCTTTGCAGGCGACGCCGCCGGCGCGAACGTGCTGCACGACATCGTGCGGGCGCTGCGCGAAGCTGAAGACCGCGCGCAGGCATAGAGATAACGACAGGCGGCGGATGAGCCCATCCGCCGCCTGCTTGGCCCTCTGCACGGGGCGCCTCATGGCTGCCTTTCGGCCTGGCTTTCGATGATGTCGCGCACGATGTAGATCGGCCGCCGCTTGGTCTCCACATAGTTGCGCGCCAGGTATTCGCCGATGATGCCCAGCGCCAGCAGCTGAATGCCGCCCAGCAGCAGGATCAGCGCCACCAGCGTCGGATAGCCCGCGATCTCGATGCCCACCAGCAGCTTTTGCAGCACCACGACCAGCAGGTAGAGGAATGACGCGCCTGAAAAGAGCAGGCCCAGCACCGTTGTGAGGCGAAGCGGCGCTGTGCTGAAGGAGACGATGCCTTCTATCGCATAGCGGAACAGCTTCCAAAATGACCACTTCGACGTGCCGCTGGCGCGCGCCTGCGCCTCGTAGGGCATGAAGTAGGTGTTGAAGCCCACGAACGCAAACAGGCCCTTGGAAAAGCGGTAGTACTCGCTCATGGACAGCACCGCGTCGATCATCTTGCGGTTGAACATGCGAAAGTCGCTCGCCCCGGAGACAAACTCGACCTCCGACAGGCGGTTGATCAGCCGGTAAAAGGTGCGCTTGTAGAACGCGAGCAGCTTGCCCTCGTGCCGCTCCTGCTGATAGGCGGTCACGCAGTCGTATTCGGGGTGGCTGCGCAAAAACGCGAGCATCTCCATGGCGACTTCCGGGCGCTGCTGCATGTCCGCATCGATGATGCAGGCATACTCGCCGCGCGCGTGCGTCAGCCCTGCGTAGATGCCGGCCTCCTTGCCGAAGTTGCGCGAGAAGTTGATCACCTTCACGCAGGCGTCGCTCTCCCGTGCGATCTCGCGCAGGCGGGTAAGCGTGCCGTCCTTTGAGCCGTCGTTGATGAAGATCAGCTCAAAGTCGTCGGTCTGTTCGCGGATGGCGCGCACGGCTGCGTCGTAAAAGAGCCGCACGTTTCCCTCTTCATTGTAGCAGGGCACGATGAACGATAAGAGCATGTTCATTCCTCCAGGCTTTTGTGCATTGGGAACGCGCGTGAGGGAGCACGTCAGCGAATGACGTAGAGCAACACGGCCAGGTAGTGGCACACGGCGCCTGCCAGCACGAAAAGGTGCCAGATGCCGTGCATGTAGCGCCGGCGCAGCGCATAGAACACGATGCCGCCCGTGTAGCACACGCCGCCGGCGATCAACAGCACAAGCCCCGGCAGCGGCATCGCGCGAAACAGCGGCGGAAATGCGAAGATCACACACCAGCCCATGGCGACGTAACAGATCATCGAGAAGACCTTGAACCGCTCGATGCTGATCGCGTTGAGTACGATGCCGATCACGGCGCAGGCCCACACCACGCCGAAAATCGTCCATCCGACCGGGCCGCGCAGCGTCACCAGCGTGATGGGCGTATACGTGCCCGCGATCAGCAGAAAGATCGACGTATGGTCCAGCACGCGAAAGACCGCCTTGGCCGTGGGGTGCGTCAGCGCGTGGTAGAGCGTCGAGGCCGTAAACAGGATCACCAGCATGATGCCGTATACCAGCCCCCCGGCCAGCTTTGCGGCGTCTGCGGAAAGCGCGCCGAACACGATGTTGAGTACCAGACCCGCGATCGCCAAAAGCGCGCCCACGCCATGGGTGACCGCGTTCATGATCTCCTCGCCAATCGTGTAGAACTTGCGAAAGACTTTATTGGATGTAAAATGCTTGTTTTCCATAGACGCCTCCCATGTCCGTAACATTTTGGGATTATTCTGCGCGCGCGCGCCGGATTCCTTTCTCCGTCTGGGAAGTTTTTGCGCCAGTCAGCTCAGGACGTCTTGCGCAAAGGCACTCCATATGGTATACTTTCCCTTTGAAATACAAAATAAAGCGGAGGTGATCGTGATGAACAGCTTTGCGCGCAGGGGCAAGCGGGCGGTTTGCGCCGCGGTGCTCTTCGTGCTCGCGCGCGCGCTGGACGTGCTGGCGCAACGGGATTCGCAGGTGCGCCGCGAGGTGGCGTCGCTGGGAGAAGGTTTTACGATGCGTCTGGAGACGGGCGCGGGCGGACCCAGGCTTTGCGTGCGGCTGGAGAGCGGACGCGTGCGGCGCGTGCAGGACGCGCAGGCGGACGTGACCATCGCGATGAAGAATCTGGATGCGGCCTTTCTGTTGATGACGGGCGTGATCGGCGTGGCGCAGGCGTATGCACAGCACCGCTTTACGCTGCGCGGGGACATCACCCAGACGATGCCGGTCGTGCGCTGCGTGGACATCGCGGAGCGCTATCTGTTTCCATGGCCGTGGGCACGCCGCATCCTGCGCCGCCGGCCGGAGAAGCAGATGTCGAGCCTGCTGCTGTACCTGCTGATCTTCTGGCCGTTTGACCTGAGAAGGAGGGAAAGCACCCATGCAAGCATACTTTGAGTTTCAGACGCCGCCGCGGCTGCTTGCCGGCGCGCTGGCCTTGGAGAACATTCCGCACGAATTGCAGCTGTTGGGGGCGCAGCGCCCCCTGCTGATCAGCGACGCGGGGCTTTTGCGCGCCGGCCTGCTGGCGCTGTGCGAGCGCGCGCTGCGCGAGGGAGAGACGCCGGCGCAGGCCGTCTGGACGGAGGTGCCGCCGGACTCGTCGATCTCGCTGATCGGCCGGATCGCCGATGCATACCGCGAGCACGGCTGCGACAGCGTGGTTGCGGTCGGCGGCGGCTCGGTGCTGGACACGGCCAAGGGCCTGTGCATGGTGATCGCGCACGGCGCGCGGGAGCTGGGCGAACTGATGGGCTGCGAGGCGATGCCGCGCGGCGCGCACGTGCCCTTCATCGCCGTGCCGACGACGGCGGGCACGGGCTCGGAGGCGACGGCAGTGGCCGTCGTGCGCGACGATGCGCGGGCGTTGAAGATGGAGTTCATCTCCGGCAGCCTGCTGCCCGACGCGGCCGTGCTCGACCCGCGCATGACGCGCACGCTGCCGCCGCGCATCACAGCCGCCACGGGCATGGACGCGCTGTGCCACGCGGTGGAGGCGTATTCGTGCCTGCAACACAACCCCATCAGCGACGCCTATGCGCGCGGCGCGATCGAGATGATCGCGCGCAGTCTGGTGCCGGCGACGCGGGGGCAAGGCGGGGATGAAGCGCGCATGGAGATGGCGTGCGCGGCGACGATGGCCGGCGCGGCGTTCTCCAACTCGATGGTCGGCCTGGTGCATGCGGTGGGGCACGCGCTGGGCGGCGTATGCCGCGTGCCGCACGGCGAGGCGATGGCGATCCTGCTGCCGCACTGCATGCGCTTCAACCTGGATGCATGTGCCGCACGCTATGGGGAAATGCTGTTGCCAATGGCAGGTCCGCAGGTCTACGTGCGCACGCCGCAGGCGGAACGCGCCACGGCGGTCATCGAGCGGATCGAGGCGATGCTGCGAGAGCTCAATGCAGCCTGTGGCCTGCCCACGCGCCTGCGCGACACGCACGCCAGCGAGGAGGCGTTTGAGCGGATTGCGCAGGCCGCGGTGAACGACGGCGCGATGATCGTCAATCCCAAAGAGGCCACGCGCGAGGATGTGGCGGCCCTTTTGCGGGCTGCATGGTAAGGAGGCACCCATGAACATCGAACAGATCGTGCGCGCGCAGCGCGCATACTTTCTCAGCGGCGCGACGCGGCCGGTGGAACGGCGCGTGGAGGCGCTGCGCCGGCTGCGCCGGGCGATCCTCGAGCGCGAGGACGCCATCGAGGCCGCGCTCAAGCAGGACCTGAACAAGTCCTCCTCCGAGGCGTACATGACGGAGGTGGGCATGGTGTTGGACGAGCTGCACTGTCAGCTGAAGCACGTGCGCGCCTGGAGCCGTGAGCGGGCGGTGCGCACGCCCATGGCGCAGTTCCCCTCGCGCTCGTTCGTCTCGCCCGAACCATACGGCGTGGCGCTCGTCATGGCGCCGTGGAACTATCCGTTCCAGCTCAGCCTGGATCCGCTTGTGGGCGCGCTTGCCGCGGGCAACTGCGTGGTGCTCAAGCCCTCGGCCTATGCGCCGGCGACGTCGCAGGCGATCGCGGACCTGGTGGCGGCGTGTTTTCCACCCGAGTATGTCGCCGTCGTGCAGGGCGGACGTCAGGAAAACCAGGACCTGCTGCGCCAGCGCTTTGATACGATCTTCTTCACCGGCGGCGTGACGGTGGGCAAGCTGGTCATGGAGTCGGCGGCCAAATACCTCACGCCTGTGACGCTCGAACTGGGCGGCAAGAGCCCGTGTATCGTCGACGGGACGGCCGATGTGGCCCTGGCCGCACGGCGAATCGCCTTCGGCAAGTTCCTCAACGCGGGGCAGACCTGCGTCGCGCCGGACTATCTGCTCGTGCAGCGCGACGTGCAGGAGCCGCTCATCGCCGCCATCCGGGAGGAGATCCGCCGCTTTTTCGGCGAAGATCCATTGTCCAACGACAAGTTCGTGCGCATCGTCAACGAGAAACACATGGAGCGGCTCAAGGGACTGCTGGAGGGAGCCCAGATCGTGTGTGGCGGAGAGACGAAGGGCCTGCGCATGGCGCCGACGATCCTCACGGGCGTGACGCGCGAAAGCCCCGTCATGCAGGAGGAGATCTTCGGGCCGATCCTGCCGGTCATCCCCTTCGACGCGCTGGAAGAGGCCGTCGACTTCGTGCGCGCGGGCGAAAAGCCGCTGGCGCTGTACCTGTTCACCAAGGACCGGGCGGTGGAGCGCCGCGTGCTGGACACGCTTTCGTTCGGCGGCGGATGCATCAACGATACGATCATCCATCTGGCCACGACGCACATGGGCTTTGGCGGCGTGGGGCAAAGCGGCATGGGCAGCTACCATGGCCGGCGCAGTTTTGAGACGTTCAGCCACATGCGCTCGATCGTGAAGAAGGCCTGCTGGCTCGACCTGCCGATGCGCTATCCGCCCTACAGCAAGTGGAAGGACCGCATGGTGCGCATGTTCCTGCGCTGAGGCATAAAAAGGCGTCCCGCCTGGGAAGGCGGGACGTTTCTGTTGCCCCAAGGCTTGGCGTCGGAACGGGCATTCGGCCCTAAAGGGCAGGGGGCTACCCCGAGAACAGCCAGCCTCATGTAGGCGATGCCAGCGCGAACTCAATCTCATCCAGCCCGCCTGAAACGACGTTTCTCTTCCCCGTTTCTTGAAACCCCATTCGCCGATACAGCCGCGCCGCATGCACGTTGTTTTCAAGAATCCAAAGCGTGGGAATACCCGTACATTTTTCGATGGCAAATTGCAGCAGCGCCGTTCCATACCCCTGATTGTGGTGGTCGGGCAGGACATAGAGGTCTTCAATCAGGTTGCCCGTAACAGATACAATGCCCAGAGGCTCCTTTTCCATGAGCAGATAGAACGCGCTTCCGCCGGCCATCTTTTTCTCCAGGTATGCCTGCTGGCGCTCCGGCGTATGCAGGCTGATAAAGTCCGGAGAACAGAAGGCGCGGTGCGAGTCCTGCCAGGAGATGGAGTGGACAGCCGCGGCCTGCGGCATGTTGGACCGGTCGACCGCTACGATCATGAAGCTGCCTCCTTCGGCGGGCATTTTTTTTGCAATGACAAGCGCGATGCGCGCGGCGCGTTACAGGGCGAGCAGGTCGGCAAAGCGCGCGCCGGTGAGCGCGGCCAGGTCGCGCGGAGCGAGCTCGACCTGGCGGCCGATACGCCCGGCGCTGACGAAGATGCGCTCGTGCAGGAGCGCGCTCTCATCCACAAACGTGGGAAACGCCTTCTTCATGCCGATGGGACTGCACCCGCCGCGCACATAGCCCGTGGTGGGGAGCAGGTCCTTCACGTGCAGCATCTCCACGGACTTTTCCCCAGCGGCGCGCGCGGCCTTCTTGAGGTCCAACTCCCGCTCCACCGGGATGACGAAGACGCAGTGGCCGCCGCTGCGGGCGTGCGTCACCAGCGTCTTGAACACGCGCGCGGGGTCCACGCCCAGCGCATGTGCGGCGTGCACGCCGTCGACGCTTTCAGAGGCGTCGTATTCGTGGGGAGTATAGGGAATCTGCGCGCGCTCAAGCGCGCGCATGGCGTTAGTCTTGGCTTCTTTCATCGGG
>CALVNS010000001.1 GCA_944349855.1 uncultured Eubacteriales bacterium | reverse complement strand
TCAACCGCCTGTCCCTGGGCATGCAGGCGGCGCAGGACGTCCTGCTTGAGCGCCTGGGGCGCATTCACCGCATGCCCGACGTCGTGGCAGGCGTGCGCATGGCGCGTGAGGCGGGCTTTGACAACCTGAACCTGGACCTCATATACGGCCTGCCCGGGCAGACGCGCGCGGACTGGGCGCAGACGTTGCGCACCGCGCTCGACCTTTCGCCCGAGCATCTGTCCTGCTATGCGCTCATCGTCGAGGAGGGCACGCGCCTCGCCTTGGCAATGCAGGAGGGCCGCTTGCCGCCCGTGCCCGGTGAGGACGACGAGCGCGCCATGTATGGCATGGCCATCGAGACGGCGCAGGCCGCCGGCCTGGCGCAGTACGAGCTGTCCAACTTCGCGCAGCCCGGGCGCGCCTGCCGCCACAACCTGACCTATTGGGAATGCCGGCCGTATCTGGGCGTGGGGTTGGCCGCCCACAGCTACATGGATGGGCATCGCTTTGGCAATACTGCCAGCATGGGGGCGTACATGACCTGCGTGCGCGAAGGGCGCAGCGCCGCGCAGGAGGACGAGGCGATCGGGGATGACGAGCGCATGTTCGAGCGCGTGATGCTCGGCCTGCGCCTCACGCAAGGCGTGGACGGCGCGCGCTTTCAGGCAGACTTTGGCTGGACGCTTTCGCAGCGCTTTGGTGCTCCCCTTGAGCGGATGGTGTGCGCTGGACTGCTCGAATGGGACGGCTCTTTTTTGAGGCTCACCCGGCGCGGCATGGACGTGCAAAACGCCATTTTGGTGGAACTGATGTAGTTTGGAACGCACAGGAACAGCTTTTGGTCAAAAAAAGTCTAAAACTTCAAAAAATGCTTCAAAACATCTTGACAAAAGCTGAAAGGAGTGCTATTTTTATCACGTTGGTTAGCACTCTTCGATTGAGAGTGCTAACAACCCGAAGGAAAGGTGATGAATCGTGGATCTTGTCGAGCGGAAATTCCGAATTCTGCAGGCCATCGTGGACGACTACATCGTCACGGCGCTGCCTGTCGGCTCTCGGACGATCTCGCGCAAGTACGAGCAGAACCTGTCCTCGGCGACCATCCGCAATGAGATGAGCGACCTGGAGGAGCTGGGCTACCTCGATTCTCCGCACACCTCGGCCGGACGTGTGCCCTCCTATAAGGCGTATCGCCTCTACGTCGATCGCCTGATGAAGCGCACACCACTGGGGGCGGAGGAGGCGCAGGCCATCAGCCGGTTCTTCGACCGGCGCATGCGTCAGATGGAGGACGTGGCGGAGCGCGCAGCGCACGCGCTGTCGAGCGTGACGCACTACACCACCGCCGTCATGACGCGTCAGACCGGGGAGGACGACCTGAAGCTTCGCCACTTGCAACTGGTGAAGGTGACGGAAAACACGGCGCTGCTCCTCCTGGTGACGGACGCCGGCGTCGTCAAGCAGACGCCCATGCACGTCAGCCCGGGCATGAGCACGGACGACCTGTACAAGGTTTCGCGCATGCTCACCGAGCGGCTGGCGGGCTGCCGGTTGGGCCAGGTGCAGTCGATTCTGGAGGGCATCGGCGCGGAGTTTCGCGATCAGAACGAGCTGCTCAGCGGCATGCTGGAAACGCTGCGCGAGAGCGCGACGCCCGAGGGACATACGGATCTGGTGGTCGGCGGCACGTCAAACCTGCTGGAATATCCCGAGTACAGCGACGTGGAGAAGGCGCGCAACCTGCTCAGCGTGTTGGAGACGCGCGAAAAGGTCATCCGCCTGTTGCAGGGCGGCGCGCAGATGGAGTTCTCCGTGCGCATCGGTCCGGAGACGGGCCTGCCAGAGACGAAGGACTGCTCCGTCGTCTCCGCGACCTACCGGTTGGGCGATGGACGGGTCAACACCATCGGCATCATCGGTCCTACGCGCATGCAGTACGGCCGCGTGATCTCGGCGCTTGAATACATGGGAAAGGCCCTGATGGAAACGCTTTCCGGGCAGGAACAGAAATGAAGGAAAAGAACAAGAAGGCCGAACGCGCCGCGCCCGTCGGGGGCGTGGTAGACGGCATCAAAAAACAGGCCGGCGCTCAAAAGGAGCGACTCCGGCAGTGGTCGCAGGACCGCAAGAGAAAGGGTAAGAAGATGAGCGAAGAGCGCATGAAGCAGGACGGCGTCCCTCAGGACGGCGCCCCCGAGCAGGAGGCCACAGCGGCCGACCAGGAAGCCCTCGACGCGCAGCAGGCCCCGCAGACGCAGGCCACAGCGCCGGACGCCGCCGAATGGGAGAAAAAGCTCGGCGAGGCCGAGCAGAAGATCGTCGAGGCCGAGCAGAAGATTGAGGAATACCTGAACCTCGCCCAGCGCGTGCAGGCGGATTTCGATAACTTCCGCCGCCGCAACAACGCCGTGCGCGCCGAAGCGTACGATGAGGGCAAGCGCGATGCCGTCAAGGAGCTTCTGCCAGTGCTGGACAACATTGAGCGCGCGCTCGCATCCGCGGGCGAAGAGGAGTCCGCGCTCAGAACCGGCGTGGAAATGGTGCACAGGGGCCTGATGGAGACGTTGAAACGCCTGGGCGTGGAGGCCATCGACCGCCTGGGCGAGCCGTTTGACCCGGAATTGGAGAACGCCGTCCTGCAGGGCGGCGCGGACGAGGGAGACCCCGGCACGGTCTGCGCCGTGCTGCAAAAGGGCTACAGGGTCGGCAATCGCGTGTTGCGCCACGCGATGGTCAAGGTGGTCGCGGGCTGAGGCCCGATCACATATCATACAGAGACATTCACACATATCCGTGATTTCAGCTATGCTAGGAGGAAAACACCATGGGAAAGATCATTGGCATTGACTTGGGCACTACGAACAGCTGCGTCGCCGTCATGGAGGGCGGCGAGGCGACCGTCATCCCCAACGCGGAAGGCGCACGCACCACGCCGTCCGTCGTGGCGTTTGCCAAGAACGGCGAGCGCCTGGTCGGCCAGGTGGCCAAGCGTCAGGCCGTCACCAACCCCGACCGCACCATCATCTCCATCAAGCGTGAGATGGGCACCAACTACAAGGTCTCCATCGACGGCAAGGAGTACACCCCGCAGGACATCTCCGCAATGATCCTGCAAAAGCTCAAGACCGACGCCGAGGCTTATCTGGGCGAGACGGTCACGCAGGCGGTCATCACCGTGCCGGCCTACTTCTCCGACAGCCAGCGCCAGGCCACCAAGGATGCGGGCCGTATCGCGGGCCTGGAGGTGCTGCGCATCATCAACGAGCCGACGGCCGCTTCGCTGGCTTACGGCCTGGACAAGGAAGACAACCACAAGATCCTCGTCTATGACCTGGGCGGCGGCACGTTCGACGTGTCCATCCTGGAGATTGGCGACGGCGTGTTCGAAGTGCTGGCGACCAACGGCAATACCCGCCTGGGCGGCGACGACTTTGACCAGCGCATCATCGACTACCTGGCCGCGGAGTTCAAGCGCGACAACGGCATCGACCTCAAGGCCGACCGCATGGCGCTTCAGCGCCTGAAGGAGGCCGCCGAGAAGGCGAAGATCGAACTGTCGGGCGTGATGAGCACCAACATCAACCTGCCCTTCATCACCGCCGATGCCACCGGCCCCAAGCATCTGGACATGACGCTCACCCGCGCCAAGTTCGACGAGCTCACGCGCGACCTGGTCGATGCGACGCTGCAGCCCGTGCAGCGCGCGCTTAGCGACGCGGGCCTGACCGCCTCGCAGATCGACCGCGTCATCCTGGTCGGCGGCTCCACCCGTATCCCGGCCGTGCAGGATGCCGTCAAGAAGATCACCGGCAAGGATCCCTACAAGAACATCAACCCGGATGAGTGCGTTGCGCTGGGCGCGGCCATTCAGGGCGGCGTGCTCGGCGGCGAGGTCAAGGACGTGCTGCTGCTGGACGTGACGCCGCTGTCCCTGGGCATCGAGACGATGGGCGGCGTGTTCACGCGCCTGATCGACCGCAACACGACCATCCCCACGACCAAGAGCCAGATCTTCTCCACCGCCGCCGACGGCCAGACCAGCGTCGAGGTGCACGTGCTGCAGGGTGAGCGCGAGATGGCCGCGGGCAACAAGACGCTCGGCCGCTTCCAGCTGACCGGCATCGCGCCCGCACCGCGCGGCGTGCCGCAGATCGAGGTCACGTTCAACATCGACCGCAACGGCATTGTCAACGTCAGCGCGAAGGATCTGGGCACGGGCAACGAGCAGAAGGTGACGATCACCGCTTCGACCAACCTGTCCGAAGAGGAGATCCAGCAGCGCGTCAAGGAGGCCGAGCAGTACGCGGCCGAGGACAAGAAGAAGAAGGAAGAGGTCGAGACGCTCAACCGCGCCGACAGCATGATCTTTGAGGTGGAAAAGCAGCTCAAGGACCTGGGCGACAAGCTCAGCGACGCGGACAAGGCGACCGTGCAGAGCGAACTGGATGCGTTCAAGAAGGTCCGCGAGGGCGGCGATCCCGAGGCGATCAAGTCCGCGCAGGATGCCTTCACGCAGAAGGTCTATGAGATCTTCGGCAAGATCTATCAGCAGCAGGCCCAGCAGGGCGGCGCGCAGCCCGGCCCGGATGCCGGCGCCCAGGGCGGTCAGGACCCGCAGGATGGTCACGTTGACACCGACTACGACGTGCACTGAGCGCGCATAGCTGAAAAAGCGCCACCGGCCGCCGCCATGCGAATGGCGGCGGCAAATGGCGTATCATACGCGCATCCTTTAGGATCGGACGGTGAGGACTGTGGCAACAAAGCGAGATTATTACGAGGTGCTGGGCGTCTCCAAGACGGCGACGGACGACGAGATTAAAAAGGCGTACCGCAAGCTGGCCAAGGAGAACCACCCTGACCTGCATCCCGACGACAAGGGCGCGGAGGCGCGCTTCAAGGAGATCAACGAGGCCTACGAGGTGCTCTCCGACAGCGCCAAGCGCGCGCGCTATGACCAGTTCGGCCACGACGGCCCGAACATGGGCGGCGCCAGCGCCGGGTATGGCGATTTCGGCGGATTTGGCGGCCAGGGCTTCGACAGCATATTCGACTTCTTCTTCAACGGCGCGGAGGGCGCGTCCCAGCGCAGGCGCAACGGGCCTGAACGCGGGCAGGACCTGCGCTACGACCTGACGCTCACGTTTGAAGAGGCGGCCTTCGGCTGCAAGAAGGAATTCAAATTCCAGCGCAACGAAAACTGTGAGGCCTGCGGCGGCACGGGCGCACGCGCGGGCACGCAGCCCAAGACCTGCCCCACCTGCGGCGGCACGGGCCAGATGCGGGTGACCACCCAGTCGCTGTTTGGCCAAGTGGTCAACATGCGTCCCTGCACCGCCTGCGGCGGCACGGGCAAGATCATCACGGACAAGTGCCCCAAGTGCGCGGGTCAGGGCCGCGTGCGCGTGATGCGCACGGCGACGATCAAGATTCCGGCGGGCATCGACAACGGACAGGTGCTGCCCATGACCGGCCAGGGCGAACCCGGACTGCGCGGCGGCCCGGCCGGCGACCTGTACGTCTACATCTCCGTCAAGCCCCACAGGCTGTTCAAGCGCGACCACTACGACCTGCACTGCGAGATTCCCATCTCGTTCACGCAGGCGGCATTGGGCGGCGAGATCGACGTGCCTACGCTTGAAGGGTCTGTGAAGTACAGCATTCCCGAGGGCACACAGAACGATACGGTGCTGCGCATCCGCGGCCAGGGCATTCAGCAGCTGCGCGGCAGCGGCAAGGGCGACCTGTACATCAAGGTGCGCGTCGAGGTGCCCAAGCGGCTGAGCGAAAAGCAGAAAGACCTGCTGCGGCAATTTGAAGATTCGCTCACCGGGCGCGAGTACGAAGGGCGCAAGTCGTTCTTCGACCGCGTGAGGGACAGCTTTAACAAGTAAACCGGCGATCGCTGGAGGGTTTTCCCTTCGGCGTTTCGTCATGTTTCGGAGGGAGCACATGAACTGGATTGAGGCGGCCGTCCATACGACGACGGCGGGGGCAGACATCGTGTCCGAGCTGCTCATGAACGCGGGCGCTACGGGCACGAGCATCGAGGATCGCACAGACGTGCTCAACGCGCAAAAGCCCGAGGGCATGTGGGACATGCTCGATGAGCACATCCTGGACGCCATGCCCGAGGACGTGCTCGTCAAGGCCTACTTTGAGGAGGGCGCCTCCACGCCGGAGACGCTGGCTTTTGTGCGCGCGCGCCTGTCGGAGCTTTCGCACATGGACCTGGGCTTTGACCTGGGCTCGCTCGAATTCACGCGCGAGACCGTGCACGAGCAGGACTGGGCCGAGAACTGGAAGCGCTACTACAAGCCCTTCCGCGCGGGCGAGCGCATCGTCGTCAAGCCCTCGTGGGAGCCGTACGAGCCCTTCCCGGAGGATCTGGTCATCGAGATGGATCCGGGTATGGCCTTCGGCACCGGCACGCACGAGACGACCTACATGTGCCTGCAGATGCTCGAGCGCTACGTGCGCCCGGGCAGCGTCTGCATCGACGTGGGCACGGGCACGGGCATCCTGGCCATCGCCGCGGCCAAGCTGGGCGCGCAGGACGTGCTGGCCATCGACCTGGACGAGCAGGCCGTCGCCGTCGCGAAGGAGAACATCCAGAAGAACGGCATGGAGCAGGTCGTGCATGCGCAGGCGGGCGATCTGCTCAAGGACTCGGTCGGCAAGGCGGATGTGATCGTGGCCAACATCATCGCCGATGTCATCTGCGCGCTGTGCGGCCCGGCCAAGGCGCACATCTGCCCCGGCGGCGCGTTCATCTGCTCGGGCATCATCCGCGAGCGCGAGGAGGACGTCCTGCGCGCGCTGCGCCAGGCGGGCTACGCGGTGGACTGCCGCATCGCGCGCGGCGAGTGGGTCTGCCTGTCGGCCAAGCCGCTGTGAGGAGAAGGACATGCACCGCTTTTTTGTAAACGATGCGGGCGTGCAGGAAATGCGCGCGCGCCTGGATCCCGAGGAGGCACGTCACGCCGCGCGCGTGCTGCGCCTGGCCTCGGGCGAGGAGGTCGAGCTGCTGGACGGGCTGCGCCGCTATCGCGCGCGCCTGACGGCGGTCGCACCGGACGGCGCGGAGGCCGACGTGCTGGAAGCGCTGCCCGACAATGAGCCGGACGTGCGCGTGACGCTCTATCAGGGCCTGCCCAAGGCGGAGAAGATGGAGTGGATCGTGCAGAAGTGCACGGAGCTGGGCGTGCACGCCATTCAGCCCGTGCTGATGGAGCGCTGCGTCGCCCGGGCGGAGGGCAAGGACGGCGCGCGCAAGGCGGAGCGCTGGCAGCGCATCGCGCGCGAGGCGGTCAAGCAGTGCGGCCGCGCGCACGTGCCGCAGGTGGCGCCGCCCAGGCCGCTGACTGCGCTGTGCGGCGCGCTTGCGGCGGATTACGACCTCGTACTCGTCCCGTGGGAGGAGGCGCATGCGCAGGGATTGCGCACGCTCGTGCCCGGCCGGGACGCGCGGCGCATCGCGATCGTCGTGGGGCCTGAGGGCGGCATGGCGGCCGGAGAGGTCGAGCGCCTGACCGGCCTGGGCGCGCAGGCCGTCACGCTCGGCCCGCGTATCCTGCGCACCGAGACGGCGGGCATGGCGGCGCTGACGATGGCGCTGTGCCTCGCCGGGCAGATGGAGTGAACGCATGAAGAAGGCTGCTTTTCATACCCTGGGCTGCAAGGTCAACCAATACGATACCCAGGCCATGCTCGAGTGCTTCCAGCGGGCCGGATATGAGGTCGTCCCCTTTTCCGAGCCGGCGGACGTGTACGTGATCAACACCTGCACCGTCACCGGCACCGGGGACAGGAAGTCCATGCAGGCGATCCGCCGGTGCGCGCGGGAGCATCCGCAGGCGCACATCGTCGTGACCGGCTGCCTGGCCCAGCGCGCGGCGCAGAGCCTGCGTCTGCCGGGCGTGCGGCTCATCCTGGGCACGCAGCGGCGCGGCGAGGTCGTGGAACTGCTGCATGAGGCGCAGGCGGCGGGTGAGACGCTCGTGGCCGTAGAGGGCCTGTCGCACGCGCCCTTTGAGCGCCTCGTCGTGCGCGCGCACGAGGGACACACGCGCGCGACGATGAAGATTCAGGAGGGCTGCGACCGATTCTGTGCCTACTGCATCATCCCCTATGTGCGCGGGCCGATCCGCTCGCGGCCGTTGCAGGAGATCCGCGAAGAGGCGGCGAATCTGTGTGCAGCCGGCTTTCGCGAGCTGGTGCTGACCGGCATCCACTTGACCAGCTACGGGCGCGACCTGCGCGACGGCACGACGCTCGTCGACGCCATCCGCGCGGCGCACGACGCGGGGAATGCGGCGCGCATCCGTCTGGGCTCGCTCGAGCCCGTGATCGTAACGGAGCCGTTCGTGCGGGCGCTGCAGGGCCTGCCCAAGGTCTGCCCGCAGTTTCACCTCGCGCTGCAGAGCGGCAGCGATGCAGTGCTCGCGCGCATGCGCAGGCGTTACACGACTGCGCAGTTCCTGGAGGCCTGCCGCATGCTGCGCGCGGCGTTCCCGGGCTGTGCGCTGACGACGGACGTGATGACGGGCTTTCCGGGCGAGACGGAGCAAAATTTTGAAGAGACGATGCGGACCGTGCGCGAGGCCGGATTCTCACGCATCCACGTATTCCCGTATTCCGAGCGCGAGGGCACGCCCGCCGTGCAGATGGATGGCAGCGTGCCGCGCGCGGTGCGGGAGGAGCGCGCCCGCCGGTTGATTGCGCTGGGCAAGGAGCTGTCCATGGCCTATCTGGAGGGGCTTGTGGGCACGCGCCAGCAGGTGCTGCTGGAGGAGCAAGACGGGCAGGGGCGCCTGACCGGCTACACGCCCACATACGTGCACGTGCGCGCTGCGGGCGAGGGCGAGCCAGGCGAGATACGCGACGTCCGCATCGAGGGCATATGCGGCGACGGACTGACCGGCCGCATCGAGTGAACGACACGGCGCATGGCGCCGCAGAAGAGGAGCGTTGACGATGGAAGACTGTCTGTTTTGCAAGATCGCCGCGGGCGAGATCCCCTCGAAGAAGGCCTATGAGGACGACGAGGTGCTCGCCTTTTACGACATCGCGCCGCAGGCGCCCGTGCACGTGCTGGTCATCCCCAAGAAGCACGTGAGCGACGTGTACGCGGCGCGCGGGGAGAGCGACGCGTTCCTGGCGGGGCTACTGCGCACCGCGGCGAAGGTCGCCGGCGAGCTGGGCCTGGCCGAGAGCGGCTTCCGCCTGGTGAGCAACTGCGGCGCGGACGCGCGCCAGAGTGTGCCGCACCTGCACGTGCACATCCTGGGCGGCAAGCAGCTGGGCGACCGGATGGACTGACCGGCAGCCCTCAAAGGAGGCGTCGCGATGATCTACCTGGACTCCATCACGTTTCCTGATGCGGACGAGGAATGGGCGTTCCGCCTGAACGTCAAGCGCACGTGCTACAACACGATGTATCCCTTCGGCGTGCTCTCGGCGGCAGGGCTGCAGCGGCTGGACTTTGAGCCGATCACCATCCTGTACGGCGGCAACGGATCGGGCAAGACAACCGCGCTCAATGTGATCGCCGAAAAGCTGGGCCTCTCGCGCGAGACGCCGTTCAACCGCTCCAGCTTCTTCGACGACTACGTGCGCCGCTGCCGCGTGTCGGTCGAAAGGACGGCGCCGGCGGGCAGCCGCATCGTCACCAGCGACGACGTGTTCGACTACATGCTCGGCGTGCGCTGCCTCAACGACGGCATCGACCGGCGGCGCGAGGAGCTCTTCATCGAGCACACCCATGCGCGCCACTCGCAGGTGCGCGTGCGCTCGCTGGACGACTACGACGCGCTCAAGAAGCAGAACAGCGCGCGCAGGCACACGCAGTCCGCGTTCGTGCGCGAGCAGCTGATGGAAAACGTGCGCGAACAGTCCAACGGCGAGAGCGCCGCGTTCTTCTTCCGCCAGCGCGTCGACGCCGATGCGCTGTACCTGCTCGACGAGCCGGAGAACAGCCTCTCGCCCGCGCGGCAGGTGGAGCTTGCGCAGTACCTGGAGGAGGGCGCACGCTACGCGGGCTGCCAGCTGATCATCTCGACGCACTCGCCGTTTCTGCTGTCGATGCGCGGGGCCAAGGTCTACGATCTGGACGCGCGCCCGGCGACGGTCCGCCCCTGGACGCAGCTGGAGGGCGTGCGCGCCTACTACGATTTTTTCGCGCGCCATCGCGCGGAATTTGAGGCGGAGCGCGGGCCGGACTGACCCGTCGCAAACCCGTGCGCAAAAGAATTCGGATTTGTGGTTGACGAATACCCGCGGGTGCGGTATAATAAAGTGCACGGTTACCATCCGTTCCTGTCGTATCGGATGTGTTCGTCGAGATGAGCGGAGGGGAGGGATAACTACCATGTCTGAGATCCGTGTTCGGGAAAATGAGTCCCTGGAAAGCGCTCTGAGAAGATTCAAGCGTTCCTGCGCGCGCTCCGGCGTCATCGCAGAGGTTCGTAAGCGCGAGCACTACGAGAAGCCCAGCGTCAAGCGCAAGAAGAAGGCTGAAGCGGCCCGCAAGCGCAAGTACTGATTGCTACATCCAAGACTCCATCGGCTTCGATGGGGTCTTTTGCTGTCCAAAGAAGAAATGACGCAGGAGGTCCGATCCATGCGCTATGCCTTTTTGCTCTATCCACACGCCAACGCCCGCTACCGCGCCTCGCTTTTGACGCTCGCCCGCGCGGAGCTGTCCATGATGCTCGCAGCCATGGGCCGCGCGTGCGCCGTCGAGGCGCGGGAGATCGCCGGCGCGCCGTTCCTGTGCTTTGAGGCGGAGGCGTTCCGGGAGCGCGAATGGGCGCTGCTGAGCCGCCAGGGCGGCGTCTACCTGCTGTGCCGCATGGAGGGTGACGCGCTCGTGCCCATCCCGCGCGCCGGCGCGGCCTATGTGGGCGAGGACATGGCCGCGCTGCTCAAGTACAAGGGCAAGACGAACGAGATGTTCACCGACACGCTGCTCAGCATGGCGCTCGCCTCCAGCGCGTTTGCGCTCAAGGGCGACGCCAAGCTCGCCTTCTGCGACCCGATGTGCGGCAAGGGCACGGCCCTCTACCTCGCGCTGCGCCGCGGCTGGAACGCCGTGGGCGTGGATGCGGACCGGCATGCGATCAAGGAGGCCGACGACTTCACGGGGCGTTACCTGGCCTTCCATCACCTCAAGCACAAGCGCGGCGAGGGCTCGCTGACCGTGCGCGGCCAGGCCGGCGGGCGCGAGACGAAGTACGTCTTCGCCGACACGCCCGAGCACTATCGCGACGGCGACACGCGCACGCTGCGCCTCATCCAGGGCGACACGCGCGACCTGGACGTGCTGCTGCGCCCCGGCAGCGTGCAGATCATGGCCGTCGACCTGCCCTACGGCGTGCAGCACGGGCCGGCAGACCATCGGGGCGGCATCCTGCCGCTGCTGGAGAAGGCCGCGCCCGCATGGCATGCCGCGCTCGCGCCCGGCGGCGCGCTGGCGGCCTCGTTCAACACCTACGTGACGCGGCGCGCGCAGGTGATCCGCGCGCTGGAGGCCGCAGGCTTTGACGTGCTGCGCGGAGAGACGTACGACGGCCTGGAGCACTGGGTGGAGCAGGCCGTCAACCGCGACGTGGTCGTGGCCAGGCGTTCCTGAACGCATATTTCAGCTCCTTTCGGCATACAATGAGGGTGACATGTTCCATCCACGTCACATCTTTGCGCCCCGAGAGGAGCTGAATTCACTTTGACCAACCCCAACACCCCTTATGAGGAGCGGACCGTCGTGCAGCTGCGGGAGATTGCGCGCGAGCGCGGTGTGCGCCTGCCCTCGGGGATCAACAAACAGGGCATTGTCGAGCGCCTGCGCCAGAGCGACGCGCTGAACAGCCGGACGGAGGCTGCGGCGCCGCTGACGCCCACGCCCGAACGGACCACGCCCCGCACGGGTCCGCGCGCGCCGCGCACGCGCCGGGAGCCGCACACGGGCTATTACGACGAACGCTACGGCACGTCCAACCCCGCGGTGTCGCAGATGCTGGAGGCGGGCCTGTGCGCGGACGGGCAGGGCGTGCTGGAATTGCAGCCGGACGGCTACGGTTTTCTGCGCGCGCAGAACTGTTCGCCTGGGCGGGAGGACGTCTACGTCTCCATCGCGCAGATCCGGCGCTTTGGCATGAGGAACGGCGACCTCGTGCGCGGCAAGACGCGCCCACGCCGCGAGGGCGACCGCTACAGCGCGCTGATGTACGTCGAGTCGATCAACGGCGAGCCGCCGGAGCGGGCGGCGCAGCGCGTACCGTTTGATCGCCTGACGCCGGTCCACCCGGACCGCCGCCTGACGCTCGAGCCACCGCAGGGCGGGGGAGACCTGGCCATCCGCACGCTCGACTTCATTGCGCCCATCGGCCTGGGCCAGCGCGCGCTGATCGTCGCGCCGCCCAAGGCGGGCAAGACCGTGCTGCTCAAGAAGATCGCCAGCGCGGTGGAGACTGGCCATCCGGATATTCACCTCATGATGCTGCTCATCGACGAGCGGCCCGAGGAGGTCACCGACATCCGCCGCTCCGTCGCGGGCGAGGTCGTCTACTCGACGTTCGACGCGCCGCAGGAGCACCATGTGCGGGTCAGCGAGATGGTCTACGAGCGCGCCCAGCGCCTGGTGGAGCAGGGGCAGGACGTCGTCGTGCTCATGGACAGCCTCACGCGCCTCTCGCGCGCCTACAACGCGCTGGCGCCCGGCGGGCGGGCGATGTCCGGCGGGCTCGCGCCCGGCGTGCTGCAGCGGCCCAAGCGCTTTTTTGGCGCGGCGCGCAATGTCGAGGGCGGTGGCAGCCTGACGATCATCGCCACCGCGCTGGTCGAGACCGGCAGCCGCATGGACGACATCATCTACGAGGAGTTCAAGGGCACGGGCAACGCCGAGATCCACCTGGACCGCCGGCTGTCCGAGCGGCGCATCTTCCCGGCGATCGACCTGCTGCGCTCCGGCACACGGCGCGAGGAGCTGCTGCTCAGCCCTGAAGAACTGGAGGGCGTGGCGGCCGTGCGGCGCGTGCTGACGGCCGCGCGCGGGCGCGACGCCACCGAGCAGCTGCTCGGTATGCTCGAAAAGACGCGATCCAACCAGGAATTTTTCAAACGGCTGAAAGAATGGCTTGCAATTTGGGAGAAAGAAGGGTATAATCTAGGAAGTGTCCGTTCAGGCATATGAGAAGGCGCGCTGCGCTTTTCATGTGATAGTAATGCGGGCGGGAGAGGTGAAATACATGAAGGAAGGCATCCATCCGAAGTATCAGAAGGCCGTCGTCCGCTGCGCCTGCGGTGAGACGTTTGAGACCGGTTCGACCAAGAAGGAACTGAAGGTTGAAATCTGCTCCAAGTGCCATCCGTTCTTCACCGGCAAGCAGAAGCTGGTGGACACCGGCGGACGCGTGGACCGTTTCAAGAAGCGCTACGGCATGTAAGCGTCAAAAAAAGGCCGCCCGACCTTGCGTCGGGCGGTTTTTTTGATGCCTTCTATGCTGCATCCGGCACGATGGCATCGGCCTGCTCCTGCGTCAGATAGCCGTTTTCCACCATCTGCGCGACGACGTGCCGCTGGCGCTGGGCGGCCAGGTCGGGGTTGGCCGTGGGCGCGTAGACGGACGGCGCGTTGGGGATGCCCGCCAGCAGCGTGCACTCGTAGTCGCTCATCTCGATGGGCTCCTTGCCGAAATAGCCCAGGCTGGCGTCGCGCACGCAGTAGTACCCGTCGCCGAAGTAGATGGAGTTGACGTACAGCTCCAGGATGACGTCCTTGCCGTAGCTGCGCTCGATGTGCAGCGCCATGAACGCCTCGGCGATCTTGCGGACGAACTCCTTATCCTGCGTGAAGTACAGATTTTTCGCCAGCTGCTGGGTGATCGTGCTGCCGCCCTCGACCAGGTTTTGCGCGGTGAGGTTTTGCCACACGGCGCGCCCGATGGAGAGGAGATCGATGCCAAAATGCCGGTAGAAGCGGTGATCCTCTACCGCGACGACTGCGTCCAGGTACATCTGCGGCAGGTCGGAGATGGGCGCGTAGCTCGGGTTTTCACGAATTTTCGCGACCCGGTCCTCCAGGCTCTGCTCCGCCAGCGCGTCGCGGTAGAGCGCATAGCCCTCATAGACGAGCACACCCAGCGCGCACAGCGCCGCCAGGAGCGCGAGCAGAAACGCGCGACGGATCCATTTGAACAGCCTTTTGCAGAGCATGGAAGATCACCTCTTTTGTTCCTGTGCCGGGTTGGCCTGCGTCGGGAAGGACGACGTATACAAGACGAAAGGCGGGGGTGGTTTTCGTTCATTCGTCCTTCAGGCGCAGCAGCTGGTTGAAGTCGTTGGTGGCGACCACCTCGTAGCGGGTGTCGAAGATTTCCTGCACGCGCGCGTCATAGGGGGGAGAAAAGGCGCGGCCGTAGAATTGGACGATCCACTTGGGCGGATCATTGCGCATCATGTCCACGACCTCGTCCATGATCGCAGGGTTCGCCTGTCCCAGCACCTCCTGCATGAAGAAGATGCGCCGGGCGGGCACCACGTCGGTGACGACATACCACATGTGCTCCACGCGGTAGCCGAGGATGTCGTCCCGCTCGTCCTCGGGCACGTGCGAGACGAGTTCCACGCTCTGCTGCGCAAAGCCCTGGTTGGCCCACAGCGTCTCGCGCGCGGCGGCATCCGCCTCGCGCAGCGCAGGCCGGGCGACGGACAGCGAGTAGGCGCACAGCGTCGCGGCGGCCAGCGCGCCCGCCTGGCGCGACGAGCGCTCGAACGCCCGGCAGAGGCACAGCGTGCCCGCCATGGCCGAGAGCGCGCCCGGCAGCAGGTAGTGCAGGTATCCCTTGTGCGAGACGAACGCGCCGCCCGCATTGGCCACCGCAAAGGCGGCCAGCGCGATGGCCAGCACGCGCAACCGCGCGTTGCGGCGGTCGGTCAGCGCGGCGGCCAGCGCGCCCAGCACGCCCAGCCCTGCCGCCAGCGCCGCACGCTCGCCGTAAGCGGTCTCCAGCAGCAGGTGCAACCGGCTCTGATCCTTCACGCCGGCGTAGAGCAGATTATGCTCGAAGGCCGCGTAGTAAAACGCATCCAGCGCGCCGTTCAGGCCGAGATAGATCAGGATCGGTCCGCATACGATCGCGCACCCCGCCAGAAACGACAGGACATTGCGCGCAAGCCCCTTGCCGTCGCCGCGCCAGCCCAGCGCGCACGTGAACACGAGCGTCAGCGCGCACACGCCCAGGGCGTTGTTCAGGCGCGTCATCAGGTTCAGCGAGAAGGAGAGGCCCAGCAGCAGCCCGTGGCGCCAATGCGCGCTCGGCGCGCTGTCGAACGTGTAGTCCACGCAGGTGGCCAGCCCCAGCAGCGTGAAGAAGTTGCAGTACTCCTCCGTGTAGTTGCCTCCGTCGATGCACAGCCCCACAAAGGCCAGATAGACCATCTGCGCGGGCAGCGCGAAGCGCAGGCCCATGCGGTCGGCCATGCGCGCGATGAGCAGCATCGAGAGAAAGAAGAGGACGACCTCCTGCACCCATACGGCCGTGACCGTGCGCGAGAAGAGCTGTGGGAACGCGTTGATGAAGAAGATCATCGGCCCCTTGTGGTCGAAGATGTCGACGTAGGGGACCTTGCCGCTGAGCAGCGAGCGGCCCAGGGTCACGAAGATGGCGCTGTCGCCACCGTATGTCTGAAACAGCGGGCTGTTCGACGTCAGAAAGAAGAGCCCGAAATAGAGGCTGAGCGCCGCCGCGATGCCGATGCGTGCAAGCCGTTTGACCATGTTCCACCTCGCCAGGGCCGCGCCGCGGCCGTTTTCATCAGTATAACACGCCATTGGCAAACCGACAACGCCCAATATTTTTGCGGAGGGCTAGTCAAATCCGGGCAAATGTGCTATACTATGCCGGTATCCCCTGATTGTGTACCTGTAGCTCAGCTGGATAGAGCGTCAGACTCCGACTCTGAAGGCCGCAGGTTCGACTCCTGTCAGGTACACCAAAAGGCACGCCAATCCCGCACGGCCGGGTTGGCGTGCCTTGCTTTTGGCTTCCTCAATCGTGGGACACGATGTGGGTCACTTCGCCGGGCAGGCAGGGGAGCGCCCCGGCCAGAAAGGCGGGAAGCAGGCGCAGCTGCGCCAGCTGTGCAAACGGAACCCAGTGCAGGCGTTCGCCGGGCTGATCCATACAGGCGCCCTCCGTGGGCGCAAGCTTTGCCGGCTTCATGAGGCAGAAGAACACGACCTCGTGGTGCCGCACGTCCTGTGCCCGCAAAAAGCGCTCCTGAACGAAGACGAGCCGGTCGACCTCCAGGCGGCAGCCCGTCTCTTCCTGGCATTCGCGCAGCACGGCCTGCGTCGAGGTCTCGATCAGGCGCACCTTTCCGCCGACCGTATAGAAACAGTCGAGCAGGTCGTTTCGAACCAACAGTGCGCGCCCGTCCTGCACGATCAGCGCGGCGGCGCGCAGGGTGAAGGAAGCGCTTTCGCTTTGGAGATGGATGTCCATATCAAGGCCTCCCTGGAGCGGCGGCGCACGGGCCCGCATCCGGACTGCGCGAAGAAAACAAAGAGCCGCAGGCGACGCGTCGCCTGCGGCAAGCTGGCTCCCCAGGTAGGGCTCGAACCTACAACCCTTCGGTTAACAGCCGAATGCTCTGCCATTGAGCTACTGAGGAACATGGAATCCGGCAGCGACCTACTCTCCCGGGCCGTCTCCAGCCAAGTACCATCGGCGCATAAGGGCTTAACTGCTGTGTTCGGTATGGGAACAGGTGGATCCCCTTCGCCATTGCCACCGGAAAACTCTGTTCTTTCGAACGGATATTATGATACACCCGCTGCGGCGCGCTGTCAAGCCCTATTTTTGGACGCGTCCGCCTTTAACGCCACAGGGGCGTCGGGTATACGCCCGCATCCGTCAGGCTGCGCAGCGCCTGCACGACGACGGGCTTGTCCTCCTTGTAGGTGACGCCATACCAGCGGTCGCCGCTGTGCAGCACGCGCACCGTCGCCTTGCCAGCCTGCAGCAGCGCATCCACCGCGGAGGGCAGGAAGTACTCGCCCTTGAGCGGATTGCGCTGCATCGTCTCGCGCAGGAAGGCCGGAAAGCCCGCCTCGAGTTCGTCAATGAAGCCGGGCGTGAAGCCCCACAGGTTCATCGACACGGGGCTGCCCGCCGGGATGCGATGGTACGTCTCCCCATCCTCGGTGTACAGCGCGCCCTCGATCGTAGAGATGATGTGCGTGCGCTCCGTGATCGTGCTCAGGTTGCCCATTTCGTCCGTCGTGCATACGCCGCGGGAGACATAGCCGTGGTCCGTCAGCGTATTTTCCACCGGATAGCCGACCATGGCATATCGGTACAGCGCGTCGTCTTTCGCATCCTTCAAGTAGTCATAGATCGCCTGGAACGCCGACACGCCGTAATAGTCGTCCGCATTGATCGCCGCGAACGGCGCGTCAATGCACGCCTTGCAGCACAGCAGCGCATGCGCCGTGCCCCACGGCTTTTGCCGTCCATCGGGTACGGAAAAGCCCGCCGGCAGCGCGTCCAGCTGCTGAAAGGCATACGCAACGTCCATGTGCCGCTCGATGCGGTCGCCGACGATGTGGCGAAAGTCGGCCTCGATTTCATGCTTGATGAGAAATACCACGCGCTTGAAGCCCGCGCGCCGGGCGTCGAAGAGCGAGTAGTCGAGGATCAGTTCGCCGTCAGGTCCGACGGGGTCCATCTGCTTGAGACCGCCATACCGGCTGCCCATGCCGGCGGCCATGATGACGAGGATCGGTTCCTTCAACACAACAGCCTCCCTCCGTGTGCTTGGGTCTGCATTCATTATAGCAAAGCCGCGCCCCAATTGCGAGTCCCCACAGCCTTTTTTTGCCCATGCCCTGGAAAAAATGCGCAGGCTGGCACGTGCATGATGAAAAGAAGGTTGTTTTGGCGCGCACAATGTGTTATAATTTTTTCAAATCGGATATAAAGAGACGCAAAAGAGGCGCAAGGAGGAATGAGCATGATTCAGGAACGGATCGAGGCGCTGCGGGCGCGCATGCGCGAGGCGGGACTCTTTGCTTACATCGTGCCGACGGCAGATTATCACGAGAGCGAATACGTGGGGGAGCACTTCAAGGTGCGCGCATACCTGTCCGGCTTCACGGGCTCGGCAGGCACGCTGGTCGTGACGGATCGGGAGGCGTGCCTTTGGACGGATGGACGGTATTTCATTCAGGCGGCCGCACAGCTGGAGGGCTCTGGCATCCGGCTGATGCGATCGGGCCAGGAGGGCGTGCCGACGATGGAGGCATACCTCGCGCGCGAGATGCCGCAGGATTCCGTGCTGGGCTTTGACGGACGCGTGGTCAGCACGGCCATGGGCGAGGACCTGGCCCGCCGTCTGGCGGGGCGCGCTCAGGTGCGCGATGCGGGCGACCTGGCCGTCTGGCCCGACCGGCCGCCGCTGTCCGGCGAAAGGGCGTTTTTGCTGGAGCCGTTTTATGCAGGCGTCCCGGCTGAGGACAAACTCGCCTGGCTTCGCGGCGAGATGCGCCGCCTGGGCGCAAACGTGCACGTGCTCACGACGCTGGCGGACATCGCCTGGCTGTTGAACCTGCGCGGAAACGACATCCCGTTCAATCCCTTTGTGCTGTGCTATGCGGTCGTCGAGGAGCAGGCCGCCTATCTGTTCGTCGATGCGGCCAAGGTCGAGGGCGCCGTACGCTCCGCGTTGGAGGAGATCGGCGTTACGATTTTGCCCTATGAAGACATCTACGAGTTTGTCCGCCGCTATGACGAGGGTGCGAACGTGCTGCTGTGCAAGGCCAACGTCAACTATGCGATCAGCAGCCGCCTGGGCGCAAACGCGCGCGTCATCGACGCGATGAATCCCACCCTGCTCAAGAAGGCCGTCAAGAACGAGACGGAGCTGGAAAATTTGCGCGCCTCGCACATCAAGGACGGCGTGGCGTTCACCAAGTTCATGTACTGGCTCAAGACGAGCGTGGGCAAGACGCCCATCACCGAGCGCAGTGCTGCCGCGTACCTGGAGGAGCGCCGCCGCGAACAGGAGGGCTTCATCGAGCCGAGCTTTGCGACGATCAGCGCCTATAAGGAACACGCCGCAATGATGCACTACAGCGCCACCGAGGAGAGCGACGCGACCCTGCAGCCCGAGGGCATGCTGCTGGTCGATTCCGGCGGACAGTACTTCGAGGGCACCACCGACATCACGCGCACGATGGCGCTCGGCCCGCTCAGCGAGGAGGAAAAGCGCCACTTCTGCGCCGTCCTGCGCGCCATGCTGCGCCTGCAGGACGCCAGATTCCTCTACGGGTGCACCGGGCAGAACCTGGACATCCTCGCGCGCGGCATCATCTGGGATATGGACATCGACTATCAGTGCGGCACCGGCCACGGCGTGGGCTATCTGTCCGGCGTGCACGAGGCGCCCAACGGCTTCCGCTGGAAGCGCGTGCCCGAGCGCTACGACAGCGGCGTGCTGGAAGAGGGCATGGTCACGACCGACGAGCCTGGCGTCTATCTGGAGGGCCGCTACGGCATCCGCACCGAAAACGAGCTCGTCTGCCAAAAGGGCGAAAAGAACGACTATGGACAGTTCATGCGCTTTGAGGTCATCACCGTCGCGCCCATCGATCTGGATGCGGTGGATAAGGCATACCTGCAGCCCGAGGACGTGCGGCGCCTGAACGCGTATCACGCCTGGGTGTATGCGACGCTCGCACCCTTCATGAACGCGCAGGAGGACGAGTGGCTGCGCCACTACACCCGCGCCATCTGACCGCGCGGTCCGCACTCGGACCGCCCCTGTCAGAAAAACGTTGATCTTTGCGCGCTTTTCCTGTATAATATGGATAAGGAGTATGCAACTCCAAAAGTCTGAATAGGAGGGCTGATCTATGAAATTGATCATCGCGATCGTCCAAGATGAGGACGCCTCCAGGCTCGTCAGCTCGCTCATGAACGATGGATATGGCGTGACCAAGCTGGCGACGACCGGCGGTTTCCTGCGCGCAGGCAATACCACGCTGCTCGTCGGCGTGGACGACGACCGCTTCCAGGGAGCGATGTCCATCATCGAAAAGGTCTGCAAGAGCCGCAAGCAGATCGCGACCTCTCCTTCTCCTGTGGCCGGCACGGCCAGCGTGTACGTCCCCTATCCCATCGAGGTCATGGTCGGCGGTGCGACGGTGTTCGTGCTGGAAGTCGAGCAGTTCATCAAGCTGTAAGGGGATCGCAGGCTCGGCCATGAATGAAGCAGCATTATGCGATTTTTACGGGCAATCTGCCCTGATCGAACGCCTGGAGGCGGATTTTCGATCGGGGCAGTTTGTTCATGCCTATCTTTTTGTCGGGCCGCGGGGCGTGGGCAAGCGCTCCGTGGCGCGGCTGCTCGCGCGCATCGCCCTGTGCACAGGCGCGGACAAGCCCTGCGGCGCCTGCGGGCCATGCGTGCGATTTTTGACGGACAACCATCCCGACGTGCATACGCTGCGGCCGGAAAAATCCCTGGGCGTGGACGACGTGCGGGAGCTCATCGGCGCGCTGCAACTGCGGGCGTTCGAAGGAGGGCTGAAGGTCGCGTTCATCGAGCGGGCCGACCGCATGACGCCGCAGGCGCAGAACTGCCTGCTCAAGACGCTCGAGGAGCCGCCCGACGGCACGCTGTTCTTCCTGCTGACGGATGCGCCCAGCGCGCTGCTGCCCACCATCGTCTCACGCTGCCGCCAGGTGAACTTCCACCCGCTCACGCAGGAGCAGGAATGCGCCCGGTTGGCTCGGCTGGGCTTTTCGCCCGAACGTGCGGCGCTGCTGGCGCAGCTGTCCGAGGGCAGCGTGGGCGAGGCGCTCGCCATCTCAGGGGATGAGGGCTACCTGCCGCTGCGCGAGCGGGTCATGCGCGCGTTTTTCGACCTGCGCGGCCCGCAGGATGTGTTGAGCGCGGGCGCAGGATTGAAGGAAGACAAGGAAAATGCCGAGCGCATTTTGGACATACTGGAAAGGCTGCTGCGCGACGCGATGCGTGCGCAGGCAGGGCTGGGCCGCGTGGCCGAGGCATCGGCGGGTTACGAGGCCTTCGCGGCTCGCATGGAGCTTTCCGCATCGCTGCGGCTGCTGGAGCAGGTGGCGCTTGCGCGCAAAATGCGCGGGAGCAACGTGCCGTTTGCCACGGTGCTGGAGCATCTCTTGCTGAGCGCATCAAAGGAGATACATCAAACATGTCAACGGTAATCGGCGTCCGCTTCAAGCGGGCGGGCAAGGTATACTTTTTTGACCCCGGGGAGCTGCCGGTCGTCGCGGGCGGAAACGTCGTGGTCGAGACCGCGCGCGGACTGGAGTTTGGCGAGGTCGTCACGCCGGCGCGCGAGGTGCCAGACGAGCAGATCGTCCAGCCGCTGCGCCCCGTCGTGCGTGTGGCGACTGAGCAGGACGTGCGCAACGCCCGCCGCAATGCAGAGAGTGAGAAGAGCGCCTTTGTCATCTGTCAGGAGAAGATCGCCGCGCATGGGCTGGAGATGAAGCTTGTCGACGTGGAATATACGTTCGACAACGCGAAGATCATCTTCTACTTCACCGCTAATGGGCGCGTGGACTTTCGCGCGCTGGTCAAGGACCTGGCGTCCGTGTTCAAGACGCGCATTGAGCTGCGTCAGATCGGCGTGCGCGACGAGGCGAAGATGCTCGGCGGCTTGGGCCCGTGCGGGCGACAGATCTGCTGCCAGGCGTTTTTGAGCGACTTTCAGCCCGTGTCCATCAAGATGGCCAAGGAACAGAGCCTTTCGCTCAATCCGACGAAGATTTCGGGCCTGTGCGGCCGCCTGATGTGCTGCCTCAAGTATGAGCAGGAGACGTATGAGCGCAGCCGCAAGCGCCTGCCGCGCGTGGGCAAAGACATCATCACCCCAGACGGCGTGGGCACGGTGCAGGAGATCAACGTGCTGGCCGAGCGCGTGCGCGTGCGCATTGCGCAGGGGGATGCCTTCGAAGTGCGCGAATATGCGTTTGACGACTGCTCGCGTCCGCCGCAGAGCGAGCAACCGCCGCGCCCGCCGCGCGAAAAGGAGGAGGGCGGCGCAGAGGAGCGCAAGCCGCGCCCGCCGCGCGAAAAGGCCGAACGTCCCGCCGGCGCAGAAAAGGACAGGCCCCAGGGCAAGGGCCGTCGTGAGCACCCAGGAGAGCGGCGCGAGAAGGAGCAGGCCAAGCCTGAGGAGGAGCGAAGGCGAAACCGGCAGCGCGCGGAAGAGCGCGCCGACCGCCCGGGCGCTTCACGCGAACAGCGCCCCGCTCAGGAGCGCGAGGAACCGCCTGTGCCGGATGCCGAACCCGAGCGGCAAGATTGACGCGGAAATGGAAAAAAGGTTGCATTTGTGGCCTGTGCGTGCTAGAATACAACCGGTACCCCTCTACTGAGAAAGATCGGGAGGTGAAATACGATGGCATACAAGATTTCTGACGACTGCATCAGCTGCGGCGCGTGTGCGGCGGAGTGCCCGGTCGGCGCGATCAGCGAGGGCGACGGCAAGTACGTGATCGATGCGGATACCTGCATTGAGTGCGGCGCGTGCGCCGGCGTGTGTCCGGTTTCCGCTCCGAGCGCGGAGTAATCCTGCATAAAATGGGCGTGCTGCAAGGCGCGTCCGTTTTTTTTCGTTTTTTCCGCCCGGACGGATGTTCCACGGGGCGGGGATTGGCATTTGACAGCCCGCCTGTCCAATGGTATGATACACGTACCGATTTTTTACGCGGAGGCGGAGGCAAGCCGTGAGCAGTCAGGAAAAACCCACGATGAAGACCATCGCCGAGAAGCTGGGGATCTCCATCGGCACGGTGGATCGCGCACTGAAAAACCGCGGGCGCATCAATGAAAACACACGCCGTCAGGTCCTGGAGATGGCGGATAAGCTCGGCTACCGTCCCAATGTGTTGGCCAGCACGCTCTCCCGCAGCCAGAAGGCGCATGTCGTCGCGCTCTATCCGGCCAAGAACGAGGCCTTCTTCAACGAGATTTCCACGGGCATGAGCGCCGCGCTGCGCGAGCTGGCCAGCTATGGCGTGACGCTGGAGCGCATGCATACCGTCCGCCACAGTTTGATGAGCCAGAAACAGATCCTCGCGCAGTTGGCCGAGCGCATGGACGGTTGGGACGCGCTGATCCTCGCGGCTGCGCATCCCACCGCGCTCAACGAGACGATCAACGCGTTCGTGGATGCAGGCAAGACCGTGATCACCATCAACTCGGATGCCGTGGGCAGCAAGCGATTGCTGTTTGTCGGCCAGGATCAGTTCAGCTCCGGGCGCGTGGCGGCCAATATCATGGGCGAGTTCCTGCACGGGCGCGGCAAGGTCGCGCTCTTCACGGGCTTTCGCGAGGTCTGGGGCCACGAGGAGCGCCTCAACGGCTTTATTCGCGTCACGCGCGAGCGATATCCCGACATGCTGCTCGTCGGGCCGTACGAGTACCAGGACGAGGAGTTCACCATGCGCAACCTGCTGGGCGAGGTCTTCAACGCGCACCCCGACCTTGCAGGCATCTACGGCACGACGTCGGTGGCCCTCCTGGCGGCGTCCGGCTTTCTGGTCGAGCGCGGCCTGCAGGAGCGCGTGCGCCTGGTGGGGTTTGATACCGACGACGAGATCGCTCAGTACATCCGTGAAGGCGTCATCGACGCGAGCATTTTGCAGGATCCCTTTTCGCAGGGCTACTATTCGCTCAAGCTGCTGGCGCGCCATCTGATGCACGGATGGGAGCCGACGCAGCCGAGCTATTTCACCCGCATGGAGATCCTGCTGCGTGAAAACGCACATGGAAACGAGCGGCCCAATTTCTTTTGACGATGCGCGCCCGGCGTGCGGGTGAGGAGGTGTGTTCATGGCCAGAAGGCGCAGGCGGCGTATTTCCTTTGGCACGATTCTGATGCTCGTGCTGACCATCGGGGCGCTGGGACTCGCGGGCGCGACGATCGGCTATATCGCCGGGGATGATCTGCGGCTGCAGACCGGACGGTTCTTCGAGCGGATGGCGGAGACGTTCCGCCAGTATGCGGGCGGCAGACCTGCGCCGGTGGGCGCGGCGCCGGAAGCCAGCGCCGCGCAGGCAAGCGGCGTCCCGCAGGAGACCGCCGTGCCGGAGGCGGCGCCCCAGCCCTCCGCTGCGCCGACGGCGGCGCCGCAACAGCGCACTGTGACGCTCAGCGCCGTCGGCTCGATCTACGCGCCCAAGAACATCCGCCAGAGCGGCTACGACGAGGAGAGCGGAACGTATGACTTTTCCGCCCTGTTCGGACGCGTCAAGCCCTACGTCTCCCAGGCCGACCTGACCCTGGGTACGATCGAGACGTATTTCGCGGGAGAAGAGGCGGGATACAGCAACTACAACGCCCCCGACGCGCTGCTCGACGCCATCCGCGACAGCGGCTTTGACCTGCTCTCCCTCGCCAGCGAATACGCCCTGGAAAAGGGCGAGGACGGCCTGCGGCAGACGATCATGCAGCTGGAAAACCGCGGCATGATCGCCGCGGGCGCCTATGTGGATCCCGAGCAGGTGGGCAGCGCGCAGATGATCAAGATCAACGGCGTGCAGATCGCCGTGCTCGCCTACACCTATGGGTTCAGCGACAATACCATGGAGCGCACGCGCGCGTCCCAGCGCGAGGGCGTGTCGGTGATCCGTCAGAGCGATATGGTTCGCGATATCGGAAACGCGCGCAAGGCGGGGGCGGACGTCGTCATTGTGCTGCCGCACTGGGGCACCAAAAACAAGGAAGAGGTGGCCTCCCATACGCGCAGCCTCGCGCGCGCTTTGGCCGAGGCAGGGGCGGACCTGATCCTCGGCGCGCATCCCAACGTCGTACAGCCTGTGGAGAAGATGACCGTCACGCGCTCGGACGGCGCGCAGCACGATGCGTACGTCGCCTATTCGTTGGGCAGCTTTCTGACCGACTCGCGCGAGGCACAGAACACCGCGGGCATGGTGCTGCAGGTGCGCTTCACCTACGATCCGCAGACGCGCACAATCCGCTTTGACGAGGTCGGATACATGCCCACGTATATCCAGCGCATACGGCAAGGCGAGCAATACGACTACCGAATCCTCGCATGCGCGGATGAGAGCTACATCTACGCATTGGATACCTCGACGCAAAAGGCGATTCAGAGCGCCCGGGAAGCGGTGGTGGAGACGGTCGGAGAGGATGCGCGGGATCTCTCGCGCCCGGAAACATGAGGCGCATCGGGCGTTTTGCGCTGACGAGCGTGGGCATGCACCGCCTGATCGTGTTCGGCCTGTACGTCGCCCTCCTGTGCGCGCTGTGCGCCGTGTCTCGCCTGCCTGTGCTGAATCCCTTGCCCTCCCCATCGCCTGCGCCGGTTGAATTGCCAACCCGCAGGCCCAGCCCGACGCCGGAGTCGACCGTGCGCGGGCGTCTGGATCTGAACCGAGTGGACGCCTGGATGCTCACGGCGATCCCGGGCGTTGGCGAGGCGACGGCCGAGCGCATCATCGCCTATCGAGAGGAACATGGCGGGTTTTGCAGCGTGGAGGAGCTGGACAACGTGCCGGGAATCGGCCAGGTGCGGGCCGCACAGATTGCGCCCTATGTATTTGTGGAGGAGAAGAACCCGTAAATGGAATGAAAGGCCGGATCGGTCGCGACAGTATGCCGCATTTTGCGCGAATGGACGATGAAGTGGAGGTTTCGCCCATTTTGGAGACGCATTGAACCAAAGAGCGCCCGGGATCTTTCATCCCGGGCGTTTGAGGCGCGTGGAGGGGTCAACGCACGAATAGCTCCGTGACGTAGGCGTTTCCGTCCGCATCCAGCGCAACGCCGATGCCCACCTTCGTCCACGAGGTGCTCATCATGGTGCGCCGATGGTCTTCGCTGCTCAGAAACGCCGCATGCGCCTTGAGCACAGTCGCATGCCGTGCGATGTTCTCGCCTACCGATGTGAACGAATAGCCGTAATCGCGCAGCATCTGCGAGGCGTTGCCGAGCGTGGGCGAGGTGTGTGCGAAGTATCCGCCGTCGATCATGTCCTGCGACTTGAGTCTGGCCAGCGCGCAAAGCGTAGGATCGAGCGGCAGCGTGGGCAGGCCGTAGCGGTTTCGGTCCTCCGTCAAATAATTATATGCTTCTTGCTCTTGCGCTGAAGCCGAACCTATAGTATAATGACCGACAGTTGCGGAAGGTGTTGCCAGCGAGGAGACGGAAAGGCGCTCCTCTGCAGGCGCGCCGCCTGGCGCGCTGAGCAGCGCGGCGAGCAGCGTACAGAATGCGATGGTTCTTGCGTTCATCTGGGTACCTCCTTCTGCTTGGCACGTTCAAGCGCTGTAATAGAATCGTAACAGATTCGAAATGAAAGATCAATTTAAAAGGAAGCGCGCTTCCAAGGCAATCCCTGCCGGAAGGGGCGCGCAGCCAGACCACGGGGAGGCTTGTCAATGGGATTCATCAAATGCCCGCGCTGCGAATTGAATTACATCCAGGAGGGCGAGCAGTATTGCTCGGTGTGCAAGCGGGAAATGAAAGGCGAAATGAAGGACGATCTGTTCGAGTTGTGCTCGGTGTGCAATGAGAACCCCGCGCTCCCGGGAAAGGACATGTGCCTGTTCTGCCTCAAGGAGCTGGGCAAAAACCCCGACAGGGCGTCCGATGCCGAGGACGGTGAAGACGCCGCCGCCGGTGCAGAGCTGGAGCTGGAAGGCGTGAGCATGATGGATGAGATCACGCCGGACCTTTCCACTGATATCCCGGACCGAGAGCTGGGCGAGATCGACCGTGAGCTCTCCCTGGAGGAGACGGCCGAGGAGGAAGAGGAGAACGCGCGTCGCGAGGAAGACGATGAAGAACAGATGTAAGAGGCGGATGGGAGGCCGCGCGCAGACATGAAAATCTTTGCGATCGCGGATCTTCACCTGCCCGGCGGCGACGTCAAGCCCATGGACGTATTCGGCGCGCATTGGGAAAACCACTTCGAGCGCATCAGCGAAGATTGGCGCGCGCGCGTGACCGAGGAGGACGTCGTGCTTTTGCCGGGAGATACCTCCTGGGCGATGCAGCTGCGCGACGCCCTGCCCGATCTGGAGCGCATCGCGGCTCTGCCGGGACGCAAGATCCTCCTGCGCGGCAATCACGACTACTGGTGGAGTTCGCTGGCGCGCCTGCGCGCAGCGCTGCCGGAGGGCTTCTATGCGCTGCAAAACGATGCGCTGTTGCTCTCCGGCACACTCTTTGCCGGAACGCGCGGCTGGCTGTGCGCATGCGACGATCCTCAGGACCGCAAGATCCACGAACGCGAGGTGCAGCGCCTTGCGCTCTCCCTCAAGGATGCGCGCAGGCTGTCCGCAGACGCGCCCATCGTCGCCATGTTGCACTACCCGCCCTTCCCCGAGCCGCCGGAACAGACGGGATTTACGCGCCTGTTGAGCGAGTATGGCGTGTGCGTGGCGGTCTATGGACACCTGCATGGGGCGAGCACGTCGCGCGCGTTCAACGGCGCGTTCGAAGGCGTGCGCTACCACCTGGTGTCGTGCGATGCGCTGGGCTTTGCGCTGCACGAAATTGCATATTGATCTGCGGTCCGTGGAGACGGGCCGCTTTTATTTTTTGGCTTTTTGGAAGAGAAATCCGAAAATGGGAATGTCAACATTTTTGTTATATAAAATAAAACATAATTGCGCAATATCTACCCGCCATATCTTCATAAAAATGACGCAAATACAATATATAGGGGAAGGAGTCCGGCAGACGGGAAGATGTTGAGGAATCGACAAAAAGCTTGATATTTCAACGTTTTTGGGCGATGGGGAACGCTCTGTCGCATCCCGCCGGACAAACGGTCCGGCGGCTTTCTTTTTTTGTAAATGTGAAGAAACTATTACGGACACGCACAGTATCGTCATACTCTTTTTTTTGAAAAGCACTTGAAAAGTGGAGGGAAGTGGTGTATAAAAGAGATTAGTTCCACAAAGTAGAGGGCAAGGGGCCGGGAGGGGGGATTCGGGATGGCGGCGGACTTTGCGGGTTCCTTCGAGCACAGCCTCGACAGCAAAGGGCGCGTGATCATCCCGGTGTCCCTGCGCGAACAGCTCGGCGAACAGTTCACCATCGCCCTGAACAGTGAGAATACGGCGCTTGCGCTCTATCCGCTGGAAAAGTGGGAGGAGATCAAGGCGCGCCTGTCGCAGGTGCGCAGCACGGACGTCAAGGGCATGATGTACGTTCGCTACATCATGGGAAATGCATATACGGGCAATGTCATGGACGCGCAGGGGCGCATCCTGCTGCCGCAGAAGCTGCGCAGCAAGGTGGGCCTTACGCGCGAACTCGTATTCGTGGGCATGAATGACCACATCGAAATTTGGGATGCGGCGCGTTATCAGAAGCAGGAGCAGGAGGCCGAGATGGACTTTGCAGACCTGCTGGCGCACATGGAAGAAAGGTACTGAACGGTGGTGCAATAGCGGTCGGGCGCCGCGCGGCGGTTCTCGACCGGCAGGAGGGGGAATACACTGATGGCAGAGCATGTCAGGCGGGTGCGGCAGGTCGCCTATGCCATGCCGGTCGTGGATGGCGCCAACGCCTTGACGCCCCAGCCCGCCTGGAAGGAGGAAGAGGGGCGCGGCGCGCCCCCACCCAGACGGCGCGCAAAGGAGGAGCCGGCGCGCCGCCGGCCGTCTCTGACGGCAGCAGCGGTCGTCGCGCTGGCGGGCGTGCTGTGCGCGGCGTGCTTCATGTCGCTCAGCCAGATCGCCTACTCGGCCCAGCTGCAGAAGGATATTGAGAGCCTGCAGACGAGCATCCGTCAGGAGCGTGAGAACAACCTGCTGCTCAGCCAGGAGCTCACCGAGGCGACCGACGGGGAGATGATCCGCAACTACGCCGTCAACAAGCTGGGCATGATCAAGCCCACGACCCAACAGGTCTTCAGCATCGCCCTTTCGCAGCCCATACAAGTGAATGAAGCACAAGACACGCGGGATGAAACGACGCAGGAAAGCATCGATTGGCTCGGCGTGATCTTGGGACTGCTCAAATAGCGGCCCCTGTGGAGGGGGAATGCGGCTTGTTATCGCCGGGGATGACTGTACGAAAGCGTCTAATCTGGCTGACGGTCGGGTTCTGCCTCCTTTTTCTTACGCTGTGCGCGCGCCTGTTTCAGCTGCAGGTGTTGCGTGCAGAGGAACTGACTGCGCGTGGCGTCAGTCAGTGGACGCGCAGCGGCATCGTCGCCGCGCAGCGCGGAGATATCACAGACCGCAACGGCAAGCTGCTTGTGCAAAGCACCACGGCCTACATCGTCAGCGCAAATCCACAGCTGGTGGAAAACCCCGAGGGCATGGCGCAGGTGCTGGGCGAAGTGCTGGGCTTGGATGAGGAAACCGTGATTGACAGGGTTTCGGACAAGACCAAATCGTCCGTCATTCTCAAGCGGCAGGTGTCGCGCGAGGACGTCGACACGCTGCGCGACCTGCGCGAGCGGGAGGAAATGCAAAAAACCGGGGCGCTCAAGGGACTTTCCTTTGACGAAGATACAAAAAGATGGTATCCTATGGGGGCGTATCTTTCGCAGGTGCTGGGCCTGACCAATGTGGACAGCGTGGGGCAGTCCGGGTTGGAACAGTACTATGAGGACTATCTTGCCGGTGAGCCGGGCAAGATCGTCTCCGAGGTGGACGCAAGGGCCCGCACGCTGGCGGACGGCGAGCGCCAGTACATCCCCGCCACGCCGGGCAACACCCTGCGGCTGACCATCGACCGCGAGATCCAGAGCTTTGTGGAGCGCGCGCTGCGCGAGTGCATTGAGGTCAATGAGGCCGCCAGCGTACAGGCCATCGTCATGGACGTGAACACGGGCGCAGTGCTCGCCATGTCCATGAAGCCCGACTACGACCCCAACGACCCGCCGCGCGACGACGCGCAGGCCCTGCAAAGCCTGATGCGCATCACGACGATCAGCGACGCATACGAGCCGGGCTCCACGTTCAAGATGCTCACCGCAGCTGCAGCCATTGACAGCGGGGTGACGACGCCGGAGGATGCCTTCTATTGTTCCGGGCGCATCACGGTCAGCGGCGACACCATCCGCTGTTGGGGCAATCCGCACGGCGCACAGACGATGGCGCAGGCGCTGCAAAACTCCTGCAATCCCGTGTTTGTCGAACTGGCGCTGCGGTTGGGAACGGACCGGATGTACCGCTATCTGCGCGCATTCGGTCTGGGCGCAACCACGGGTATTGACCTGCCGGGCGAGGCTGCGGGCATTCTGATCGGCGCGACCAGCGTCAAGGATGTCGACCTGGCGCGCATCGGCTTTGGCCAGAGCGTGGCGGTGACGCCGCTGCAGATGATCACCGCGGCCTGCGCGGTGGTCAACGGCGGCCGGCTGATGCGCCCGTACATCGTGCAAGAGGTACTGGATGCGGACGGCACGGTTGTAGAGCGCACGCAGCCGCACGTGGTCGCAACGCCCATCACGGCGGAGACCTCCGCGACCATGCGCGAACTGCTCGAGGCGGTCGTTGCCGAGGGCGGTGGCAAGAATGCGCAGGTCGAGGGCTACCGCATCGGCGGCAAGACCGGCACGGCGCAGGTATACAAGGACGGCAAGATTGCGCGGGACGTGCACATTGGCTCGTTCGTCGGCTTCGCGCCGGCGGATGATCCCAAGATCGCCGTGCTCGTGATCGTCAACGAGGCGTCCGTCTATGTCGACTATGGCGGGACGACCGCCGCGCCCTTTGCGGCGCAGATCCTGCAGGAGACGCTGCAATACCTGGGCGTCGCGCCCTACGAGACGCAGACGCGCGCGCAGGTGGAGGTGCCGGAGACGCGCGGCCTCACGGTCGCTCAGGCCAAGGCGCTGCTGCAGGAGGCGGGGCTGGAGGCGATGGTGGACGGCGCGCAGGACGTCGTGCTGTCGCAGATGCCGCTGCCCGGCGCGACGATGCAGGAGGGCTCGATCGTGATGCTCTACGTTACGGAGGGCGAGCCGATCACCGCGCAGGACCTGGTGCTCGTGCCGGACGTGCTGGGCCAGCCCATCGTGGAGGCCAGCCGCCTGCTGCGCGCGCGCAAGCTGGAAATGCTCATCGAGGGAAGCGGACTGGCCACGCGTCAGGAGCCCGCTGCCGGCACGTATGTGGAGCCCGGCACGCAGGTGACCGTCTCCTTTGACATACCGTAGAGAATCGAAAAAACGCCGCTGCGGCGGCAGGCCGGAGGAATGACGATGTACTTGAAGGATTTGCTCATAGACGTACCCGAGGTGCTGGAGCTGCGCGGCGACGGGCAGACGCAGATCGAAAGCCTGAGCGCCGATTCGCGCAAGAAGACGCAGGCCGGGCTCTTCTTCTGCTTCCGCGGGGCAAACTTCGACGCGCACGACTTTGCCGCGCAGGCGGTGGAGAACGGAAGCGTTGCGCTGGCCGTCGAGCGTTGGCTGCCCGACGTGCAGGCGGTTCAGGTGCTCGTCTCCGACGCGCGCGCGGCCATGGCGCGCATCGCAAGCGCATTTTACGGGCATCCGCAGCGGCGCATGCGCATGGTGGGCGTCACCGGCACCAAGGGCAAGACGACGACGACCTATCTGCTCAAATCCATCTGCGAACAGGCGGGCATGAAATGCGGGCTGATCGGCACGACGGGCAACATGATCGGCGCGCGCATGCTCGACAGCAAGCTGACGACCCCGGATCCCATCGAGCTGTACGACACGCTGCGCACGATGGCCGACGAGGGCGTGCAGGTCGTATGCATGGAGGTCTCGGCGCACGCGCTGGCGCTGCGCAAGCTCGTGGGCATGTCCTTCGAGGCGGCCGCCTACACGAATCTTTCGCTGGATCACCTGGATTTCTTCGGCTCCATGGAATGCTATCGTGACGCCAAGCGCAAACTGTTTGCGGACGGGCTGTGCCAGAACGCGGCGTTTAACGCCGACGAGGAGACGACGCCGGAGGTCTGCGCGGACCTGAAGCTGCCGTGCATGACGTTCGGCATCAGCCAAAACGCCGACCTGTATGCACGCGATATCGAGATCGCGGAGAACGGCGTGTCCTTTACGCTCAACCTGCGCGGCCTGCACAGCGCGGAGATTCACCTGCGCATGACGGGCATGTTCAACGTCTACAACGCCCTGGCCGCCACTGCCCTGGCGATGATCCTGGGCATCGATCTGGACACGATCAAGCGCGGCCTGGAGGCGGTGCGCAGCGTGCCGGGACGCATCGAGATGCTGGAGCTGGATACGCCCTACCGCATGATTCTGGACTATTCGCACTCCCCTGACGCGCTGGACAACATCCTGCGCACGGTGCGCACGTTCACGCGCGGACGGTTGATCGCGCTGTTCGGCTGCGGCGGCGACCGCGACCGCCAGAAGCGGCCGGTCATGGGCCGCATCAGCGGCCAGCTGGCCGACCTATCCATCCTCACCAGCGACAACCCGCGCAAGGAAGATCCCATGCAGATTCTTGCGGCCATCGAGGACGGCATCCGGGAGACGGACGGCAAGTACGTCATCATTGAAAACCGGCGCGAGGCCATCCGCTACGCGATGCAGGTCGCGCAGGAGGGCGACGTGATCGTGCTGTGCGGCAAGGGCCACGAGACATACCAGGACATCGGCGGCGTGAAATATCCGTTTGACGAAAAGTGCGTCGTGCGCGAACTGCTCGCGGAGCAGAAGTGAGGAGGAATCGGCATGCAAAGGATGATCTGGGCGGTGCTCGCGGCGTTCCTGCTGTCGCTGGCGGTGGGCCCTGTGCTGCTGCCGGCGCTCAAGCGTCTGAAGTTTGGGCAGAACGTCTACGAGCTGGCGCCCAAGAGCCACCAGAAAAAGCAGGGCGTGCCCACCATGGGCGGCCTGATGATCGCGCTGGTGACGCTCGTCGTGGCGCTTGCGCTGCACACGGGCGGCTTTGACGTCAAGACGGACATGATGCTCGCGGTGCTGCTGCTCGCGCTGGGCAACTTGTGCATTGGCTTTGCAGACGACATGACCAAGATCCGCCGCGGCAAGAATGGCGGCCTGACGCCCTCGCAGAAGATGATCTGTCAGGCGCTGCTGGCGGCGGCCTTTGCGGCATACTGCTACTTTCATCCGCTGGTGGGCGACCACATCATCGTGCCGTTCCTGGGCACTGAGTGGGACCTGGGCGTGCTGTACATCCCGGCGGCGATGTTCGTCATCGTCGGCACGACCAACAGCGCGAACCTGCTGGACGGCCTGGACGGCTTGCTCGGCTCCGTGGCGCTGGTGGACATGGCCACGCTTGGCCTGCTCGCGCTGTTTGCGGCGGCGGCAGTGTCGGGCATGGATGCGACCAACCTGGGCAATCTGGCGGTGCTGTGCTGCGCGCTGGCCGGCGCGTGCATGGGCTTCCTGCGCTTCAACATCTACCCCGCGCGGCTGTTCATGGGCGATACGGGCTCGATGTTCATCGGCGGCGCGGTCGTGGGCGCGGCGCTGCTGTTGCGCCTGCCGCTGCTGCTGGTGCTGATCGCGTTCTGCATGCTGATCTCAAGCCTGTCGGATATCATCCAGATCACCTACTTCAAGCTTACGCATGGCAAGCGCGTGTTCAAGATGGCGCCGATTCACCATCACTTCGAGCTGTGCGGCATTCCGGAGCCGAAGATCGTGACGATGTACACGCTCGTCACGGTGGCGCTGTGCCTGCTGGCCATCCTGAGCGTCGCCTGATCTGGCTTCATCGACCCCGCGGGCGTCGCCCGCTTTTTTCTCAATGTGGAGGTGTTTTCTTTGCAGTGGAAGGACAGGCGCGCGCTGGTCGTGGGGCTGGCGCGCAGCGGCGTGGCGGCGGCCGGGCTTCTATGCCGGCTTGGCGCGCACGTGACGGCCAACGACGCCAAGCCGCTGGAGGAGCTGGCGGATGCGCAGGAGCTACAGGCGCTGCCGGCGGAGCTGCGGCTGGGGCAGCCGGCGGAGCCGCTGCTGGCGGGGCATGACCTGCTCGTCATCAGCCCCGGCATCCCGTACGCGGCGCCCTTCATCCAAAAGGCGCTGTCGATGGGCATCGAGGTCGTGGGCGAGGTCGAGCTGGCGGCGCGCGTCAACCGTGCGCCGCTGGTGGCGATTACGGGCACCAACGGCAAGACGACGACCACGACGCTGACCGGCGAGATCCTGAAGGCCGCCGGCTTTCGCACGTTCGTCGTGGGCAATATCGGCTATCCGTTCAGCGCGATCGCCGATCAGGCCGGGCCGGAGGATCGCGTCGTGTGCGAGATCTCGTCGTTTCAGTGTGAGAGCATGTCGCGCTATCACCCGCAGGTCGGTGCGGTGCTCAACATCACGGAGGATCACCTCAACCGCCACGGCGACATGCGCACCTATGTGCAGATGAAGCGGCGCATCTTCCAGAATCAGACGGAGGCGGACGTCGCCGTCTTCAACTGGGACGACGCGACCTGCCGCGAGATGGCCCAGGGCCTTTGCGGGCGCGTGGCGTACTTCTCGCGCCGGGAGGCCGTGCCCTTTGGCGCCTATGCGCAGGACGGGGGCGTGTATCTGCGCCTGGACGGCGACGCGCGGCGCCTGTGCGCCGTGGATGACATCTTCATCCCCGGCCCGCACAACCTGGAAAACGCGCTGGCGGCCTCGCTGCTCGCGTCGCTCATGGGCGCGCCGGACGAGGCCATCGCGCGGACGCTGCGCACATTCCGCGGCGTCGAGCACCGCATCGAGTTTGTGCGCGAGTGGGAGGGCGTGCGCTACATCGACGACTCGAAGGGGACGAACGTGGACGCCACCTGCCGCGCCGTCGAGGCGATGGCCGCGCCGACGCTGCTCATCCTGGGCGGCAGCGAGAAGAACGTCGACTTTGCGCCGCTGGCCGAGGCCATCCGGCGCAGCGGACACATCGAGGCGGCCGTGCTCATCGGCCAGACCGCGGATAAGATTGCCGCCGCGCTGGACGCGGCCGGCTACAAAAGCTACGTGCACGAAGGCTACTCGCTGGAAAGAGCGGTCGCCCGCTGCCGCAGCATGGCCAAACCCGGATACAACGTGCTGCTCTCTCCTGCGTGCGCAAGTTTTGACATGTTTGAAAACTGCGAACAGCGGGGGGATGTCTTCAAAGCGCTGGTCATGGAGATGAAATGACCTCGCCCCGCTGCAAAAGAAGTGGGGGATGGCATTGCTCTCTGTGGTAAAGCGCATGGCCCGTCCGCGTCGGGGCGTAGACCTGAGCGTTGTGGTGTGCATGGTGCTGCTGCTGCTCTTCGGGCTGGTCGTGCTCTTCAGCGCGACGTACTACACCGCGCAGGACAGCGGCGACGCGCTGGGGACGGTCAAAAAGCAGCTGGTGGGCATCGGCCTGGGCGCGGCGGCGTGTTTCGTGCTCTCGCGCACCGACTACCGGATCTTCATGAGTCCGCCGGTCGTGCTGACGATGCTGGCAGCCAGTGCGGTGCTGCTCGTGCTGGTGCTCGTGCCCGGCGTAGGCGTGTATGTCAACGGCTCGCGCCGCTGGCTGAATCTGGCGGGGCTGAGCTTTCAGCCCTCGGAGTTTGCCAAGTTTGCGATGGTCGCGTTCATGGCCGGCGCGCTGACGCGGCGCGGCGACAAGATCGACCGCCTGTTCACCGGCATTGCGCCGCTGCTTTGCGTGCCGGGTGTGATGTTCCTGCTGATTCTGGAACAGCCCAACCTCTCCACCGGCGGCAGCATTCTGATTGTCGCGGTGCTGATGCTGCTCGTCGCCGGCGCCAGCTGGCGCCATCTGGCGCTGCTGGGCGCAGGCGGGCTGTGCCTGGGCGCAGCCTACGCGTGGAGCGCCCCGTACCGGCGCGAGCGCCTGCTCTCCTTCCGCGATCCGTTCGCCAAGATGAGCGACGAGGGCTACCAGCTCTCGCAGTCGCTCATCGCGTTCGGCTCGGGCGGCCTGTTTGGCCGCGGGTTGGGCATGGGCCGGCAAAAGTTTGCCTACCTGCCCTATCCGGAGTCGGATTTCATCTTCGCCATCGTCGGCGAGGACTTCGGCCTCGTGGGCTGCGCTGCGGTGATCGCGCTGTTTGCAGCGTTCGTCTTCTCCGGCATCCGCGTGGCGCTGACCTGTCCGGACCGGTTCGGCTCGCTGCTGGCCGCAGGCATCACGACGATGATCGGCGTGCAGGCATTTCTGAACATCGGCGTGGTCATCGGCATCCTGCCCACGACCGGCCTGCCGCTGCCGTTCTTCAGCGCGGGCGGCACGTCCGTGAGCCTCATGATGGCGGCGGTCGGCGTGCTGCTGTCGATCTCGCGCACGTGCGAACAGCTGCGCTGATGCCCTTCACACCCTTCGCTCCTTCGCCATAGAGTAATAGCGACAAGGCGTTGGAGGTGTGCGGATGGAAAGGTTTCGGGTAGAGGGCGGGCACAGGCTGGCGGGCGAGGTACGCGTGCACTGCGCCAAGAACGCGGTGCTGCCGATCCTCGCGGGGGCGATCCTGGCGGATGACCCGACGACGTTGCTGGACTGCCCCGACATTGCGGACGTCAATAACATGGTGCGCATCCTGCAGACGCTGGGGTGCAAGGTGTCTGCACAGGGTGCGGCGCTGCGGGTGGACGCATCGTCGATTCAAAGCGACACGATGCCGGAGGGGCTGTCCAAGCGGCTTCGCTCGTCCGTATTCATGATGGGCGCGCTGCTGGGCCGCCTGCGCAGAGCGGTCGTCCCATATCCGGGGGGATGCGAGATCGGCCAGCGTCCGATTGATCTGCACCTGGCGGGCCTTACGGCGCTGGGCGTGGACATCCGCGAAGAGGGCGGGCTGGTGGTGTGCGACGGCGCACGGATGCGCGGGGGCGAGGTGCACCTGGACTATCCGAGCGTGGGCGCGACGGAAAACGTGATGATGGCCGCGGCGCGCATTCCGGGCCGCACGGTGATCTACAACGCCGCGCGCGAGCCGGAGATCGCGGACCTGCAGCGGTTCCTGAACGCGTGCGGCGCGCGCATTGCGGGCGCAGGAAGCGCCACGATCGAGATCGAGGGCGTGCGGCGCATGCACGGCGCTACATACCGCCCGATGCCCGACCGAATCGAGGCGGGGACGCTGCTGGCGGCGGCGGCGGCCACGGGCGGCGAGGTGGAACTGACCGACGCGCCGGTGGAGGAGCTGGGGGCGGTCATCGCCAAGCTGCGCGAGATGGGATGCCGGATCGAAACCGGCGCAGGGCGCGTGACGTTCGTTGCGCCCCAGCGCCTGGACAGTCCCGGGCAGGTGATCACGCTGCCATATCCGGGGTTTCCCACGGACATGCAGGCACAGATGCTTGCGCTCACATGCTGCGCGCGCGGCACGTCGATCATCACGGAGACGGTGTTCGAGAACCGCTTCACGCACGTGGGCGATCTGCGGCGCATGGGTGCGAACATCGTGGTCAAGGACCGCACGGCGATCGTACGCGGCGTGCGCTCGCTGCACGGCGCGCGGGTGTATGCACGCGACCTGCGCGGCGGCGCGGCGCTGCTGATCGCGGGGCTCGCGGCGCGCGGCGAGACGGTCGTGGAGGGCGCGGAGATTGTCGATCGGGGCTATGAACGGCTGGAGCAGATGCTCAGCGGCCTGGGCGCTCAGATCCGGCGCGAACGGCAAACGGACGAATGAAAGCAGGTGGAACGGATGGATGATCGGTACGGCCCCGCGCGCCGCGCGCCGGGGCACCCGGGCCTGACGGCGCTCGTGGTGCTGCTTGCGCTTGCGCTGATCGGCTTCCTGCTGGCGCGCAGCACGGTGTTCGTGCTGCGCAGCGTGCAGGTCGAGGGCGACGTCACGCGCTATACGCCCCAACAGATCGCGGACATCGCGGGAGTGGACATGTATCAGTCCATCTTCTCCATCAACGAGGAGCAGCTGCGCCAGGCCGTGGAGAGCAACCGCTATTTGCGCTTTGAAGGCATGCAAATCATCTATCCGGACGGCCTGATCCTGCGCGTGAGCGAGCGCCAGCCGAGCGCGACGGTGACGTATCTGGGCGTCATGTTCGTGCTGGACGACGAGGGACGCGTGCTCGACCAATACGGCGCGCAGAGCGAAACGCTGGACGTGCCCGTCGTCACGGGGCTGAAAATCAAACGCCTTGCCATTGGCGAGGAACTTCAAACCGAGATGCAATGGCAGACGCAGGCCGTGCAGAAGGTGCTCGCCGTGCTCGCGCGCAGCGAATTGACCGGGCGCGCCGTTGAATTGAACGTGGAAGATTCGGACAACCTCTACCTGATGACGACCGACGGGCTCAAGATCGAACTGGGCGACGTGGAGAATATGGAGACAAAGATCTCCATTGCCCAGGAGGTGCTGCGTCAGATTGAGAGCCCCGCGTTTTTGGCCGAGGTGGAGCAGCGCGAGCTTCAGGCACAGGAGGAAGCAGCCCAGCAGCGCGCCCGCGCCGTGGCAAACGGCACGATGACCCAGGAGGAGGCCGACGAGGATGAACGCCTCTCTGGGCAGACGCAGCGGCTTAATTTCGACCTGCTCGGCGCCAAACTCGACGTTTCTTCAGCTCGCGTGGCCGATTTTGTGCCGTCGCAGTGAGAAAAAATACAAAAAACAGACCGTCGGTTTGTGTAAATATCAGATTTTATCCTGCAAAACTGCGGTCTGCTCGAAAAAATGAACGAAAACAGACTGTTTTTCGCAATGGTTCTTGCATATGGCGCGTAAAAAGGTTAAAATATAGTATCCGGTTTTATGTACGTCAGAGGTTACCATTTGGCGCGCGCCCAGCGCGCAGCGGGGAGTAGAAACGAAGATGAAAAAGACAGCGGCTGTGGTCGACTTCGGAACGTCGAAAATCGTGACCCTGGTGGCGGAAAGCGGCAGTTATCACCGCTGCGACATCATCGGCGCGGGGACGGTTCCTTACGACGGCTTCATGGACGGCGAGTGGAATGCGCCTGCGCTGGTCAGTCAGGCGATTCAGGATTCCATCGCGGAGGCCGAAGCACAGTCCCGCCGGCGCATCAAGGAAGTGTACGTCGGCGTGCCGGGCGAGTTTTCCAGGGTGTACGTCATCGAAACGCAGGTGCAGCTGCAGGGCGCGGACCCGCGCGTGACGCCCGCGGATGTGGAGCGCGTGTTCATCCAGGCGACGGAGGAGGTGCAGCCCCTGCGCGGCGCGATCATCCACCGCTCGCCCGCCTGGTTCATGGTCGATGAGGGCAAAAAGACGATGGAGCCGGTCGACATGAAGGGCAGCACCCTGCGGGCGATGGTCTCCTTCATTGTCGCCGACCAGTTCTTCCTCAACGACGTCTCCAACCGCATGGCACAGCTGGGCCTGACGGTCAAGGGCTTTTACTCCACGCCCATGGGCGAGGCGCTGCTCTTCCTGACGCCGGAGGATCGCGACCGCACCGCCGTGCTGGTGGACGTGGGCTACCTGTCCACCGAGGTGATGACCGTCGAGGGCGATGCGCTCATCTTCCATAAGGTGCTGCCGGTCGGCGGCGCGCACATCACTCTGGACCTGGTCACCGGCTTGGAGGCCCCCATGGCCCAGTGCGAGCAGATCAAGCGCGGATACGTGTTCAACACCAGCGGCGAGGACAAGCAGGAGACGGCCGAGGGCGGCCAGGGCGAGACCTTTACCCACGAACAGGTGGCGCGCGTGCTCGAGCCGCGCGTGGATGAAATCGCCGAAATGATCCAGGACTGCATCGACCACAGCGGCGTGCGCCTGGGCAGCTGGTCCAACATCTACCTCACGGGCGGCGGCATTGCACCGATGAATGGTGGGCGCGTCTACCTGTCCAATCAATTGGGACGTGCCGTACGCCAACCGGCGGCCAAGACCGCCAAGCTCAACAGCCCCATCTATTCCAGCGCCCTGGGCCTGGTGGATCTGGTCTTTGAGACGCTTGAATCCAGCGAAGAAGAGAATTCCCTGCTCGGCAAGGTCTCTTCTTTCTTCCAAAAACTGCTGGGCAAATAAAGCTTTTGACAACAAAAGGGGGATGACTTGTGCTCGAGTTTGAAGTCGAACAGAATTCCTACGCGTCCATCAAGGTCGTCGGCTGCGGCGGCGGCGGCAACAATGCCGTCAACCGCATGGTGGACTCGGGGCTGCGCGGCGTCGAGTTTGTTTCCATCAATACGGACAAGCAGGCGCTGAACCTGTCGCAGGCGCAGCATAAGATCCAGATTGGCGAAAAGCTGACCAAGGGGCTGGGCGCCGGCGCTGTGCCCGACATCGGCCGCCGCGCGGCCGAGGAGAGCCGCGAGGAGATCGCGCAGGCGCTCAAGGGCTCCGACCTGGTGTTCGTCACGGCGGGCATGGGCGGCGGAACCGGCACGGGCGCCGCGCCCATCGTGGCTGAAGTCGCGCGTGAGCTGGGCTGCCTGACCATCGCGGTGGTGACCAAGCCCTTCCTGTTCGAGGGCAAGCAGCGCATGAAGAACGCTGAGGCCGGCATCAACGAGCTCAAGCAGCGCGTGGATACGCTGGTGGTCATCCCCAATGACCGGCTACTGCAGGTCGTGAGCAAGGGCACGACCATGCTCGAGGCGTTCCGCATCGCAGACGACGTGCTGCGTCAGGGCATCCAGGGCATTTCCGACCTGATCGCCGTGCCCGCGCTGATCAACCTGGACTTCGCAGACGTCAAGACGGTCATGGAGTCGGGCGGCATGGCGCACATGGGCATCGGCGTGGGCAAGGGCGAAAACCGCATGGTCGAGGCCGCCAAGAACGCCATTCAGTCTCCGATGCTGGAGACCTCCATCGACGGGGCGCGCGCCGTGCTGATGAACATCACTGGCGGCCCGGACATGAGCATCATCGACATCAACGAGGCGGCGCAGCTGGTCATGCAGGCGGCCGACAGCGAGGCGAACATCATCTTCGGCGCCGGGATCGACGAGTCGCTGGAGGATGAGGTGCGCATCACCGTCATCGCCACTGGCTTTGAAAAGACGCCGTTCCCGCCGCGCGAGCCCGTCAAGCGCCAGCGCCAGGCCTACGCGCCCTCGCAGGCGCCGTACGTGCCGGTCACGCAGACGAGCTACGCCGCGCCCGAAGAGCCGCGCGCGTATTCCCGTTACGATTCGAGCTATACCCCCGCGGAGGGCATGTACGCGCCGCGCGCCGAGGGCGGCTACGGGCCGCAGGACGGCGAGCCGGAGATCCCCTCGTTCGTCAACAGCGGCATGAACCGCGGGCCTGCGCCGCAGCGCGTGTCGCCCTTCCAGGGCATGCCGCAGCAGCAGAACCCCGTGCGCGAGCAGCCGCCGGAAGAGGCGCAGCAGGAGACCTCGAGCCGCTCGTATCTGTCGGACGTGCCCGCGTACCTGCGCCGCCAGCCCAAGAAATGAGAATTGTTCGTCCATCCATCCGCCCGATCGTTGACCGGGCGGATTTTCCATGCTATAATCCGAAACGTATGGGAGGGACGCTGCGATGGAGATGAACCGTGCGGTCGTCGCGATGCAGCCCAGCGGCATCCGGCGCATCACCGCCGAGGCCAGGCACATCGAGGGGTGCATTTCGCTCACGCTGGGCGAGCCGGATTTTGACACGCCCGCGCCGATCTGCGAGCGCACCCAGCGCGCGCTGGGCGAGGGCTACACGCACTATCCGCCCAACGCAGGCTATGCGTCGCTGCGCGCCCAGATCGCGGCCTATGAAAACGCCCGTCACGGCACAGACTACGGAGCGGACGAGGTCATCGTGACCGCGGGTTCGACCGAGGCCATCGCCAGCGCGCTGCTGGCCATCCTCAACCCTGGCGACGAGGTGATCGTGCCGGTGCCTGCGTTTGGCCTGTATGAGCAGCTGATCGCGCTGGCCGGCGGCGTGTGCGTGCCGCTGCACACTGAGGCGGACGGATTTCAGATCGCGCAGGAACGCCTTGACGCATGCCTGACGCCGCGCACGAAAGCGATTTTGGTCACCTCGCCCAACAACCCCACCGGCTGTGTGCTGGAGGAGGCGTCGCTGGAGCGGGTGGCGCGCGCGGCCCGGGAGCATGACCTTTTCGTGCTGCTGGACGCCGTGTACGATCGGTTGGTCTATCGGCAGGATGTGCCGCATCTGATGGATGACAGGACGCTGCGCGATCGGTTGATCGTGGTGCAGAGCTTTTCCAAGCCCTATGCGATGACCGGATGGCGCGTGGGCTACGGCATCGCCGACGCGCCTGTGGCGCGCCAGATGCTCAAGGTGCACGCCGCGCTGGTGGTGGGCGTATCTGCCTTTTCGCAACGGGGTTGCGAGGGAATCTTCGACGTGGACATCGAGCCGATGCGGCTGCGCTACCTGCAGCGGCGCGACTACGTGCTGGGGCGGCTGGAGAAGATGGGGCTTGAGACGGCGCGGCCGGACGGCGCGTTTTACGTCTTCCCCAGCATCGCCCGCTTCGGCATGACGTCGGAGGCGTTTGCGCTGCGGCTCATGCGCGAGGCGAAGGTTGCCGTCGTGCCGAGCAGCTGCTTTGGCGTGGAGGGCTTTGTACGCATCACCTATTGCTACAGCGACGAGGAGTTGCGCGAGGGCATGGACCGCCTGGAGCGCTTTGTGAAATCGCTCGAACGCTAGACAAGGAGGAAATGCGATGAATCTGAAGGGAAGCTATGTCGCGCTCATCACGCCGTTTCACGCGGATGGCAGTGTAAACCTCGAAAAGATCAAGGAGCTGTGCGAGTGGCACATCGAAAAGGGCACCGACGGCCTCGTGCCGCTGGGTACCACGGGCGAGACCAGCACGCTCACGCAGCAGGAGCAGGACGCGGTCGCGCAGTGCGTGATTGACACCGTCGCCGGCCGTGTGCCGGTCATCGTCGGTGCGGGCTCCAATGCCACGGCCGTCTCCGCCCAGAAGGCCCGCCACTATGCGCAGATGGGCGCGGACGGCGTGCTGGCGATCACGCCCTACTACAACAAGGCCAACGAGGAGGGCATGGTCCGCCACTTTGAGACGATCGCCGATGCGGCGGGCGTGCCGGTGGTGATGTACAACGTGCCGAGCCGCACGGCGTGCAGCCTGTCCGTCAAGGCGGTCGAGCGCCTCGCGCGCCATCCGAACATCGCCGGCATCAAGGAGGCCAGCGGCAACCTGGCCTACGTCGCCAAGATTGCCCGCTACGCCTCGGAGGACTTTTGCATCCTCTCAGGCGAGGACGCGGTGATCGTGCCGGTGATGTCGCTGGGCGGCACGGGCGTGATCTCCGTGCTGGCCAACGTCTGCCCCGCCCAGACGCATGAGATGGTGGCCGCCTTTGCGGCGGGCGACGTGGCGCACGCGCGGGCGCTGCAATTGAAGTACACCGACCTCATCGAGAAGCTGTTCATGGAGGTCAACCCCATTCCGGTCAAGGAGGCCATGAACCTCCTGGGCATGGACGTGGGCGGATACCGCCTGCCGCTTTGCAAGATGGAGAAAGCGCACCGCGAGGTGCTGGCAGAAGCGCTGCGGGTGATGGCATGAACCTGGCGCTGATCGGTTACGGTAAAATGGGGCAGATGGTCGAGGATGTGTGCCGCGCGCAGGAAGACCTGCGCATCGCGGGCATTGTGGATCAGGGCCATTTGCCCTCGCTGCGCGCCGTTCCCTCGCCGGACGTGGCGATCGACTTTTCCTATCCGGGCAATCTGCTGCCGCTGCTGGCGGACGCGCTGGAGCTGAAGGTGCCGCTCGTGCTGGGCACGACGGGCCTGTCCGCCGCGCAGGAGGAATCCATCCGCGAGGCGGCGCGCAGTGTGGCGATCGTGCGGGCGCAGAACTTCTCCGTGGGCGTGACGGTCATGCGCCGCATCGCCGCGGAGATGGCGCGCGCGCTGGGCGAGGGCTTTGACATCGAGATCGTCGAGACGCACCACCGACAGAAGGTCGACGCGCCCAGCGGCACCGCGAAGATGCTGCTCTCGGCCGTCGACCCACAGGGCATATACGCCGTGCAATACGGCCGCGAGGGCCTCGTCGGCGCGCGGGGGCGCGAGATCGGCATGCACAGCCTGCGCGGCGGCACGGTCGCGGGCGAGCACAGCGTGCGCTTCTTCGGCGAGCAGGAGGAGCTGGAGTTGCGCCACAGGGCGGACAGCCGCCGCATCTTCGCCGTGGGCGCGGTCAAGGCCGCGCGCTTTGTGCGGGACATGCCCGCCGGGCTCTACGACATGGACGACGTATTGTTTGGAGGACGCTAATGGACGCATACGAGATCATCCGCATCATCCGGGAATCCCAGAAGCGGACGCCTGTGAAGGCGTACGTGAAGGCCAAGCGCCCGCTCTCGTTCGAGGGCTGCAAGGTGTTCGGCGCGGGCGACCAGATCGTCTTCGGCGACTGGAAGGACGTGCAGCCCGCGCTGGAGCAGAACGCCGCGGACATCGAGGAGCTGGTCGTGGAGAACGACCGGCGCAACAGCGCGATCCCGCTGCTGGACCTCAAGCGCTTCAACGCGCGCATCGAGCCGGGCGCGATCATCCGCGACCAGGTCGAGATCGGCGACGGCGCGGTCATCATGATGGGCGCGATCATCAACATCGGCGCGGTCATCGGCGAGGGCACGATGATCGACATGGGCGCGGTGCTCGGCGGCCGCGCGATCGTGGGCAAGCGCTGCCACATCGGCGCGGGCACGGTGCTCGCGGGCGTGGTCGAGCCCCCGAGCGCGCAGCCGGTCGTCATTGAGGACGACGTGGTCATCGGCGCCAACGCCGTGGTCATCGAGGGCGTGCGCGTGGGCGCGGGCGCGGTCGTCGCGGCGGGCGCGGTCGTCATCGGCGACGTGGAGCCGGGCGTCGTGGTCGCGGGCGTGCCGGCGCGGGTGATCAAGCGCAAGGACGAGCGCACGGCCTCCAAGACGGAGCTGATCGACGCGCTGCGCGAGCTGTAAGCGCACAAGGACGGGCGTCGCCGGAAGACCGGCGGCGCCCGTTTGGGTTTGCGCTCAGAACGACAGCTCCTTCCAACACGCGTCCAGCACCTCGCACGAGCGGCGGAAGCGCTCCTCCTCCTCGGGCAACAGCGGGAGCGTCAGCGTCTCGCGCACGCCCGCGCCGCCCACGACGCAGGGGATGCCCGCGAACACGCCGCGCACGCCGTGCGCCCCGCGCAGCAGCGTCGAGACGGTCAATACGCTGTTCTCGTCGCCCAGCAGCGCGCGGGTGATGCGCACCATCGCCATGCCGATGCCGTAGTAGGTGGCGCGCTTGGCCGCGATGATCTGTTGGGCGGCGCAGCGCACGCGATCGGCAAGGCCCTCCATGTCCCCGGCGCGGAAGCGGCCGCCGGACTCCTCGCAGACGGTGAAGACCGGCTTGGTCGCCAGCATTGCCTGCGACCAGGGGACGAACTCGCTCTCGCCGTGCTCGCCCATGACGTAGGCGTGCACGTTGCGCGGGTCCACGCAGAAGTATTCGCCCAGCAGGTAGCGCAGCCGGGCGGTATCCAGCGCGGTGCCCGTGCCGACGACGCGCCCTGGCGCGAAGCCCGACAGCGCCTGCGTCAGGCGCGTCATGACGTCCACGGGGTTGGTCGCCACCAGGAAGATGCCGGAGAAGCCGGAGCGCACGACCGGCTCGACGATGGAGCGGAAGACCTCCGCGTTGCGCGCAAGCAGCGCAGGCCGCTCCTCGCCGGGCTTTTGCGCGACGCCGGCGCACAGCACGACGATGTCCGCGTCCGCGCAGTCCGCATATTGGCCGGTCGCGATGCGCATGTGTCCGGGCGAGAAGGCGAGGCCGTGGCTCAGGTCCATCGCCTCGCCCTCGGCGCGCGCGGCGTCGATGTCGATGAGCAGCAGCTCGTCGCAGGCGCTCTGATTGAGCAGCGCATAGGCGTAGCTCATGCCGACCATGCCGGTGCCGACGAGCACGACCTTTCTGGATTGGGAATGCATGGGTTTTCCTCGCTTTCCGGGAGAGATGTACCTAGTATGCGCAGGAAAACCCAAACCATGATCGTCTGTTTGTCGGGAGATGAACGCGATGAAAAACGGGATCATCTGCGCCTTGCTGCTGGTCGCATGCCTGGCGCTGTGCGGCGCGGCGGACGGGACGCGGGAAATCGAGATCGGCCCACAGAAGAACGAGGCGCCCGTGGGCGGGGAGACGCTCGTCGAATACGACGTGGCGCTGCGCGGCTTTGCGGACTACGGGCTGGACATCGGCGTGGCGTTTGCGGCGACGCCCGGAGAGGCGGCGCCCGAGGGCATCGAGCTGGCGGACGTGTCGGGCGCGCCGACGGACAAGACGCTGACGCTGCGCGTCACGCCCGAGGCGCAGGCCGGGACGTATGCGTTCTCGCTGTGCGTGGACGGCACGCGCTCTGCGCCGGACGGGCTGCTGATCGTCGGCGGGCCCATCGAGGCGGAGGAGCTGACCGCGTGCTGCGAGGAGATGGGGCTGCAGGCGCGGGCGCGCTACGCAATGGGCGGACGCTTTGAGCGGGGCGCGTCGCTGGCGCTGTCGGTTGAGATGGATGGATCGGACGCGTTGGATGCGCATCTTGCGCTGCTGGACGCGCAGGGTGAGGCGCTGGATCCGGCGGACCGCCTGAGCGTGACGCTCTCGCTGCCGGCGGACTGGACAGGCGCGCAGGCGGCGCTCGTAGGGGAAGACGGGCACGAAAAAAGCCTGCACGCGTCCTTCGGTGCAGGCGGGATCTCCTTTGTGATGGAGCGGACGGGCACGGTGCGCGTCACAGCGGACGCGCAAGCTGGCGGATGATCTCCGCGACGGCGCGTCGCTTTTCGGGCGTCAGGCGCGAAAAGGCGAGCAGGGCCTCCACGTCCGCGCGGGTGAGCGAATCCTCCGGCGGGACGAGCAACCGCTCCGCGCCGCAGGAGAGCGCACCGCCCAGACGGGCCAGCAGGTCATCGGACACGCCCGCATCTGCGGACTCCATGCGCTCGATGTCGTCCTTGTGCAGCCCCAGGTAGAAGGCGAGCTCCTTTTGCGTGATGCCCAGCGCGCGGCGGCGCGAGCGCAGGGCGCGGGCGCAGAGCGTCTTCATGGCTCAGCCCTCCTCTTTCGGCCGGTCGGACGCGCGTCCGGCCGGCTTGGCTTTGGAAAAGAACGTCATGAACTCGCACTCGAGGCGGCCATTGTAGAGGCGGCGGCGCTTGTCCGCACGGCGGCCAAAGCTGCGCTCGAAGCCCGGATGCGAGGTGATGCAGGCCAGATGAAAGCCGGGATGGCGGCGCAGGAGCAGGCCCAGCTCGCGGTAGAGCGCCTCGCAGGCCCTGCGATCCGACAGGCGCTCGCCATAGGGCGGATTGGTCAGAAACGTGCCGCGATCGGCCTTGAGTCGCACGTCGCGCACGTCCGTCTCCCGCAGCGGTATGCGGCCTGCAAGGCCCGCCTGCGCGACGTGCCGACGTGCCAGCTCCAGCGCCTGTGGGTCGATATCGCTGCCTGCGATGCCCTCCACGCGCGTGGGATCAAAGCGCGCCTGCGCCTCCTCGCGCAGCCGGCGCATTTCCCCGGCGGGCATGAAGCCCCAGCTTTCGCAGTCGAAGGGCCGCGTTAGGCCGGGCGCGCGGTCGGCCATGCGCATGGCCGCCTCCACGAGCAGCGTGCCCGTGCCGCACATGGGGTCGTACAGCGTCTGGCCGGGCCGCCAGGGCGCGAGCTGCACCAGCGCGGCCGCGAGCGTCTCGCGCAGCGGGGCTTCGCCGTTCCAGGTGCGGTAGCCGCGCCGGTTGAGCGCCGCGCCGCTGGCGTCAAGCGTCACCTGGGCGATATCCCCGTGCAGGGCGACGTTTACGGCGTAGACGTCGCCCGTCTCATCGAACCATGAGCGACCGTAGGCGGCCTTCAGGCGCTCGACGATCGCCTTCTTGGCGATGGCCTGGCAGTCGCTCACGCTCATCAGCTGCGAGCGCGCGCAGCGGCCGGTGACGGGAAAGCGCCCATCTGCCGGGATGAAGTCCGCCCAGGGCAGGGCGCGAACGCCCTCGAACAGCTCGTCAAACGTGCGCGCCGGAAAGCGGCCCATGACCAGCAGCACCCGGTCCGCGCAGCGCAGCCACAGGTTGGCCTCAAAGGCCTGCTCCGGCGGCGCGGTGAACCGTGCGCCGCCCATCTCCGCGCGCGCGTCAATGCCCATGTGGCGCAGTTCGTTTGCGACCACGCCCTCCAATCCAAAGGCCGCCGTGGCCATCCATTCAAAACGATCGTCCATAAGTCCCCATCCGATCCTGATCAAGTATTTCCAGTATACCCTGTGGCGGCGGCCGCGTCAAATGTTTTGTGCACGGCGGGTACAATGGGACGAAAAGACGTCAAAAATTCCACAAAAGGGAAGAGGGGGGCTGTTCAAACACGTGAAAAATTGATATAATAGGTTGCGGAACCTTTCCGAAAGAAGATAGGGAGTGATCGAAGTGCCTCTGGTCAATACTACTGAGATGTTTAAAAAGGCGTATGCCGGCGGTTACGCGATCGGCGCGTTCAATGTGAACAACATGGAAATCGTGCAGGGCATCACCGAGGCGGCCATCATGGAAAAGGCGCCTGTAATCCTGCAGGTGTCCAAGGGCGCGCGCGCGTATGCCAAGCACATCTACCTGGTCAAGCTCGTCGAGGCCGCCCTGCAGGACGCCAAGGATTCCGGTGTCGACCTGCCCATGGCGCTGCACCTGGACCATGGCCCCGACTTTGAGACCTGCAAGAGCTGCATCGACGGCGGCTTCACCTCCGTCATGATCGACGGCTCGCACCTGCCGCTGGCGGAAAACATCGAGCAGACCCGTCGCGTTGTGGAGTATGCGCATAAGTACAACGTCACCGTCGAGGCCGAGTTGGGCCGTCTGGCCGGCGTCGAGGACGATGTGAAGGTGCATGCGGATGACGCGCTGTACACCGACCCCAACGAGGTTGAGGAGTTTGTGAGCTCCACCGGCGTCGACTCCCTGGCCATCGCCATCGGCACCAGCCACGGCGCCTACAAGTTCAAGGGCGAGCCGCACCTGCGCTTTGACATCCTGGAGGAGGTCTCCCGCCGCTTGCCGGGCTTCCCGATCGTGCTGCACGGCGCTTCCTCCGTCATGCCCGAGTACGTGGAGATGATCAACAAGTACGGCGGCAACATGCCGGGCGCTCAGGGCGTGCCGGAGGACATGCTGCGCAAGGCCGCTTCCATGGCAGTGTGCAAGATCAACGTGGACTCTGACCTGCGCCTGGCCATGACCGGCGTCATCCGCAAGGAGTTTGCGGAGCATCCCAGCGAGTTCGACCCGCGCGCGTACCTCAAGCCCGCGCGCCTGGCGCTGCGCGACATGGTGCGCCACAAGATCGTGCACGTCATGGGCTGCAACGGCAAGGCCTGATTGTCAAAAAGCGGCGGAGCAGACCGCCGCTTTTTCCTTGCCGATGCCCGAAAAGGGGGGGAAGCGCATGAAGGAGACGCCGCGCGCCGTAGATACGGTCAAGGGCATCGCGCCCTGCGGGCTGTGCTGCTTTTTGTGTGACGAGCACCCCGGCTGCAGGGGATGCCTGGAGCAGGGATGCCCGGGCGAAGCGGACTGCGGCATTCGGGCGTGCTGTCAGTCGCGCGCCCTGCGGGGATGCTGGCAATGTGCAGATTTCCCCTGCGGACAAAATCTGTTTGCGCAGATGCGCATCGTCGCATTCGTTCGCTTTGCGCAGGCGCACGGAGTGGACGCGCTGACTGAATGCCTTGCGCGCAATGAACTGCGCGGCGTGCGCTATCACCATCCCGGACGGCTCACCGGCGACTACGACGCATGCGCGGACGAGCGCGCGGTGTTCGAGCTGCTGTGTCCGACGCATGCCGCAGCCGGCGAGGACGTATCCTGAGCGCAAGCCGCGCGAACCGACATCTGGGGCGCGAACACGCCCCGAAATAAGGAGGACCATGCCCATGAAGTTCTACATCTGCGCCCACTGTGGCAACATCATCGCCTTTGTGCGCAACACCGGCGTGCCGGTCATGTGCTGCGGCGAAAAGATGAAGGAGATCGTGCCCAATACCACCGAGGCGGCGACAGAAAAGCACCTGCCCGTCATCCACGCGGACGGCCGCGAGGTCCGCGTGTGCGTAGGCTCCGCGGAGCATCCCATGGCGGCCGAACACCACATCGCCTGGATCGCGCTGCATACCCGTCAGGGCAATCAGCGCAAGGAGCTGCACCCCGGCGACAAGCCGGAGGCGTGCTTCAGCCTGTGCGCAGGGGACGAGGTTGTGGCGGCCTACGCATATTGCAACCTGCACGGCCTGTGGAAGACGGAAGCATAAGCGCAAAAAAACCGGCGCAGAGCGCCGCCGCCTCGCCTGGCGGCGGCGCTTTTCTGTGCGCGCCGGGCAATGCGCCTCTTGCGCCCCGCGCGCGGGGCATGTTATAATGAAACGAATTATGGGGGGAGGAAGAGCGCATGCAGGTATGGCGATGCGACTGCGCACGCGAAGTGCACCTGGGCAGTGGAGCGGGCGGGCTGCTGCTGCAGCGCAGCCTGCCGGAGTGTGCGGACGAACTGCTTCGCCGCTTTGGCGGGCAGGTGCAGACGATCTACCTCGATCCCCCCTTCAACACGGGAGAACGCTTTGACATGAAGATGCGCGTGGGCGAGGCGGACTGGCGCAGCTCCCGCGCGCGCCTGACGCTGCCCGCCTATGACGACCGGTGGCCCAGCGAGACGGCATATCTGGACATGATGCGCGGCGCGTTGACGCTGGCGCACGGGCTCTTGCGCGAGGACGGCACGATCTTCCTGCACATCGACGCGCGCATGCACGCGCATCTGCGTCTGATGATGGACGAGATCTTCGGCGCAGAGCACTTCCTCAATGAGATCATCTGGGCCTATCAGACCGGCGGCCGGGCGCTCAAGCACTTTTCCCGCAAGCACGACATCATCCTGTTTTACGCCAAGAGCCGCAAATACTTCTTCAACATTCGCGCGGTGCCGGTGCCGCGCGCGGAGAACCGGTCCAACCACATGCGCCGCTGTGTGGATGCGGATGGACGCACCTACCGCACCATCCGCTCCGGGGGACGCGAGTACGTATATTATGATGACGAGCCCGCCTATCCCGGCGACGTGTGGGACGACGTGAGCCACCTACAGCAGAAGGATCCGCAGCGCACCGGTTACGACACGCAGAAGCCCTTCAAGCTACTCGAGCGCATCGTGCTGTGCGCCTCCCGTCCCGGCGACCTGGTGTGCGACCTGTTCTGCGGCTCGGGCACGACGCTGGACGCCGCCGCCCGAAATGGAAGACGCTTTCTGGGCGTTGATCGGAGCTTGACTGCGCAGACCGTCTCGCGCAAGCGTCTGCTCGGCTGCAAGATGGAGCTGGAAGCGCCGCCGTCAGACGTGAAGGCGCGCGTGTTTGCGTCGATGGCGGTGGGCATCGGCTTTTACACCGTGCATCTGGACGGCTATGAGATCGAGCCGGAGCGCGGCAACTTCGAAGGGCTGGACGCCGTGGATCAGTGGTCCGCAGGATTTCTGCGCGGCGACGCGTTTCATCCCTACGCAAACGCCGCGCGCAGCAAGCAAAGGCCGCGCCTGCCCGACGCGCTGGAGATCCCCGTGCTCTCGGGCACGCCCTGCCTGGAGACGGTTGATGTCTTCGGCCGGCGCGCCTACCACTGCTTCGCCCAACAGGGCCGATAGGAGGGCCTCATGAACAACGGTTATACGCTATACGTCCTTCGGCTGATCGCCGCGCAGGGCGCGCTGGCGTCGGTCTATACGGATCCACGCGACCCGGAGGGCTTCTGCGCGGGGTTTGTGGAGTGCGTCAGCAGCCGCCACCTGCTCATGGCGGAGGTCACGCCGTGGGGCAAGCTGGACGGCTGGCGCCTGCGCCGCACGTCGGACGTGCTGCAGGTGCTCTCGGGCGAGGAGTATGAGCAGCGCCTGGCGATGCTGCTGTCGCACTATCGCCAGCAGCACGTGACGTTTTTCGAGGCGCCGCTGGAGGAGGACGACGACATCCTTCGCCGCGCGCTGCAGCATTGCCTGGAAAAGCGATACGTGATCAGCGTACTCATCGGGGATGAGATGCTCACCGGACGCGTGAAGGACCTGAATGACCTGCGCGTGACGCTGCAGCTGATGGATTTCTTCGGCCGGCCCGCGGAGGAGGAGACCGTGCCCCTGCGCGACATTGAGGTGCTCTCCATCGACACGGAGGAGGAGCGCATGTACGAGCTGCTGGAGCGCCTGGACGCGCAGCGTCCGCAGCTCTTGCCTCCGGAGGAAGAATGAAGATCAAGATACTGACGATCTTTCCAGAGATGTTTGCGCCTGTGCTGAACGCAAGCATCCTGGGACGTGCGCAGGAAAAGGGGCTGATCACCTTCGAGGTGATTGACATCCGCCCCTTCTCCCAGCGCAAGCACAAGAACACAGACGACGATCCGTTCGGCGGCGGCGCGGGCATGGTCATGCTGGCACAGCCGGTCGTGGACGCGATGCGCCATGCGATGGGCGATGGCTTTTCGGGCCGGCGCATCTATCTGTCCCCGCGCGGGCAGACGCTGACGCAGCGCAAGGCCGAGGAGCTGGCGCGCGAGGAGGAGCTGATCCTGCTGTGCGGGCACTACGAGGGGCTTGACCAGCGGGCGATCGACCTGTGCGTCGACGAGGAGCTGTCCATCGGCGACTACGTGCTCACCGGCGGGGAGCTGGCGGCCATGGTCGTGGCCGACGCGGTGGCCCGGCTGATCCCGGGCGTGCTCGGCTGCGAGGAGAGCGCGCAGACCGAATCCTTCTCCAGCGGCCTGCTGGAGTATCCGCAGTACACGCGCCCCCGCGTGTTCGAGGGCCTGGAGGTGCCAGCCGTCCTGCTGGAGGGCAACCACGCGCTGATTGAGGACTGGCGCTTTGAGCAGTCGCTACGCATCACGCTCGCGCGACGGCCGGAGCTCGTGCAGGGGCTGGAGATGACCAAGCGCCAGCGCAAGATCTATGATCGGGTGCTGCGCGAAGCGGCGCAGGCGCGCGGGATGGAAGCGGGGAAAGCATCGACGATGGAAAAGGGGAGGCCTTGAGATGTGGAGCGAGGAAAAGCGCATTCGCGGGATCTTTACTGGCATGTCTGCCGGCTATATCGCGCTGGGATTGGTGCTGATGCTCTGGCCGCAGGGCGCGATGAACGTGATCTGCGGCGTGCTGGGCGCGGCGGCGGTCGTGCTGGGCGTATATAAGCTGTTTCGCTACTTTACTGCGCAGGGCGTCGAGGTGCTCTTTGTCAATATGTCGGCCGGCGTGGTGCTGCTGCTCGTGGGCCTGGTGCTGCTGATCCGTCCGGCGCTGTTGCTCGGACTGCTGCCGATCCTGCTGGGCCTGCTGGTCGTGATCGACGGCACGTCGCGCGTGCGCACCGCGCTGGAGCTGCGCCGCGTGGGCTACGGCGCGTGGGGGCTGGAGCTGGCGTTTTCGGCGCTGAGCGTGCTGCTGGGCGTCGTGCTGATCGCCAATCCCATGTTCTCGCTGAACCTGGCGACGGCGTTCATCGGCGCGGTGCTGTGCGTGGATGGCATCATCAACCTGTGGGACATCTTCTATGTGTCCCGGCAGATCCGCAACCTGCGCCGCTGATGGCGCGCCTCATGCCCAAGTTGCACGCAAGGAGCGATGTGTGATGAAGATGTCGTTTCGCTGGTATGGACCGGACGATCCGGTCAAGCTCTGGCAGATCCGCCAGATCCCGGGCATGCGCAGCGTCGTCAGCGCGGTGTACGACGTGCGCCCGGGTGAGGTCTGGCCCGAGGAGAGCCTGAGGCGCTTGCAGGAGCAGTGCGCGGAGGCAGGCCTGGTGTTCGACGTGGTGGAGAGCATCCCCGTGCACGAGGACATCAAGCTGGGCCGGCCTACGCGCGATGGGTACATCGCGTCCTATCAGGAGAACATCCGGCGCGTGGCGAAGTATGGCGTCAAGTGCGTGTGCTACAACTTCATGCCGGTCTTCGACTGGACGCGCACGCAGCTGGACCGGCCGGGCGCGGACGGCTCGACGAGCCTGGTCATGTACATGGACCAGCTGCGCGGCCTGGATCCGCTCAAGGACGGCCTCTCCCTGCCCGGCTGGGACGCCAGCTATGAAAAGGGCGAGATGCGCGCGCTGTTTGAGGCCTACGCACAGGTGGGCGAGGAGGGACTCTGGCGCAATCTTGCGTATTTCCTGCGGGCCGTCGTGCCCGTGGCCGAGGCCTGCGGCGTGAAGATGGCGATTCACCCGGACGATCCGCCCTACCCGATCTTTGGCCTGCCGCGCATCGTCACGTGCGAGCGCAATCTCGACCGGCTGCTGGGGCTCGTCGACAGTCCGGCCAACGGCCTGACGCTGTGCACCGGCAGCCTAGGCTGCGCCGCCAGCAACGACGTGCCGGCGATGGTGCGCAAGTACAGCGCCATGGGACGCATCCACTTCATGCACATCCGCAACGTGCTCAACCTGCCGGACGGCAGCTTTGAGGAGTGCGCGCACCTGTCCGCCTGCGGCAGCCTGGACATGTACGAGATCGTCCGCGCGCTGGTCGAGACGGGCTTTGACGGCTACGTGCGCCCGGACCATGGGCGCATGATCTGGGGCGAGACGGGAAAGCCCGGTTACGGACTGTACGACCGCGCGCTGGGCGCGGCCTACCTCAACGGGCTGTTCGAGGCCTGCGAAAAGGCCCGCGGCTGACCCTGAAAAAACACAAACGGCACATGAAAAGCGGCCTGCGCGCACATCCTGCGTACAGGCCGCTTGATTTTTGCCGGTCACGCCCGGCTGAGCACGATGCGCACGCCCCAGGGTCCGAGCGTGAGGGACGCATCCTGTGCGACCGACTCGTCCGTGAGCGCATCCACGCCGCCCTCGAGCGCACGGATGTCCCGCGCATCGTCCGAGTAATTCAGGTAGAAGCGCGCGCGCCGGCCCTCGCCCTCGAGCATGCGCACGCACAGCGGGAAGCGCGGCAGGCCGTCCAGGGAGATGCCCGCATCGGCCAGCACGCCGGGCAGGAGGGCGTCCAGCGCCTCGTCCGACGTCAGGCAGGCCAGGTAATAGGCATGGCCATTGCCGCAGGCGTTGCGCGTGAAGGCGGCGTAGCGGCCCCAGTGCGGGTGCTCGTAGCGGCACAGCACCTGCGCGCCCGGAGCGGGCGTGACCAGCTCCATGAAGCTGCGCACGCGGCGCTGCTCCGCGGGCAGGCCGACGCCGGAGAGCGTGACGCCGCACGGATACGTGAACTCGCTGTAGCTCACGCCGAGCGCGTCCGCGAGCAGGTGCGGCTGCCGGTCGGGATAGACCTTGACGTGCTCATCCGAAAAGGCCGTCTTGAACGTGCACAGCAGCGTGCCGCCGCCCAGCGCATAGTCGCGCAGGCGGGCGAGCAGCGACTCCGGCGCTGCGTAGAGCGCGGGCACGGCGACCAGGTCGTAGCGGTCCAGGCCGTCCGCATCCTCGGGGAAGAGCACGTCCACGGGCACGTTGGCCCGGTAGAAGGCGTCGTGCAGGAAGCGGAAGACGCGGTTGTAGTCGCAGGGCTCGTCCGCGCTGCCGATGGGGAAGCTCTCCACGGCGGTCAGCGCACCGTTGCTCACGAGGATGGCGCAGCGGCTCTTCACGCGCAGGTCCGCAATCGCCGGCGCAAGGCGGCGCATCGCCTCGCCAATGCGGCAGGCCTCCCGGTACGGCTCGCCGGGCAGGAAGTCGTGGCTGAGCAGGCCCTTCCAGTAGGTCTCGATGGCGTTGTGGATCGAGTGCCAGTGCCAGTACTCGACCATGTGCGCGCCGTGCGCCAGGTGGCTCATCGCCTGCAGGAACAGCTGGCCGGGGTACGGCGTCCAGCAGGGGAAGCCCTGCGCCTGCGTCTCCAGCACGAGGTAGGGCGCGCGCAGCAGCCCGCGCGTGATCGCCCCGCCGAAGGCGATCTCCATGCCGGTCAGGCCGTCCTGCGAGGGGTGATAGATGTCGCAGCCCGCGACGGTCAGGCACTGCGCGGCCTGCTTGTGATCGACCGCCGGCTGCACGCCGTAGGAGTGATTGCGCCATGCAAAGTCGAAGTTGTGCGTCAGGAACTGACCGGGCCGGGCGTACTCGCGCACGATGGACGCCTGCCAGGCGAGAAACTCCGTCACCAGTTCCCGGCGGAAGCGCTCGAACGCGCCGCGCAGGCTGGCGTTGATCGTGTTGCGCACGTCCGGAAAGTCGTCCCAGTCGTCGACGCGGTTGCTCCAGTAGTCCAGGCCGAACGCCGCGTTGAGCGCGTCTGTCGTGCCAAACTGCGCCCGGAGCCACGCCACAAAGCGCCGCTGCACGCGCTCGCCGCACACGTCGTAGTGCTTCGTCTCGTTGTCCAGCTGATAGCCCACGACGGCCGGGTGGCCGCACACGTGGCCGATCAGCTTGCGGATGACGCGCTCGGCGTAGCGCAGGTAGTCCGGATCGGTGATGTCCATGATCTGGCGCGGGCCGTAGCGGCCTGGGCCGGCGTGCGTCTGGGCGAGTACGCCCGGGTGGCGCCTGACCATCCAGGCCGGCACGGCGTACGTGGGCGTGCCGACGATCACGTCGATGCCCGCGCGGCCCATCGCGTCCAACACGCGGTCGACATGCGAAAAGTCGAACACGCCCGGCTGGGGCTCCAGCGTGCTCCAGGTGGATTCGGCGATGCGCACGGTGTTGATGCCTGCCTCGCGCATCATGCGCACGTCCTGCTCCAGGCGATCGTAGGGCATGTACTCGTCATAATAGGCGACGCCAAAGCGCAATTTCTCCACGGTCCATACCTCCTTTGGGTTCATTATAGCAGAAAGCGGAAATATACGATAGAGCGGCGAATGAAAAAGCGGTTGACAGCGTCCGGAGCGGTTGATAGAATGGGCTCGAAGGGCCGCAGGGCCCGCGATCGGAGGTTGATACGGATGGATGATCTGCTGTTGGGCGTGTGCGAGGCCGCGCGTGCGGCGGGCATGCGCATGCTGAACGCCGGCGAGGTGCGCGTGCGCGAGAAGGAAGGGCACGCCAACTTTGTGACCAATCTGGACGAGGCCGTGCAGGCGCAGCTCATCGAGGCGCTGACGCCGATGCTGGCGGGCGCGCGGTTCATCGCGGAGGAGAAGCAGAACGAGGCCGCGCCGGACGGATACGCATGGGTGATCGATCCGATCGACGGCACGCAGAACTTCATCAGCGGCCTGCGCCACAGCGCGGTGTCCGTCGCGCTGCTGCGGGATGGGCGCCCCGTGCTGGGCGCGGTCTACGATCCCTATGCGGACGAGCTGTTTGCCGCGCGGGTGGGCGGCGGAGCTCGCCTGAACGGGCGGGAGATCCGCGTCAGCGAGCGCGCGTTTGACCGCGGCGTCATCGCGTTCGGCACGGCGCCCTATAACCTGGAGCTGACCGATCGCAGCTTCGCGGCTGCGAAGGCGGTCTTTCTCGCTTGCTGCGACGTGCGCCGCTCCGGCAGCGCTGCGCTGGACCTGTGCGGCGTGGCTGCGGGCCGCTTTGAGGGCTACTTCGAGCTGCGCCTCTCGCCCTGGGACTATGCCGCGGGCTCCTTGATCGTGCAGGAGGCGGGCGGGCGCGTGGGCGCGATTGCGCCTGACGTATGGGGCTTTGAGCGGCCCATCGGCGTGCTGGCCGCGCCGCCGCAGGCGTTTGATGCGCTGAAGGCGCTCGTCGAGGGCGTGAAGGGCGGCGAAACCCCGTGAAGATCGCCATCATCGCAGCGGTCGTGCTGGCGGCGCTGTGCGTCGCAGTGGCCGTGCTGCTCTTTGAACTGATGCTCACGCGCAAGCCGACCATCGAGCCGGGCGAGGACGACGAAAAAAAGGAGTCGAGCGCCTGGCTGACCTATCGCCGCCATGCGCTGGCCTGCAAGCGCGTGCTGCTGGAGCGACCGCATGAGCGTTGGGAGACGGAGGCCTTTGACGGCCTGAAGCTGCGCGCATATTATTTCCCGGCCGACCGGCCCGATGGGCGCGTGGCGCTGTGCGTGCACGGTTACCGGAGCACGGGACTCAACGAGTTCGCGGCGTTTGCGCGGTTCTACCTGGACCGGGGCGTCGGGCTGCTGCTGGTGGACAACCGCGCGCACGGAGAGAGCGACGGACGCGTCGTGGGCTTTGGCTGGCCCGACAGGCTGGATGTGTGCCGCTGGTGCGAGGAGGCTGTCGCGCGCCTGGGGCCGGCATGCCGCATCCTGCTGCACGGCGTGTCGATGGGCGCGGCGACGGTCATGATGGCCGCGGGCGAGGAACTACCCAAGCAGGTGCGCGGCGTTGTGGCCGACTGTGGCTACACCAGCGCGTGGGACGAATTCTCCACGCAGATCCGCAAGATGTTCCACCTGCCGGTCTATCCGATCCTGCCCATCGCCAGCGCGATCTGCCGCCTGCGCGGGGGATACGGCTTCAAACAGTGCAGCGCGCTGCGCCAGGTGGCGCGGGCGAAGGTGCCGTTTCTGTTCGTCCATGGAGCAGACGATACGTTTGTGCCCACCGAGATGGTTCATCGCCTGTACGCGGCCTGCCGGACGGACAAGGAGCTGCTCATCGTGCCGGGCGCGGCGCACGCGCTGAGCTATCACACCGACCCGGCATCCTATGAGGCGGCCGTCGTGCGGCTCATGCAGAAGGCCGGGATGGCCTGAACAAAAAAGAAAGGCGCCGGCGGCCCGAAGGGGCTGCCGGCGCCTTTCCGCTTAGGGAAGTTGGGAGAAGACCTCGCCGATGGGCGCGCGCAGGATGAGGCCGGCGGCGGCGTCCTTGGGCGTAGGGCTCTTGTTGATCAGCGCCAGGCGTTCGCCGCGGAACAGATCCACAAAGCCGGCGGCCGGGTAGACGGTCAGCGACGTGCCGCCGACGATGAGCAGGTCCGCCGATGCGATGGCCGCCACGGCGCGCTCAATCGTCTCCCCGTCCAACGACTCCTCATAGAGCACGACGTCGGGCTTGACGATGCCGCCGCACGGGCAGCGGGGCACGCCCTCGCTCTCCTTCACATAGTCGAGCGAAAAGGCGCGGCCGCAGCGCATGCAGTGGTTGCGGTGCACGCTGCCGTGCAGCTCCAGGACATTGCGGCTGCCGGCCGCCTGGTGCAGGCCGTCGATGTTCTGCGTGACGACGGCGCTGAGCCGGCCTTCGCGCTCCCACTGCGCGAGCTTGCGGTGGGCGGCGTTGGGCTGTTTGTCCGTGAAGAGCATCTTCTCACGGTAGAAGCGGAAGAACTCCTCCGGATGGCGCACGAAAAACGTGTGGCTGAGGATCGTCTCGGGCGGATAGGCGTAGCGCTGGCGGTACAGGCCGTCCTCGCTGCGAAAGTCGGGAATGCCGCTCTCGGTGGAGACGCCTGCCCCGCCGAAAAAGACGATCCGGCGGCTCTGCTGCACCCAATCCTTCAGGGTCTGGAGCGGTTCGGACATGTGGAATCCTCCTTTCCCTGCGAATTGCGCGGGGCGGCATGGCACGCGCCCGCGTGCGGACAGCCGATGCAACCGCCGCCACAGCGGCCCGCGCCCCGGCGCATGGCGCGAATGGCCAGCGCGAGCGCCGCGCCAACCGCGAGCAGGACGACGACGTCCGGCAGATTCATGCGATCACATCCTTTGCAATCAGAAGAACAGACCTGCGATCCGGTAGACGACGAATGCGGCCACCCAGGCGATGACGCACTGCAGCACTGAAACACAGACGGCGGCAGTGCGTGAGCGCATCTCGCGGCGTACGGCGGCGATGGCGGCCACGCAAGGCGTGTACAGCAGCGTGAACGTCAGGAAGCTGAACGCCGTGACCGGGGTGAAGAACGCAGCCAGCGCAGGACCCAGATTGGCGATGCTGGTGCCCGTCAGGACCGCCAGCGTGCTCACGACGGCCTCCTTGGCCGTGAAGCCCGTGATCAGCGCCGTGGATACGCGCCAGTCGCTGAAGCCCAGCGGCGCGAACAGCGGCGCGATCAGGCGTCCCAGAGAGGCCAGCAGGCTCTCGGCGCTGTCGGACACGACGTTGAGGCGCAGGTCAAACGTCTGCAAGAACCAGATGACGATCGTCGCAGTGAAGATGATCGTGAACGCGCGCACGATGAAGTCTTTGGCCTTGTCCCACATCAGCAGCAGTACGGAGCGCAGCGAGGGGAAGCGGTAGTTGGGCAGCTCCATTACGAAGGGCACGGGGTTGCCTCGAAATGCGGTGCGCTTGAGCAGGAGCCCCAGCAGCACGCCCATGACCATGCCCATCACGTACAGACCGATCATCACCAGCGGCTCACGTCCGGGGAAGAATGCCGCCGAAAACACCGCGTAGATCGGCAGCTTGGCGCTGCAGCTCATGAAGGGCGTCAACAGGATGGTCATGCGCCGGTCGCGCTCGCTGGAGAGCGTGCGCGTGGCCATGATGGCGGGCACGGAGCAGCCAAAGCCCACCAGCATGGGCACAAAGCTGCGGCCCGACAGGCCGATCTTGCGCAAAATCTTGTCCATGACGAACGCCACGCGCGCCATGTAGCCGCTGTCTTCGAGAATGGACAGGAAGAAGAACAGCGTCACGATGATGGGCAGGAACGACAGCACGCTGCCCACGCCCGCGAACACGCCGTCGATGACCAGGCTGTGCACGACGGGATTGAGCCCGTAGGCCGTCAGCGCGGTGTCGGTCAGACCCGTCAGCGCGTCGATGCCTAGGCTCATCAGCGCGCTGAGCGCCTGGCCGATCACGCCGAACGTCAGGTAGAACACCAGCAGCATGATGCACAAAAAGATCGGAATCGCAAATATCCGGTGCGTCAGCACGCTGTCGATGGCCACGCTGCGCCGGTGCTCCCGGCTCTCCTGGCACTTCTCTACGGTCTTGCGGCACAGCTGCTCGATGAACGCATAGCGCATGTCGGCCATGGCGGCGTTGCGGTCCAGCCCGACGTCGGCCTCCATCTCTGTGATGCTGTGCTCGAGCATGTCCAGCTCGTTGCGGTTGAGGTGCAGCGCCTCGATCATCGGCGCGTCGCTTTCCACGACCTTCGTGGCCGCAAAGCGCGGGTTGACGCCGATCTGCTGGGCGTGGTCCTCGATCAGGTGCGTGATGGCGTGGATACAGCGGTGCACCGCGCCGCTGCAAAAGTCCACGCGCTTGGGCACGAGGTGCTCCCGTACGGCGCGCTCGGCCGTACGCACGAGCTCTTCAATGCCGTCGTTTTTCGCTGCGCTGATTGGCACGACCGGAATGCCCAGCTCTTCGCTGAGCGCGCGCACGTCCACCGAGCCGCCGTTGGCGCGCACCTCGTCCATCATGTTCAGCGCCAGCACCATCGGCAGGCCCAGCTCGATCAGCTGCAGCGTCAGGTAGAGGTTGCGCTCGATGTTCGTCGCGTCGATGATGTTGATGATGCCGTCGGGATGCCCGCTGAGCAGAAAGTCGCGCGTGACGATCTCCTCGGCCGAATAGGGACGGATGGAATAGATGCCCGGCAGATCGACGACGGTCATGTCCTTATGCCCGCGGATCGTGCCGCTCTTCTGGTCGACCGTGACGCCGGGAAAGTTTCCAACGTGCTGGTTGGAGCCCGTCAGTTGGTTGAACAGCGTCGTCTTGCCGCAATTCTGATTGCCTGCCAGTGCAAAAATCATGCGCGCATCTCCTCAATTTCGATCTTGCTTGCGTCTTCCAGGCGCAGCGTGAGTTCATAGCCGCGCAGCCGCAGCTCGATGGGGTCGCCCATGGGCGCGACCTTGCGCATCGTGACCTCAGTGCGCGGAATGAGCCCCATGTCCAGCAGGCGGCAGCGCAGTGCGCCCTCGCCGCCGACCCGCGTGATCCGGGCGCTCTTGCCAATGGGCAGCTGATCCAGCGTCATGCGAATTCCTCCCTCTTGTCTTCCCCCGATGATATGCCATATTGCCGGTTATTATCATAGACATCTGCAGAATGTTTGTCAAGGGTAACATTGCGAAAAATGGGGACCGGCGAAAAGGCTTGACGCGCAGGGCATTTGCGTGTATATATTTAAGATGTCTGATCCGATACGACGGGCTTACGAAGGAGAGATGGGGCATGAACATTTGGCATGACGTATCCCCCGAGAAGATCACCCCGGAGCGCTTCCTGGCGGTGATCGAGATCAAGAAGGGCTGCAAGAACAAGTACGAGCTGGACAAGGAGACGGGGTTGCTCAGGCTGGACCGCGTGCTGTACACCTCCACGCACTACCCGGCCAACTACGGCTTTATCCCGCGCACGTACGCGCAGGACGACGACCCGCTGGACGTGCTGGTGCTGTGCAGCGAGGCGATCGAACCGCTGACACTCGTGGCCTGCCGGCCCATCGGCATGATCGAGATGGTCGATGGCGAGGAGCGGGATGAGAAGATCATCGCCGTGCCGCTGGGCGATCCGAACTACAACTACATGTTCGACATCAGCCAGCTGCCCGCGCACGTGCTGGAGGAGATGGGGCACTTCTTCACCGTCTATAAAGGCCTGGAAGGCAAAAATACGGTCGTGCGCCAGGCGACCGACCGCGACCATGCCGTGCGCGCGATCGCCCAGGCCATTGAGCGCTATGGCGAGAAATTCGGCGCAAAGTAAGCGCGAAAAACATTCAACAAAATGGCCCGCTCGTTCGTCATTAGGAGTGAAACCCCCTTGCGCATGCGTGAGGCGAAAAGGAGAGACATCATCTTGCAGACGAAACGGACCCGAATTGTGCGCGCCGCGCTGGCTGTGCTGGCCCTGGCGCTGTGCGTGCTGCCTGCGCTGCACCCGGCGTCGCCTACCGCCGCAGAGGGCGGGGACAGCCGCGTGCGCGTGCTGCTCAGCCGCCTGCAGATTGAGGATGAGATGCACATCCGCTTTGACGGCGTGTATGCGGCGGGCGAGGGCGATCTGCTGACCTTTCCACGCGGGGCGGAGGTGTCTGTGACGCTGCGCGACGGGCAGCTGATTCTGCACTACGAGGGCATGACGGTCAACCTGGGCGGGCAGGTCGCATTCACGCGCCACGCGGCGCAGGAGGGCGAGGAAAACGGCATGCGCCTGCAGGGCGGGAGCAACCTCTATGAGGGCGACCTGCTGCTGACCGCGTCGCAGGGCGTCATCCGGCCGGTGCTGACCATCGACGTGGAGGACTACCTGCTGGGCGTCGTGCCCTATGAGATGAGCGACAGCTTTCCCATCGAGGCGCTCAAGGCGCAGGCCGTCGCCGCGCGCACGTACGTCCTGCGCAAGATCGGCTCGAGCGGGGACTACGACGTCGTGGATACGACCAACGACCAGGTCTTCCGCGGCATGAATCCCGCCTATCCCAATGCCATCGCGGCCGTTGAGCAGACGGCGGGCGTGTGCGGATACTATAATGGTCGCCTGGCCGAGTGCTACTATTCCGCCAGCAACGGCGGCCAGACCGAGCTGGTCGAAAACGTCTGGAGCGGCGGGGGCGACTACGGCTACATCGCCATGGTCGACGATCCCTACGACCTGGAAAACCCGCAGAGCGTCGTGCGCGCCTACAGCATCCCCAAGTCGCCCGGTGAGGCGGGGGTGGGCGCGGCGCTGCACGAACTGATCGTCCTTTCGCTCAGCGAGCAGCTGGAGGCGCTGTCCATGGACACCGCGCCGGAAAACGTGCGCGTGGACGAGGTGGTGGGCGTGCAGCTGCACACGCCGCTCTTTGCGGAGCCCTCGCGCGTCATGTCGCGCATGAGCCTGACGCTGCGCGTCTCCGGCCGCCGCGTGTTGGGCGAGCCGCAGGCGACCGCAACGGCGGCCGCTTCGTCCGAGGCGGACGACCTGTTTGCCGCCCCGGCTGCGTCGGCCACGCCCTCGCCGACGCCCAGCCCCGCGCCCACGCCCGCACTGGAGGACTTTGCCTCGCTGGGCGGCACGGTCACGATCGACCTGCCCGCCTTCCCGGATGCGGAGCGGGCGATGAACCTGTCGATCAATCAGGATGCGAATGAGATCTGGACCGTGCGCGAGACGGACGACGCGTTTGTCGTCGAGGCGCGGCGCTACGGCCACGGTGTGGGCCTGAGCCAGCGCGGCGCGGAGTGGATGGCGCAGCAGTACGGCATGACGTACGAACAGATTCTGGCCTTCTACTATCCCGGCATGGAGCTGGCGGTCTATGCGTCGACCCCCGCGGCGCTGCCCACGCTGGATGCCGAACTGTACGCGACGCCGGGGCCCCAGGCCTCGCCCACGCCGCGCCCGACGCTGATGCCCGTGACGCAGGAGCTGCCCGAGGGCGCGTGGTATGCGGTGGTGGGCAATATCGAGGACGACTCGAGTCTGAACCTGCGCAAGGAGCCGAGCCTGGACAGCGACGTGCGTATGCGCCTGCTCAAGGGCCAGCGGCTGATCGTGCTGGGACAGGTCGAGGGCGCGGACGGCTGGGTGGAGGTCCGGACAGACGTCACGGAAGGCTATGTGATGGAGGAGTTCCTGATTCGGGAGGAGGAAGGCGTGGCCTGACCCGGAGAAACAAACGAGGAGCGGAACAGGCGCAAGGTCTGTTCCGCTCCTTTGATTTTTTTGTGGGAACGCGCCCCGGGCGCGGGGCACGGATGCGAGGAGAAGAGGAGGAATGCCCGATGGAGCCAAAGGTGTACGGGTACATTCGCGTGTCGACGCGCGAGCAGAATGAGAGCCGTCAGATGATCGCCATGGAAGGCTTTCCCGTGCCGCAGCAGAACATCTGGATGGACAAGCAGAGCGGCAAGGACTTCGAGCGCCCGGCCTACAAGAGCATGGTGCGCAAGCTGCGGCGCGGAGATCTGCTGGTCGTCAAGAGCATCGACCGGCTGGGGCGCAATTACAAGGAGATCATCGAGCAGTGGCGTGTGCTGACCAAGGAAAAGGGCGTCGACATCGCCGTGATGGACATGCCGCTGCTCGACACGCGGCGCGGAAGGGACTTGATGGGGACGTTCATCGCTGACGTGGTGCTGCAGCTGCTCAGCTTTGTGGCCGAAAACGAGCGCGACAACATCCGCCAGCGGCAGGCCGAGGGCATCGCCGCCGCGAGGCTGCGCGGCGTGCGGTTCGGGCGGCCGCCGCTGCCCGTGCCGCCGGAGCTTGGCGTCTGGTGCGCGCGGGTGGAGGCGGGCGAGGCGTCGATCCGCACGGCAGCGCGCGCCATGGGCGTCTCGCACGAGACGTTCCGCCGGTGGTTCAAAAGGCGCGCCTATGCCCCCGCGCAGGCGGATGCGGCCCGGACGGCCGTGTGACGGCTCAGAAGCGGCGGTCGTCCTTCCAGGGCGTCAATGTGCCGCTGGCCTCAAAGAAGCGCTCGTCTCCCTCTCCGCAGGCGAGGAAGGAGAAGGCCTGATCGTCCCCGCGCAGATACAGCTGCGTGGGCGTGTCGGGCCGGATTTCCCTGGAGTAGTTGACCAGCAGGCTCGTCAGCGCGTGCGTGCGCAGCAGCGGCGCGCCCAGACTGTCACAGATCCAGTCAATATAGCGGGCGTTGTTCACGTGGCCGTTGACGTCCAGGTCCGAATAGGCGGCTGTGTGCGCGCGCATGCGGGCGGGGCCGTCCAGCTGGGCGACGTGGTCGGGCGTGGGCAGCGGCGGCGTCAGGTCGGACGTATCCGGCATGGAGAGGCCGCTGGTCAGCGGCGAGCGCATCGCGCGGCTCTCCAGGTCGATGACGGCCCACAGCGTGTTCACGGCGGCCAGCGGCGTGCCGTCCGGCCGGCTAAAGGTGTGATAGCGCGGGCAGAAGAAGCGGTTGCTCTTGCCGGGCCATGTGCGATGCACCACGGCTTCGCCCAGCACGGGATACTGCCGCACCTCCAGCTGCGCGCGGTAGAGCACGAAGATCAGCCCGCGCGACAGTAGCGCCTCGCGTCCAAATCCCAGCGCCTTTGCGTGTGCCTCGCCGTCTTCCTGCATGCGCGTGAAGATCGCCGACGGGCGCAGGCGTCCGGTGAAGTCGACGTCGCGCGCAGCGAGGGTGAATGTGGTCTCATACATACGGGACTGCATGTCCGTTCATGCCTCCTTTGTCGTCCCCCGCGGGGACTTGTCCTAACGATACCACAATGTCCTTTCCTTGACAAGAGCGGCGCTTTGCGATACTATTAAATTCATGAAAATTTGGCGCTTTGCGCACACGGACGTGAAGGCGGCGCTTCCCGATGCCGGGACGCACGCCATGGAGGTATACGCGTGAAAATTCGTAGGCTGATGGCGGGGCTGTTGGCGGGAACCCTGCTGCTCTCTGCGCTGCCCGCCGCTTCGGGCGAAGAGGTGGCGCTGGGCAGCTATCAATATGTCGGCGCGCGCAACCAGGAGGCCGCCGCGACGGCGCAGCTGCTGGTGCGCGGCCTTTCGCTGACGCAGGAGGCGGACGAGCCCGTGGAGGTGCCCGCGCTGGCCGGCGCGGAGTTTGGCGTATACGTCGCGGATGCCGACGGACAGATGCGTCCGTGGGCGAACCCGCTGTATCCGCAGGAGCCCATGCGCGTGCGCAGTGGCGAGGAGCCCGTGCGCTTTGCGCTGCCGGCGGGCCAGCAGTTTTACCTGCGCCAGGAGTCCGCGCCGGCGGGATACCTGCCCATGCAGGAGGAATACCTGCCCATCGAGGCGGGCATGTCCATTGAGGTCGTCAACGCCATGGCAGGCGAGGTCTGCGTGTCGGTCACGGATACCGCCGGCGCGCCGCTCGCGGGCGCGGGGGTGCGCCTGAGCGGGCCGGACGGCCGGACGGTGGAGGCCGAGACGGACGCGTCGGGCACGCTGACGTTCGGCGGGCTGGCCGAGGGCGCGTATACGATCGAAGAGATTCGTACCCCCGCCGGCGCGGTGGCCATCGCGCAGACAGCGCAGACCGTGCAGGTCGGGCAGGCCGCGCGCGCGCGCGTGTCGTTCGTGCACCCGCAGAAGGGACGCCTGGTCCTGACGTGCGCGCTACGCGAGGCGGGCGAGGACGGGCAGACGCATGAGACGCCGCTGTCCGGTCTGATGCTGGAGCTGACCGGCCCCGAGGGCACGGTGCAGCTGGAGACGGACGCGGACGGCATGGCTGTCGTATCCCTGGCAGAGGGCTCCTACGGCGCGCGCGTCCTGAACGCGCCCGAGGGGTGCTCGATGAGCGCGGAGGCGTTCGAGGCCGTCGTGGCCAACGAGCAGGAGACGCCCGTATCCCTGACGGCGTATGCGTCCGGCGGTCGCGTGGCGGTCGAGCTGGAGGCCCCGCAGGGGACCGGCGCGGCCGTGACGCTGCGCGCGGGAGAACAGACCTACGGTCCGTTTGACGTCGAAGATGGGCTGAACGTCACGGACGTCGTGCCTGCGGGCGTCTATGCGCTGGAGGTCTCCGAGGTGGAGGCGGGCTTCCTGCCCGCATACGAGGCGACTGTGGACGGCGCGCAGGTGGCGCTGGCCGGGGCGGAGGTGACCATCCGCGATGCGGAGGTGACCGGTATCGGCCTGCAACTGCTGCCGGTCTATACGCATACGTTTACGCTCGTGGGCACGCAGGTGCAGCCCGATGGGCAGGAGACGCGCACGCAGCTGGCGGGCGTGCGCCTGTACGTGCTGGACGGCGCGGGCAATCCCGTACTGGACAGCGCGACGGGCGAGGCGCTGACGGTGTTGACGGACGAGCGTGCACGCCTGACGGTGACGCTGCCGGAGGGCGATTATCTCCTGATGCCTGAAGAGGGGCAGAGCCTGTTGGCACAGTATGCGGCAACGGGCGTCGCGTTCTCGCTGCCGGCGCAGGAAGACTCGCTCTCGCTGCCTGCGGCGCGCACGCGCGTGGTGATCAGCGCGCAGAGCGAGACGGGCGCGCGGTTGACGGGCGCGGTGTACGCGCTGACGGATGCCGCCGGCAACCGCGTGGAGCTGACCGTCGATGAAAACGGACGGGCGGTCTCCGAGCTGCTGGATGCGGGCGAGTACACTGTCTCGTGCGTGCGCGCGCCCGGCGGCTACGCCGGCTGCGCGGACCTGACCGTGAGCGTTCGCCCCGGCGCGGCCGTGCAGGCGCAGATGACGCATCGAGAGCTCGGCGGCCTGTCCGTGCAAGTGCTGCTCGTACACCTGAGCGCGACGGGCGAGGAGATCGCGCAGCCCGTAGCGGGCGCGAGCCTGGCGCTCTACGCGCTGAACGCCGGCGGCGATCCGCTCAATCCCTGGGACTATGCGCCCTATCCGGCGGAGGCGCCCGTGACCTACACCGCCGACGCGGAGGGCGCCATCAGCCTGCGCCTGCCGGCGGGCACGTATCGGCTTGTGCTGCGCGCGGACGGGCAGATCGAAAACGCGGACGACGGCGCGCTGACGTTCTCGGTGGAGGACGGCGTACGTGGCGAGGCCAAGATGCGCATCGGCCAGGGCATGGGCGGCCTGGAGGCGCGCCTGGAGGGCGATTGGACGGACCAGCAGAGCGCACAGACGGCCTATGCGCTGCTGTCTGACGCGGATGGAGACGGCGTCGCAGACGCGGACGCGCAGGAGATTGAGCTCGCGCCCGCCGGTAGCGGCCTGTATCGCGCGCTGAACGTTGCGCCCGGCGCCTATGTGCTGCGCCAGACGTTTGCCCCCACGGGATATGGGCGCGCGGACGACCTGGCGGTGACGGTCCTGCCGGGCCGACTGACGGAGACGTCCGTGACGATGCTCGAAAACGCGACCCTGCGCGTGAGCAAGACGGGCATCACGTTCAACAGCGATTTGCAGATGTTCAGCGTGCCGCTGGGCGCGGCATACGGCGTATACACGCTCGACGAGTCGGGGGCATATCTCCCGTACCCGGATGCGCAGGATCAGGCGGTGATTTACGCCAACGCGACGGCTGCACAGCTGGAGGCGGGCGCACAGGCGGCGCTTTCGCTGCCGGCCCGCGCGGAGGGCACTACCTATTATCTGCGTGAGATCGAGGACGGGGCCGCGTCCGGCTTTGTGGCGGACGAGACATACCATGCCGTCACGCTCTACTCCGGGCAGGAGCTGAGCGCGTCGATCACGGGCACGTCGGATCGCGGCTTCTTCAAAGTGACGCTCAGCGACGCCTCCACCGGCGCGCCGCTCACCGGCGGCGAGTTTGCGCTCTATGCGCTGCATGGCGTGGGCGCACAGCTTCAGCCGGAGCAGGAGCCCGTGTTGACATTTGCCTGCACGGACGGCGCGTATACGAACGATGCCGCGCTGCCCGTGGGCCGTTACCTGCTCGTGCAGCGCGCCGCGCCGGAGGGATACATGCTCGACGCGCGCGTGCAGGAGACGCGCGTGGAGCTGGAGATCACCTCATATCTGGCCACAGGCGACAGCGTCGCCGACGTGCAGGTGCGCTGCGCGCGCACGATGCAGCCGACGCTCGGCGGCGAGATGACCGCGTCGCTCCAGTACGCAGACGGACGGGCAAGCTTTGCGCTCTCGGGCTTCATGCAGGGCGAGAACGCCGTGCCCGTCGATGGCGCGGGCCTGTTCGTCTATGGCACGGACGCGCTGGACATCGAGCGCGTGCAGCTGTCTGCCGCGGCCTGCACGGATGGGCGCCCGCTTGGCGCACGGATGGTCTATCGCCTGCGCGAGGGCGGCTGGAAGCTGGACGACGTGCGCACGTGCGATCTGAGCGCGGAAGCGGAGATTTCCCTGGAGGATGTAGAGGGCGTCGTGACGGCCGTGCGCGTGCTGTACGTGGATCTGCAGACCGGCGAGGAGGCGATCCCTGTCGGATTCTCCGCAGAGGGCGTCTGGGTCGAGGCTGCGCTCGTCAGCGAGGTCGACGCGCAAATTCAGATGAATGCACAGCGCCTGGGCACGTATACGTATGCCGACGCGCGTGGAGAAAACGTGCAGACCGGTGCGCTCGATGGGCAGGCCTGCATCGACATGATCACCGGCGTGGCCACGCAGGAGAGCGCCCGGCGCGCCCAGCTTGCGGCGTCCGTCCATGCGGCGGTCGCTGGCGTCGTGTTCGACGATGCAGACGGCGACGGCTGGATGCGCCCGCAGGGCCAGGCGGGCATCGAAGGCGCATATGTTGCGCTGCTCGACGCCGACGGTCAGGTGGCTGCACAGACGGTGACGGGCACGGACGGCGCATATCGCTTTGAAGGATTGGATACGGGCACATACCGCGTGCAGGTGTCGCTGCCCGAGGGACTGCGCGTCACACAGCGCCGGGACGGCCTGGGCGGCGGCGCGTACATCGACGAACTGGGCCTGTCCGGAACCGTGGAGCTTACGGCGGAGCAGGCGTTTGCAAGCGTCAACGTCGGCGCGCTGCAGGGAGCGGCCATCCGCGGTGAGGCGTTTGCCGATGCCAACGCGGACGGCGTGCGCGGCGAAGACGAGACGGCGCTCGCGGGCGTGCGCGTCACGCTGCTGGACGATGCGGGAGAGCAGCTTGCCACCGTCTCCACGGATGAGGAAGGCGCGTTCTACCTGGACGAGCTCTTCCCCGGTGAGTACAGCCTGCGCTTTGACGCGCCCGACGGCTATGCGGCTGTCGGCACACAGGGGCTGATCGCCCCGCGTGATGGCGCCTATGTGCAGACGGTTCCGGCGGCGCTGACGGCGGGGGAAGTCTCGCTGCCGTATGCGGCCGGCTTCGTGCGCACGGGCGAGGTGACGGGCAGCGTCTTCCTCGACGCGGATGCGGATGGCGTGCGCGGCGCAGGAGAGACCTCCTTTGCTGGCGTGACGGTCCGCCTCATCCGCGACGTGGATGGGCAGGCGGTTCAGACCGCTGAGACGGTCACGGATGCGCAGGGCGCTTACGCCTTTGCGCGCGTGCGTGCGGGCGAATATCGGGTCCTCTTCGAGCTGCCCGATGGCTATGTCTTCTCGCGCTATGCGCCCGAAGGCGGCAGCGACGTCTACGGCGCAGTGACCGCAAGCGGCGCGACGCGCCCCTTTGCGCTTGCAGAGGGCGACCGCATCGAGGGCATGGACGCGGGCGCGACGCAGCCCGCGGCGCTGACGGTCGTCTGCTGGCAGGATACGCAGTACGACGGTGTGATGACCGCCTCGGAGGTCGGCCTGGAAGGCGTGCGCGTGACGCTCATACGCCTGGAGAACGGCGTGAGCGGCCAGGAGCTGACGCTCGACACGGACGCCGAGGGACGCGCCGTGTTTGGCGCGGTCAGCCCGGGCACATACGTGCTCTCCTATGCGCTGCCGGACGCCTGGCGCACGACGAAGAACGTCGAACGCGAAGGCGCAATCGTCAGTGCGGTGCCGATGTCTGCGGATGCTACGGGCGAGACGCAGCCCTTCACCCTGTCCATGGGACAGGCGGACGCGGCGCTGTACATCGGCGCGATGATCTCCGGCTCCATTCGCGGCAACGCCTTTGCGGATGCGGACGACAACGGCCTGTGGGATGCGGGCGAGGCCGCGCTCTCGGGCGTACAGGTCGACCTGCTCTCGGACGGCGGCGAGATGATTGCTACGACCGCCACGGATGCGGACGGCGCCTACGCCTTTGAAGGGCTTGCGCCGGGCGCGTACAGCGTGCGCTTTACGGCGCGCGGACGCTGCTTCTCCGGCACGAGCGCGACCGCCTCGCGTGGCTGCGCGCCGCGCACGGACGAGGAGGTCTCCCAGACGAAGGAGCTGACCGTCGCCATGGGCGGAAGCCTGGGCGACGTCGACGCGGGCGTCGTGCAGACCGCCACGGTCTCCGGCCGCATCTTTGAAGACAGCGACGGCGACGGCGCGATGGGCGCCTCGGAGCGCATGCTGCCGGGCGTCACGGCGGAGCTCATCTTTACACAGAACAATCGCGTCCTGCAACAGACCGTCACGGCCTCGGACGGCGCGTTCGTGTTCGCCTCCGTGCGCCCGAGCAGCTACAGCGTGCGCGTGACGCTCCCGGACGGCTACGTCTTCACGGCGGGCGCGCCGCTGGAAAGCGCACGCGACGGCGAGGGGACGACTGCGCCCGTCCAGGTGAACGCAGGCGCGGCAGTCGACGCGCTGGAGTGCGGCGCGCTGATCATGGGATCCGTCTCGGGCGTCGTGTGGGATGACGCGGACTACGACGGACTGTGCGAAGAGGATGCCGACGGCGTGCGCGGCGCGGTCGTCGAACTGCTGAACGCGGATGGAAACGCCGTGCAGACGCAGACGACGCTGCGCACCGGCGCATTTGCCTTCGAGCAGCTGATGCCGGGCAACTACAGCGTGCGCGTGACGCTGCCGGACGGCTATGTCCTCACGCGTACGGGCGACAGCGCCGTCGCATCGGCCGGCGAGCGCACCGGCCAGACGGAGGCATTTGCCCTGGCAATGGGCGAACGGCGCGAGAACGTGCGCGTGGGCGGCCTGGAGCCGGCCGGCATCGAGGGCAAGGCCTGGCAGGACCTCAACGATGACGGCCGCCGCGGCGGCAGCGAGCCGGGCATGCCCGGCGTGCAGGTCTCCCTCTGGCAGGGAGAGGCGCTCGTCGCCCAGACCGTGACGGATGAGGCGGGCACGTGGCGCTTTGACGGCGTCATGCCCGGCGAATATGCGCTGCGCGCTGCGCTGCCCGAAGGGTATGCGTTTGCACAGCAGCGCGAAGATGGCAAGAACACGAGCGACATCCCCACCGTCGAGACGCTCGAAGGCGCCAGCGCGGCCTTCACGCTCGAGAGCGGGCGCACGCACAGCGCGCAGATCGGCGTCGTCGGCGTGGGCGAGGTGACCGGCACGGTCTGGCTCGACAGCGCGTATGACGGCTACATGGCCGCGGGCGAATCGGGCGTCGCAGGCGCGCTGGCGGAGCTGCTGGACGAGGATGGACAGGCGCTCATGCAGGCCTACACGGACGAGTACGGCCGCTATGCCTTCACGCGCGTGCGCACGGGCGTCTACAGCGTGCGCTTTGTCCTGCCGGGCGGGGAGATCTTCACCCTGACGCCCGAGGACGGCGACAGCCGCGTGCCCCAGGCGGACCAGAGCGAAGGCCAGACCGGGCAGATGGAGCTGCAGATGGGCGCGTCCATTGCGGACGTGAACGCGGGCGTCATCATCGCCGGTTCCATTGAGGGCGAACTGTTCATCGACCGCGACGGCGACGGGCTGCGCGCGCAGGGCGAAGAGGCACTCGGCGGCGCGCTCGTGGAGCTGCTCCAGGGCGGCACGGTCGTCGCCTCGACCTCTACGGACAGCGCGGGCGGCTTTGCGTTCACGACGCTGCGCCCGGGCGCGTACCGCGCGCGAGTCTCACTGCCGGATGGCTATCTGTTCGGTCTGAACGTCGCGCTGAACCTGGCCGACCCGGACGACGCCCAGGGGGAGACGGGCGAGTTGCAGCTGGACATGGGCTGCTCCATCGACGGACTGAGCTATCCAACGCTGCCCGAGGTGCGCGTCGGCGGCCTCGCCTGGGAGGACCTGAATGTCGACGGTCTGCGCGGCGCGGACGAGCCCGTGCTGGCCGGCACGACCGCGGAGCTGCTGTGCCGCACGGATGGCGAGTGGCGCACGGTGCGGGCGTGCACCATCGCCGAGGACGGCGCGTATCTGTTCGACCGCCTGCGCCCCGGTGCCTATGCGGTCCGCTTCACGCTGCCCAGCGGCTATCTGTTCACCGACAACGCGCCGGATGCAGACGATCTGGGCTCCGACGTGGCCGTCGTGCCCGGCCAGACCGGCACGACCGCCGAGATGACGCTCTCGATGGGCGACGCGCGCGAGCATGTCGACGTCGGCCGCATCCGGCCTGCACCCCTGCGCGACACCGTCTGGCTGGACGAGAACGGCAACGGCCTGCAGGACTACGGCGAGGCCTTCGTCGCCGACGTGCAGCTGGAGCTGTACGCCGTCGGCGCGGACGGCGCGCTGACGTTGACGCAGTCGGCACTCAGCGACGCATACGGCCGCTACCGCATGGACGCCCTGCGCCCAGGCCGCTACGTCCTGCGGGCGATCCTGCCGGAAGGCCGCGCCTTTGCGGCCGCCGCGCAGGGCATGCCCGAGATCGACAGCGATATCGTATCCACCGGCGATGGCTTTGGCCAGACCGATGTCTTTACCCTGGGCTCCGGCCAGACGCTCTTGAGCGTCGACGTCGGGCTGCAATGATCCCTCCAACGGCGCGGGCTTCAACGCCCGCGCCGTTTTTTTATTTTTTTGGAAAATACGAACAAATGTTTGCAATATGCTTGAAAGGGTGCTATAATGGACGCAGACGACGAAGAAGGGAAGCGGAAGACGTGGACATCTGGGAAAAGCTCGCCATCCTGTCGGATGCGGCCAAGTATGACGCGGCGTGTACGTCCAGCGGCGTGTCGCGCAGGGGCGCGGGCGGCCTGGGCAACGCCGTGTCGTGCGGTATCTGCCACAGCTTTGCGGCGGACGGTCGGTGCATCGCGCTGCTGAAGGTGCTCATGAGCAACGCCTGCGTGGGCGACTGCCGGTACTGCCAGTCGCGCCGCTCCGCGGACGGGCCGCGCGCGACGTTTGCGCCCGAGGAGCTGGCGGAGCTGACGATCTCGTTTTACCGGCGCAATTACATCGAGGGGCTCTTTCTCTCCTCGGCCATCGTGCGCTCGCCGGACTATACGATGGAGCTGATGATCGACGCGCTCGCCCGCCTGCGCCACGCGCACGGGTTTCGCGGCTACATCCACGCCAAGGCGATCCCCGGGGCGTCGCCCGCGCTGGTGGAGCGGCTGGGCCTGCTGGCCGACCGCCTGAGCGTCAACATCGAGCTGCCCAGCGAGGCATCGCTGCGCCGCCTGGCGCCGCACAAGACGAAGGCATCCATTCTTGCACCGATGGCGCAGATCCGCGACCGCGCCGTACAGGGAGAACGCGAGCTCGCGCTGTACCGGGGCGCGCCGCGCTTTGCGCCCGCCGGGCAGAGCACGCAGATGATCGTCGGCGCCTCGCCTGAAACCGACGCGCAGATCCTGCGCCTGACGCAGGGGCTGTACCGCAAATACCGGCTGCGGCGCGTGTTTTACTCGGCCTACATCCCGGTGGGGGATGCGCGGGCGCTGCCGGTCAAGGCGCCGCCGCTGCTGCGTGAGCACAGGCTCTATCAGGCCGATTGGCTGCTGCGCTTTTATGGCTTCACGGCCGAGGAAATCCTGGACGGGGCCGAACCGATGCTCGACCCGCGGCTGGATCCCAAGTGCGCCTGGGCGCTGCGCCATCCGGAGCGGTTCCCCGTGGATGTCAACCGCGCGCCGCTGGAGGAGATCCTGCGCATCCCGGGCGTGGGGGTGCGCACGGCGCGGCGCATCGTCAGCGCGCGGCGGGAGGCGCCGCTGACGTTCGAGGGCCTGAAGAAGCTCGGCGTCGTCATCCGGCGCGCGCAGTTCTTCGCCGCGTGTGCAGGCGGCGTGCAGCCGGGGCTTCGCGCCGGACGCGAGGCGGTATGCAGCCAGCTGACGGCCGCATGCCGCGTACCGGGCCTGACGGGCGGGGAGCAGCTCTCGCTCTTTGACCAGAGGCCGCAACTGCTGCTGGGAGGGATATGAAATGGAATACGTATACGACGGCACGTTTGACGGCCTGCTGTGCTGCGTCTTTCGCGCGTTTGAGCGGCGGGAGAACCCGGACGAGGTGCACCCGTGCATGCCCGCGCAGCTATCCATGCTGGGCGAACCTGTGCGCGTGCAGACGGATGCGACGCGCGCGCGGCGCGTGGAGGCGGGCATCGTGCGCGCGGCGGGCGTGCAGGCGCTCTCCCATGTGCGCGACGCGGTCTTTTCGTGCAACCCGCACGCCGGGCGCGACGCCCTGCGCTACGTGCGCCTCGTCTTCCGCTACGGACCGGCGGTCCACGACCTGCTGACGGACGACACGCTGCTGCGCGTTCGCGAGACGTCGCAGCGGCTGTGGACGGAGACCAACCGCCTGCGCGAGTTTCTGCGCTTTCGCGAGCTGGAAAACGGCGTGTTCATCGCGGAGATGACGCCGGACAACGACGTGACGGAGCTGCTCATGCCGCACTTTGCCGACCGCTTCGGCGACATGCCCTTCGTGCTGCACGACCGGGGGCGGCAGAAGGCGGGCGTGTGGGATACGCACACCTGGGTGCTCGCCTCCTCGGAGCGCATGCAGCTGCCGCCCATGCACGCGCGCGAGGCGCGCTATCAGGAGATGTGGAAGACATTCTACGATGCCGTGGCGATCCGGGAGCGGAACAACCCGCGCCTGCGCCGGCGGTTCATGCCGCAGAAGTACTGGCGCGACCTGCCCGAGATGCAGGAGCGCGCGGTTTTCCGGTGAGCCAAAAGAAAAATCCCGAAAAAATGGAGGAAAAGCGCACCGCACGGCGAAACCCAATGTCATCCACCTGAAACGAGGAGATGAGGACGCCATGAACGTCGGCATTTGCATCCGGCACGCCGCGCAGGGCATGCGCGAGAAGTTTATGGACGCCGCGGCGCGCGGCTTTCATCATTGCCAGCTCATCAGCTGGGAACCGCAACTGTGGACGGATGAGGAGGCGGTGCGCATCCGCGCCTGCTGCGCCGAGAGCGGCGTGGAGATCACCGCATTCTGGTGCGGTTGGGTCGGCCCGCGCATCTGGAACTTTGTGGACGGGCCCGAGACGCTCGGCCTCGTGCCGCCGGCCTACCGGCTTGCGCGCATGCAAAACCTCATGGACGGCGCGGACTTCGCCCGCAAGCTCGACGTCACGGACGTCGTGAGCCACATGGGCTTCATCCCCGAATCGCCCAGCGATCCCAACTACGCGGGCTTCGTCTCCGCCATCCGCGCGGTCGCCGTGCACCTGCAGGGCAACGGACAGAACCTGCTGTTTGAGACCGGCCAGGAGACGCCCGTGGCCATGCTGCGCTGTTTTGAGGATGTGGGCGGCGGCAACCTGTTCGTCAACCTCGACCCGGCCAACCTGATCCTGTACGGCAAGGCCAACCCGGTCGACGCGCTGGACGTGTTCGGCCGCTATGTGCGCGGCGTGCATGCCAAGGACGGGCTGTACCCGGTGAACGGGCGCGAGCTGGGCCAGGAGGTCCGCATCGGCGCGGGCAAGGTCGACTTTGCGCGGCTGATCGCCCGCCTGCGCGAGGTGGGCTTTGACGGCAGCCTGACCATTGAGCGCGAAATCGAGGGCGAGGAGCAGATTCGGGACATCATGGACGCAAAGACTTACCTGAACCGCCTGATCGCGGCGCAATAAGGAGGAAATACACATGCTGAAGGTCGGCATCGTCGGCACGGGCGGCATCAGCTCCGCCCATCTCAAGGGATGGGAAAACATTCCGGAGGCCAGGCTCGTCGCCGCATGCGACATCCGCCCGGAGAAGGTCGATCCCGTGGGGGAGAAGTATGGCTGCCACGTCTACTATGACCTGGACGAGATGCTCCAGCGCGAACAGCTGGACGTGCTGGACATCTGCCTGCCCACATACCTGCACGCGGACACGGCCGTCAAGGCGATCAAGCGGGGCATCCACGTGCTGACGGAAAAGCCCGTCTCCCTGCACCGCGAGGACGTCGCGCGCGTGTACGGCGCGGCCCGGGAGCAGGGTGTGCGCGTCATGGTGGCGCAGGTGCTGCGCTTCTGGCCGGAGTACGAGCGGCTGCAGCGGGCGTTTGACAGCGGCGAGTTCGGAAGGCTGCTCAGCGGCAACATGACCCGCCTGGGCAACACCCCCAAGTGGAGCTGGGACGGCTGGATGCGCGACCCCGCGCGCAGCGGGCTCGTGCCGTTTGACCTGCACATCCACGATCTGGACTTCATGATCCACGCCTTCGGCGTGCCGCAGCAGATCACGTGCGACCGTGCGGGCAACGAGCGGCAGGATTATCTGAGCGTCACGTATCGCTATGCGGACTTCTTCATCCGCGCCGAGGCCGCCTGGTACGACTGCACCTACACATTCACGGCGACCTACCGCTTCCAGTTCGAGCGTGCGGTGATGGAATACAAGGACGGCAAGCTCACGATCTACCATCAGGATGGGCGCGCGGAGCCCTTCGCGCAGGACGAGGACGCCCCTGAAAACGGCATCAACCTGCCCAAGAGCAACGCATACTACAACGAGATCCGCTACTTTACGGACTGCGTGCTCGCCGGGCGAGACTGCGACCGCGTCCGGCCTGAAGAGCTCGAGGCCGTGCTGGACACCATCGCCAAGCTGTAACCTTCCGCCGCTTCCGCCTGGCGCGGGGGCGGCTATTTTTTGCGCTCGCGCTCCAGGCGTGCGCGCACGCGAAGCCACAGCGCCGCCGTGTCCACCGGGAACGCCTCCGCCTCGCGCCGCAGTGCCTCCCGCAGCGCCCGTTCAAGGGGGTCATTGTAGCGGTCCATGCCGTTCCTCCCGCTCGATCATCATGCGCAGCCGCCTGCGCGCCGCGTGAAGGCGCGATTTTACCGTCGTGGCGGGCAGCTGCAGGATGGCCGCGACTTCCCGCTCGGTCATTCCCTGGTAGTACATGAGCAAGACCGGCAGGCGGTGCTTCTCCGGCAGGCGGTCGATCATCCGCAGCAATCGCTGCGTCCGCTCGTCGCGAAGCACCGACTCCTCCGGCGACGGAATCGCGCCGCCTTCCTCCACGCGCGGCAGCAGCGTCACATCCTCCATCGGCACGCTGCGCCCCGCGCGCCGGCAGTATGAACGCGCATGGTTGACGACGATGCGCGAGAGCCAGGCGTCGAAGCGCTGCGCCTCCCGCAGTGAACTCAGATGCCGGATGGAGGCGATCATCGCGTCCTGCACGACGTCCTGCGCGGCGGCATGGTCGCGCGTGATGAGATAGGCCAGGCGCGTCATGCGGTCGATCCGCCCGGTGAACAGCGCCTCCTGCGCCAGCACGTCTCCGGCTGCCGCTCGCTCGAAGAGCGCCAGTTCCTTTTTCTCCATGCTGCCCCTCCGATGCACTTGCTGCGCACTCAGTCTGCCCGCAGGCGCAGGGTTTCATCCGGGGCGTCTATTACCATCGGCACATTGCTGTGCAAGATGCATAAATAAATACTCAAACTTCTCGAGTTTTACACATTGCTGACTTTCTTTGACTATGGTATACTGCTACCACAAACAGGAGATGTTTGAAAAAGGCGGCGCATGGCGCCGCGATTGGGAGGCGAAGCACAGATGGATGCGCAGAGGTTTACACAAAAGTCGCTGGAGGCCATCTCGCTGGCACAGCGCATAGCGTCGGACAACCAGAGCGTGCAGATCGAGCAGCTCCATTTGCTATATGCGCTGGCGAGCCAGCCGGAAGGGCTGATCGGTCAGCTGATTACGAAAATGGGGGTGGACGCGGCGGCGTTCGAGGCGGCATGCCGCCAGGAGGTCGAACGGATGCCGCGCATGAGCGGTCCGGGCCGCGAGGCAGGAAAGATCTACGTCGCGCCGGACGTGGACGCGGTGCTCTCCGAGGCGGAGAAGCAGGCGGAGCACATGCGCGACGAGTATATCTCCGTGGAGCACCTGTTCATGGCGCTGCTGGAGAAGGGCAACCGCGCGGTGCAGCAGCTGCTGAATCGCTTCGGCATTCATAAAAAGGAATTTCTCACGGCGCTGCAGGCCGTGCGCGGCAACGCGCGCGTGACCAGCGACAGCCCGGAGTCGACCTACGACGTGCTCAAGAAGTACGGTTCGGACCTGGTGGAGCTGGCGCAAAAGGGCAAGCTCGACCCGGTTATCGGGCGTGATGCGGAGGTGCGCAACGTCATCCGCATCCTCTCGCGCAAGACGAAGAACAACCCGGTGCTCATCGGCGAGCCGGGCGTGGGCAAGACGGCAATCGCCGAGGGCCTGGCGCAGCGCATCGTGCGCGGCGATGTGCCTGACAGCCTCAAGGAGCGGCACATCTTCTCCCTGGACATGGGCGCGCTGATCGCGGGCGCGAAGTTCCGCGGCGAGTTTGAGGAGCGCCTCAAGGCCGTGCTGGAGGAGGTCAAGAAGAGCGAGGGCCGGATCATCCTGTTCATCGACGAGCTGCACACGATCGTCGGCGCGGGCAAGACCGAGGGCTCCATGGACGCGGGCAACCTGCTCAAGCCCATGCTGGCGCGCGGCGAACTGCACTGCATCGGCGCTACGACGCTCAACGAATACCGCCAGTACATCGAGAAGGACGCGGCGCTGGAACGGCGTTTCCAGCCGGTGATGGTCGACGAGCCGACGGTGGAGGACACCATCTCCATCCTGCGCGGCCTCAAGGAGCGCTACGAGGTCTTCCATGGCGTCAAGATTCAGGACCAGGCGCTCATCGCCGCCGCGACGCTGTCCAACCGCTACATTTCCGACCGTTTCCTGCCCGACAAGGCCATCGACCTGGTTGACGAGGCCTGCGCGATGATCCGTACGGAGATGGACTCCATGCCCCAGGAGCTGGACGACATCCGCCGCAAGATCATGCAGCACGAGATCGAGGAGGCGGCGCTCAAGAAGGAGACGGACGCCATCTCGCAGGAGCATCTGGCCGAGATCCAGAAGGAGCTTGCGGACATGCGTGCGCGCTTCAATGAGATGAAGGCCAAGTGGGAGAACGAAAAGCAGTCCATCGGCAAGGTGCAGAAGCTGCGCGAGGAGATCGAGCAGGTCAACGCGCAGATCGAAAAGGCGCAGCGCGAATACGACCTCAACCGCGCCGCGGAGCTCAAGTATGGTCGCTTGCCGCAGCTTCAGCGCGAGCTGGCGGAGGAAGAAAAGATCGCCGAGAGCGAAAAGCAGCGCCGCACGCTGCTGCGCGACAAGGTGACGGAGGAGGAGATCGCGCGCATCGTCGCCCGTTGGACGGGCATCCCGGTCGCCAAGCTGATGGAGGGCGAGCGCGAAAAGCTGCTGCACCTGGACGACGTGCTGCATCAGCGCGTCATCGGCCAGGACGAAGCCGTCGAAAAGGTGACGGAGGCCATCCTGCGCTCCCGGGCGGGCATTGCCAACCCGGCGCGGCCGATCGGCTCGTTCCTGTTCCTGGGCCCCACGGGCGTGGGCAAGACGGAGCTGGCCAAGGCGCTGGCGCAGGCGCTCTTTGACGATGAGAAGAACATGGTGCGCATCGACATGAGCGAGTACATGGAGAAGTACTCCGTCTCGCGCCTGATCGGCGCGCCTCCGGGATATGTCGGCTACGATGAAGGCGGCCAGCTGACGGAGGCCGTGCGCCGTAGGCCCTACAGCGTCGTACTCTTCGACGAGGTGGAAAAGGCGCATCCGGACGTGTTCAACGTCCTGCTCCAGGTGCTCGACGACGGACGCATCACCGACTCGCAGGGCCGCACGGTGGACTTCAAGAACACCATCATCATCCTGACCTCCAACCTCGGATCGCAGGCCATCCTCGAGGGCATCGACGCGCAGGGCAACATCAGCGAGGAGGCGCGCGCCCAGGTCGACGGCCTGCTGCGCCGCCAGTTCCGCCCGGAGTTCCTCAACCGCCTGGACGAGATCGTCTTCTACAGACCGCTGACCAAGGACGAGATCTTCTCGATCGTCGATCTGCAGATGGCGGATTTGAACCGCCGCCTGGCCGACAAGCAGCTGACGGCCGTGCTGACCCCCGCCGCGCGCCAGTATGTGGTCGATCAGGGCTACGACCCCGTCTATGGCGCGCGCCCGCTCAAGCGCTTCCTGCAGCGCAAGGTCGAGACGCTCATCGCCCGCAAGCTCATCGCCGACGAGGTCGCGCCTCGCAGCGAGCTGATCGTCGACTACGACGGCAACGAGCTCACCCTCGCCGCCGAACAGCCCTATCAGGTCCGATAAGGCCGCGCGCCGCTTCGTCCATGTGGACGGAGCGGCGCTTTGTCCTTCATCGCGGCGTTGACATTCGGCCAAGGAAAAAGATGCCGAAAAGTCAGACGAGCCATCCCCTTGACAGAGGCGGCGTCCTATACTATAATGTCCGCAGAGATCGGGAGAATTCCTGAGGTGTGCGCGAGTCTCCAGTTTTTACCCACATTTTCACAACCGGAGTCTGCGTCGGCGCATGGATGTCATGCCCCCGTGTTATCACGCCAGGGGACGGCAGCAAGTGAGCCGCAGGGCACCGACCTGCCGAGCGGCGGGTGAAAAAACGGCGACGGACGGCACTTTGGGATTTTCGCTTGATACGGAAAAGGCGGCGCGAAGCGCCGCCCTTTTGCGCGCAATCGCTGCAACAGAGAGGAAAAGCGGCGCGGGGCGCAGAATCTTCAACGCATGCACGGAACGCGCGCATTGGCGCGCGACACGAAAGGAGACGATCCCCATGAACGAGCGCTTTCAGACGGCGGCGGATGGCGTCGACCCCGCACGCGTGCCGGGGCGCAGGCTGTACAATGGCCTGGAGATGCCCGCCATCGGGCTGGGTACGTTCGGCTCGGACAAGTACGGCGCGGAGCAGGTCGCGCAGGCGGTCGGCGAGGCGCTGCGTCTGGGCTACCGGCTGATCGACTGCGCGGCATGCTACGGCAACGAGGCGCAGGTCGGCCGCGCGCTGCACGGGGCGCTGGACGCCGGGCTGGACCGCGGCGAGTTGTTTGTCATCTCCAAGGTGTGGAACGACTGCCACGCGCCCAAGGACGTGCGCGCCTCGTGCGAGCGGAGCCTGCGCGATCTGGGCCTTTCCTACCTGGATGCCTACCTCGTACACTGGCCGTTTCCCAACGCCCACGCGCCGGGCTGCGATGTGGCGGCGCGCGACCCGCACGCGCGGCCGTATATCCATGCGGAATTCATGGAGACCTGGCGGGCGATGGAGCGCCTGGTCGACGACGGCCTGGTGCGCAGCATCGGCGTGAGCAACGTGACGATCCCCAAGCTCGCGCGCATCCTGCAGGACGCGCGCATCCGCCCCGCGCTCAACGAGATGGAGCTGCACCCGAGCTTTCAGCAGGGCGAGCTGTTCCAGTTCTCGCTCGACCACGGCGTTCAGCCGGTCGGCTATTGCCCGCTCGGCTCGCCCTCGCGTCCGGAGCGCGACCGCACGCCGGAGGACATCAGCGACCTGGACATGCCCGTCCTCGTGCAGATTGCGCGCAAGCACGGCGTGCACCCGGCGCTGGTCTGCCTGAAGTGGGCCGTGCAGCGCGGCCAGGTGCCGATCCCCTTCTCGGTCAAGCGTGAACAGATGCGCTCCAACCTGCGCGCGGTCGTCGAGGACCCGCTCACGCCCGAAGAGATGCACGCGCTGCGCGCGCTGGACCGCAACGACCGCAAGATCAAGGGACAGGTCTTCCTCTGGCCGGGCGCCGGCAGCTGGCTGGACCTGTGGGATGTGGACGGCACGATCCCCGGCTGGAACGGCTACGGCCCGCACGCATGAAAAGACGCCCCCGGCTCAAGGCCGGGGGCGTTTGCGTCGGCAGGCGTCAGGCGTCCGCGGGACCGTCCGCCGGGGCGGAGACATCCGCCGTCTCGGACGATTCCGGCTCCTCCTGGAAGGCGGAGAGCCCCGCCACGGCGCTGATGGGCAGCGAGAAGACGACCGCCTGCGCCTTGGTCGCCGCACCGGCGCCCTCCATGATGGCGCGCATGATCGGCGTGCGGTCCTCCGCCTTCGCCACGATGAGCACCATCTCCTTTTCCGAGGCGATCTTCACGCCGAAGAACTGCTCCGCCAGGCCCGTACCCGTGCCCTTGGCGTGCACGATGGTGCCGCCGCCGGCCTTCGCCTTGCGGGCGGATTCCATCACGAGGTCCGTATATCCGGTGTTGGCGATTGCGATGATCAGCTCATGCGCCGTCTTTTCCATGCGTCTTTCCTCCTTGGCCGCCCGGCGGGCGTCGTCGTCGATCGTCTGTCCGATGAGCACCTGCGCCGCGGTCTGGCCGCCCAGGCTGGCCAGGGGAATGGACAGGGCGATGCCGTTGCCGGCGATGTCGATGTGCATGCGGTGGATGAGCGCGTGCATCAGGCGCTTTTCAGTCTCGGCGCCGCACGCACACATCAGGATGGTCTTTTCGCTGGCTTCCAGGCCCAGAAAGTGGAGCATGGACCGGCTGGCCGTGCCGCTGGCCGGCGTGCCCAGCACCGTCTGTACGCCCAGGCTGCGGTACAGCTTGAGGTATTCGTCCGTATAGTCGCGCGTGACGATCGCGAGAACCCAGTTAAATGTGCTCATGCTTCACCTCAGATCAGCTCGATGATGTCCTCAAGCGCGGCGGGCTCGACGGCGGCCGGACGGCGCGCGCTCTTGAACTGGAAGTACAGGCCCATCACCTGGATGGTGATCAGCGGCGTCATGGCGACCATGGCGACCACGCCGAAGGCGTCGGCGACGATGTTGCCGCCCACTGCGTCGCAGGCGCCCATCGCAAAGGGCAGCAGAAACGTCGCCGTCATCGGGCCCGAGGCGACGCCGCCCGAGTCGAACGCGATGGATGTAAAGATCTTGGGCACGACGAAGGACAGCGCGATCGCCACGGCATAGCCGGGGATCAGCAGCCACATGACCGACAGCCCCGTCAGCACGCGCAGCATCGACAGCCCCAGCGAGATCGACACGCCCACCGCCAGCGCCAGGTTCATCGCGCGCTGCGGGATCGCGCCGGAGGTGATCTCCTCCACCTGGCGGTTGAGCACGTGCACGGCGGGCTCGGCCGCGACGATGAAGTAGCCGATGACCATCGCGATGGGCAGCAGGATCCAGTTGTAGGGCAGCGAGGCGATCATCTTGCCCAGGTAGTTGCCCGCGGGCATGAAGCCCACGTTGACGCCCGTCAGGAAGAGCACCAGGCCGGCGAACGTGTACACGAAGCCGACCAGCATACGCGCAAAGTCCGCCCCGCGCAGGCGCATGCACGCAATCTGGAACACGATGAAGAACGCCACCATCGGCAGCAGCGCCGACAGCACCTCGTGCAGGTAGGTGGGCAGCGCCGCGGTGAACAGCTCGATCAGGCCGCGCGAGTCGGCCACGTCCGGCACGACCACGGGCACGTAGCTGCCGCCCTCGCTGCGGTAGAAGATGCCCAGCAACAGCGTGGCCAGGATCGGGCCCACGGAGCACAGGGCGACCAGGCCAAAGCTGTCGTTTTCGGCATGCTTGTCCGAGCGCATGGACGAGACGCCCACGCCCAACGCCATGATGAACGGCACGGTCATCGGACCGGTCGTCACGCCGCCCGAGTCGAACGCGATGGCCCAGAAGTCGGAGGAGACGAACGGGCACATCACGAACACCAGCGCGTAGAAGGCCACGAGCATCGTGCCCAGGCGGATGCCGAAGAGCACGCGCAGCAGCGCCACCACCAGAAACACGCCCACGCCCACCGCCACGGACCAGATGATCACGGGGTTGGGGATGGAGGGCACCTGGTTGGCCAGCACCTGCAGGTCTGGCTCGGAGATGGTGACGATGATGCCGATCAGAAAGCCGACAAACGCGACGACCCACAGCCTGCGGGATTTGGTGATCGTCGCGCCCAGGCGCTCGCCCAGCGGCGTCATGAACAGGTCGGCGCCCAGCGTAAACAGGCACATGCCCAGAATGAGCATCGCCGCGCCGATGAGGAAGGCCGTCAGCGTCGCCACGGGGATGGGCGATACGCTGAAGCACAGCAGCAGCACGATGAGCGTGACCGGGGCGACGGACGTGAGGGCCTCGGAGAACTTTTCCCGCATGACGCTGCGGTGCTGATAGAACAGTTGTGCGTTTTTTGCGTGTTTGATATGCATGACACCCTCCTTTGTGTCTTTATATTATTTTATATTTAATTTGATTATAGCAAAAAATGCGCCGCCGCGCTATTCGCGGAAGTGACAAATCCCGGGGATCGCGTGAAAGGATGGCGCAAAGCAGGATTTTTTTTGCGGCGCGTAGAATGCTAATGCCATACTGAACAGGTTGGACAGGTGAACGGAGGGACGGACGATGCGCTTTGTCAAGATGCACGGCCTGGGCAACGACTACATCTACGTCGACACGACGCGCGAGCGCGTGGAGGATCCGCAGGGCTTGGCCGTGGCCATGAGCCGGCCCCACGTTGGCGTGGGCGCGGATGGGCTGGTGCTCATCGGCGCGTCGCAGTGCGCCGACCTGTCCATGCGCATGTTCAATGCGGACGGGTCCGAGGGCGAGATGTGCGGCAACGCCGTGCGCTGCATCGGCAAGTACGCCTATGAGCGCGGCCTCGTGCGCCGGGAGACGATGACGCTGCAGACGCGCGCGGGCGTCAAGACGCTGCGCCTGACGGTGGAGGACGGCCGGGTCTCGCGCGTGCGCGTGGACATGGGCGCGCCCATCCTGGACGGCCCGTCGATCCCCGCGCTGCTGGGCGAGGGACGGATCGTGCGCCGGCCGCTGGAGGCGGGCGGGCGCGCATTCGAGGTCACGTGTGTGAGCATGGGCAATCCCCACGCGGTGATCTTCCTGCACGAGGACGTCGACGCGTTCGACGTGGGCCGCTACGGCCCGCTGCTGGAGCGGCACGCGGCGTTTCCCAACCGCACGAACGTCGAGTTTGCCGCGCTCGTCGCGCCCGGACGCATCCGCATGCGCGTGTGGGAGCGGGGCAGCGGCATGACGCTGGCGTGCGGCACCGGCGCGTGCGCCACGGCGGTGGCCGCGTCCCTGTGCGGACTGACCGGGGAGCGGACGACCCTCGTGCTCGACGGCGGCGAGCTGGACGTGGAGTGGAGCGGCGGGACGGTGTACATGACGGGCCCCGCGACGTTTGTATTTGAGGGCGATTGGCCGATGTGAGCGCGCCGTGCGCAATAAACGGGAGGCCTGGGACGTCTTTATACGTAGAGAAGAAACCCGCCCGTGCGGCGGGCAGTGAAACGACAAAAGCATCCGAAAGGGGAGAAGAACATGAGAAAGGGATTGCTCTGCCTGGCTGTGGCGCTGCTGAGCTGCCTGCTGGCCTGCGGCGCGCTGGCGGACACCGTGGTGATCGACAACCAGAACGCCGCGGGCGGCAACAAGCGCCTGAACCTGCGCACGGAGCCCGACACGAAGTCCGGCACGCTGGGCATGCTCTACGACGGCGCGCAGGCCGAGCGCCTGGGCGAGAGCGGCGAGTGGAGCCAGATCACCTTGGGCGGCCAGACGGGCTACGTGCTCACGCAATATCTCATCACGCCCGAGGAGGCGCAGACCAAGGGCCTGGCCGAGGGCGGCGCTGCAAAAGCGGACGTGCCGCTGCCGATGGAGACGCTCACGCTCTACAGCGCGCCCGGCTCGGATGCGGACAAGGCCGTCGCCGAGCTGCCCAGCGGAACGAACCTGCGCATCCTCGCGTTCCTCGATCCCTGGGTGTACGTCAAGACGCAGTCCGAGCCCATCGTGGAGGGCTACGCCAACTCGCTGTACGTGTGCGAGGCGGGCGCGCAGCAGTATGTCTACGTGTGTGCGGCTGATTCGGGCAAGCTGGCCAAGCTGCGCGCAAACCCAACGGACACGTCCAAGGTGGTGGGCAGCTACTACAGCGGCGTGCAGGGCGTGCGCCTGTTCTCCTTTCAGCGTGACGGTTGGGTGCGCATGCGCATCGGTGCGGTCGAGGGCTGGATGGCCGCACAGGACGTCGTCGATGCCCCGGCGGACCGGCGCGAGCTGCCGTATTATCCGCCGATTGCGAGCATCAGTGCCCGGCGCACAGAGCTGCGCGCCCAGAACAGCAACTCGTCCGACGAGCTGCTCGTGTGCGAGGCGGGGGAGTCCGTCGAGGTGTTGGGAGAGAGCGAAGGCGGCAATTGGCTGCATGTGCGCGTGTACGATGGCAACCCCTACGGGCTCACGGGCCTTACGGGCTATGTGAAGGTATCTAGTGTTGGCCGGCTCGAGTCCAACAGCGACGGCCTGTACGGCGTCTACGCGGTGGTGGCCTCAACGGGCGAGCACACGAATCTGGAGCCGATCTTTGCCGAGGCCGATGCGTCGTCTGAGGAGCTGGGCCTGTATTATGAGGGCGTGGAGGTCGAGCTGCTCGACCTGACGCTCACGGCCTTTGCGCACGTGCGCGCCGGCGGGTTGGAAGGCTACATGCAAAAGACCGACATCACGCTGCGGCGCGGCAGCGTACAGGAGGGCGACGCATCGACGCTGCCGCAGGCGCAGGTGAATGCGCCAAACGGCATCACCATGCGCGCGCAGCCCGAGGCGGATGCGCTCGTGACGGCCGCCATTGAGGATGGACAGACCGTGTCTGTGCTGGGCGTGCTGGGCGCGTGGTGCTGCGTGCGCTTTGACGAAAAGACGGGCTTCGTGCCCCGCGCACAGCTCACGGGCGATCTGGCCGGCTATGCGCGCACGACGGAGCCTCAGCTGGCCCTGCGCGCATCCCCCAGCACGGACGGGGACGTCATCGTCCGCATTCCGCAGGGGCGCCGCGTGCTGATCGTCGAGACGGACGGACAGTGGAAGTATGTCGAGTACGAGGGGCACTTCGGATACGTCATGGAGAACTATCTCGATCCCGTCTATTGACGCCGTTCGACGGAATTCGCGCCGATTTGCGCCCGCTCTCTTGACAAGCGGGCGCAAATCATGTATAAACTAAAAGGTATGTGCCCGCGCGGGACGGTGGATCTGCGCGGGAAGACGGCGCGACCTCCTGCGAATGCAAGAAAGGGGTTTCGAAACATGGTTCGTACAATCGTCGGCGCGAACTGGGGCGACGAGGGCAAGGGCAAGATTACGGACATGCTTGCGGGCGAGTCCGATATCGTGGTCAGATTTCAGGGTGGGGCCAATGCGGGCCACACGATCATCAACGATTACGGGCGCTTTGCGCTGCACCTGCTGCCCTCCGGCGTGTTCAACCCCAGCGTGGTCAACGTCATCGGCCCGGGCGTCGCACTCGACATCGAGGCGCTGCTCTCGGAGCTGGAGGGCGTGGTCCAGGCGGGCGTGCCTACGCCGCAGCTGCTCGTATCCGAGCGCGCGCAGGTGATGATGCCCTACCACGTGCAGCTGGACTGCTATGAGGAGGAGCGCCTGGGCGCCCACAGCTTCGGCTCCACCAAGAGCGGCATTGCCCCCTTCTATGGCGACAAGTACCAGAAGATCGGCCTGCAGCTGTGCCAGCTCTATTACCCGGACGTGCTGCGCGAGAAGCTGGAGCACGCGCTGTCCATCAAAAACGCGCTGATGGAGCACCTGTACCATAAGCCGCCGATCGATCTGGAGGCGCTCATCACGCACATGACCGGGCTGGCCGAGCGCATCCGCCCCTACGTGTGCGACACCAACCGCTACCTGCATGAGGCCTGTAAGGCCGGCAAGCGCATCCTGCTGGAGGGCCAGCTGGGCACGCTGCGCGACCCCGATCACGGCATCTATCCCATGACGACCTCCTCCTCGCCGCTGGCGGGCTACGGGCCGGTCGGCGCAGGCGTGCCGCTGTGGGCGATGAGCGACGTGATCGCCGTGACCAAGGCCTACTCCTCCTGCGTGGGCAGCGGCCCGTTTACGACGGAGCTGTTCGGCGAGGAGGCACAGGCGCTGCGCATCCGCGGCGGCGACAAGGGCGAGTTCGGCGCCAAGACCGGCCGGCCGCGCCGCGTGGGTTGGTTTGATGCCGTCGCCACGCGCTACGGCTGCATGATGCAGGGCGCGACCTATGTGGCCCTGACCAACCTGGACGTGCTGGGCTATCTGGAGCAGATCCCGGTGTGCGTCGCCTACGAGATCGACGGGGAGCGCATCGAGCACTTTCCCGTGACGCCGTTGCTGGAGCGCGCCAAGCCGGTCTACGAGGCGCTGCCCGGCTGGATGTGCGATACGCGCGGCATCAAGCGCTTCGAGGACCTGCCCGAAAACGCGCGCCGCTATGTCGAGACGCTTGAAAAGCTCATCGGTGTGCCGGTCCGCTTTGTGTCCAACGGCCCCCGCCGCGATGAGATCATCGTCCGCTGATCGGGCCCGCAGACCCCAATTTGATTGAAGAAGGGAGCGCACAGAGATGACGTTTCGCCGCATGGACATGCACCGCCGCTTCATCTGCGCGCTTCCCTCGTCTTCGTCTGTTTTTCCCATAAGGCGGATTGTTTCCGCCTTTTCTTTTTCCTCTGACGCGCACCGCGCTTGACGGACGCGCGTGCGCGGTGTATAATGAAGACGCTGCATAAATAAACAAAAATAATCAATAAATATACGGATGTGAGCGCATGGCAACGTTGATCTTGGAAGATGGCGCCCGCTTTGAGGGCGAGCTGTTCGGCCGCAGGGCCGAGGCGACCGGCGAGGTGGTGTTCACCACGGGCATGACCGGCTATCAGGAGACGCTGACGGACCCGTCGTATTGCGGGCAGATCGTGTGCATGACCTACCCGTTGATCGGCAACGTCGGCATCAACGAGCTGGACGGCGAGTCCAAGGGCGTGGCGATGAAGGGCTTCGTCGTGTCGGAACTGTGCGACCTGCCCAGCAACTGGAAGATGAAGGAGGATCTCTCGTCGTACCTGGATGCGCAGGGGGTCACGGGCCTGACGGGCGTGGATACGCGGGCGCTGACGCGCCGCATCCGCGTGCACGGCACGCTGCGCGGCAAGATCGTCGCGGGCGAGCCGACGGAGGCGGACGTGGCGGAGGCGCGTGCGTTTGAGATGCACGATCAGGTGTCGCGCGTGACGTGCGACGCGCCCTATGAGATCCCGGGCGAGGGGCTGCGCATTGCGGTGCTGGATTTCGGGCTCAAGCGCGGCATCCTCCGCGCGCTGAATCGGCGGGGCTGCCACCTGCTCGTCTATCCGGCGCAGGCGACGGCGCAGGAGATCCGCGAGGGAGGCTGCGGCGGCGTCATGCTGACCAACGGCCCGGGCGATCCGGCGGACAATCCCGGGGCGATCGAGGCGATCCGCCGCCTGATGGATGAGCGCCCGGTCTTCGGCATCTGCCTGGGACACCAGCTGATGGCCCTGGCGATGGGCGCGGGCACGGTGCAGATGAAGTATGGCCACCACGGCGCGAATCACCCGGTCAAGGACCTGCGGCGGGGCACGTGCGCGGTGACGGCGCAGAACCACTGCTTCATGGTCGACCCGCAGACGCTGCCCGCGGCGGCGGAGGTCAGCCACCTGAACTGGAACGACCAGACGGTCGAGGGCGTGCGCTATCTGGACCGCCCGGCGTTCAGCGTGCAGTTCCACCCCGAGGCGTGCGGCGGCCCGCGCGAGACGGGATATCTGTTTGACGACTTCCTGAACATGGTCCGCGAAAATACGAAGTAATCGAGGGGTTAGCGATATGCCGAAGAAGGAATGGATCAAAAAGGTGCTCGTCATCGGCTCCGGCCCGATCATCATCGGGCAGGCGGCCGAGTTCGACTACGCGGGCACGCAGGCCTGCCGCGTGCTCAAGGAGGAGGGCGTAGAGGTCGTCCTGGTCAACTCCAACCCCGCGACGATCATGACCGACACCGACATTGCCGACAAGGTGTACCTGGAGCCGCTCACGTGCGAGACGATCGAGCGCATCATCAAAAAGGAGCGGCCCGACAGCCTGCTGGCGTCGCTGGGCGGCCAGACGGGCCTGAACCTGGCCATGGAGCTGGACGAGCGCGGCATCCTGGACAAGTACGGCGTCAAGCTGCTGGGCACGAACATCGCCTCCATCCGCCGCGCGGAGGACCGCGAGGAGTTCAAGGAGATGATGCTCTCCATCGGCGAGCCGTGCATCGAGTCCGTCATCGTGCACGACGTGCAGGCGTCGGTCGACTTTGCCAACAAGATCGGCTATCCCGTCATCGTGCGCCCGGCCTACACGCTGGGCGGCACGGGCGGCGGCCTGGCCGCGGACGAGGAGCAGCTGCGCGAGATCTGCGCGGACGGCCTGCGCGCCAGCCGCGTGCACCAGAACCTCATCGAGCGCTCGGTCGCCGGCTGGAAGGAGATCGAGTACGAGGTCATCCGCGACGGCGCGGGCAACTGCATCACCGTGTGCAACATGGAAAACTTCGATCCGGTCGGCGTGCACACCGGCGACTCGATCGTCGTCGCGCCCAGCCAGACGCTGCGCGACGTGGAGCATCAGATGCTGCGCTCGGCCGCCATCAACATCATCTCCGCGCTGGGCATCGAGGGCGGCTGCAATGTGCAGTATGCGCTCTCGCCCGACAGCCTGGAGTACTACGTCATCGAGGTCAACCCGCGCGTGAGCCGCTCCTCGGCGCTGGCCTCCAAGGCCACGGGCTACCCCATCGCCAAGGTGACCACGCGCATCGCGCTGGGCTATACGCTCGACGAGATCGTCAACGGCGTGACCGGCGAGACGTACGCCTGCGCGGAGCCGACGCTGGACTACTGCGTGCTCAAGTTCCCGCGCTGGCCGTTTGACAAGTTCGTCTATGCGGACAAGCGCATCGGCACCAAGATGAAGGCGACCGGCGAGATCATGGCCATCGGCGTCAACTTCGAAAGCGCGCTGCTCAAGGCCGTGCGCTCGCTGGAGATGGGCTTCGACTCGCTGGTCAGCCCCGCGCTGGAGCGCCTGCCGGACGAGGAGATCGAGCGGCGGCTTCACGAGATCAACACCGAGCGCTCGTTCGTCGTCGCAGAGGCGCTGCGCCGCGGCACGTCCATCGAGCACATTCACGAGATCACGAAGATCGACCTGTGGTTCCTGCGCAAGGTGCAGAAGATCGTCTTTGAAGAACAGGCGCTGCGGGCGATGAAGCCTGCGGACCTCACGCGCGAGCGGATGCTCAAGGTCAAGAAGATGGGCTTTTCAGACAGGGCCATCGCGCGCTTCCTGGGCATGGAGGAGACGGACGTGCGCGCCCTGCGCAAGCAGATGGACGTGCTGCCGGCCTTCCGCATGGTCGACACCTGCGGCGGCGAGTTTGCGGCCGTCAGCCCCTATTTTTACAGCGCTTACGGCGCGCAGACTGAGGCTGAGAACAGCGGGCGCAAGACCGTCGTCGTGCTCGGCTCGGGCCCCATCCGCATCGGACAGGGCATCGAGTTCGACTACTGCTCGGTGCACTGCGTGTGGGCGTTGAAGCGGGCGGGCTATGACACGGTCATCATCAACAACAACCCCGAGACCGTCTCCACCGACTTTGACACGTCCGACCGGCTGTACTTCGAGCCGCTGACGGCCGAGGATGTGTGGAACGTGCTGGAGGTCGAGCAGCCGGTGGGCGTCGTGTGCCAGTTCGGCGGCCAGACGGCGATCAAGCTGGCCAAGTACGTCAAGCAGGCGGGCTATCCGATCCTGGGTACGGACCTGAAGGATATCGACGCAGCGGAGGACCGCGAGCTGTTCAACGAGCTGCTTTCCAGCCTGTCCATTCCCCAGCCCAGCGGCACCACCGTCTTTACCGAGGAGGAGGCCGTGCAGGCGGCGGAGCGCCTGGGCTATCCGGTGCTCGTGCGTCCCAGCTACGTGCTGGGCGGCCAGGGCATGGAGATCGCCTACGACGAGCAGTCGATCCGCGAGTACATGCAGATCATCAACCTCAACGTGCAGGAGCACCCCATCCTCGTGGACAAGTACCTGCTCGGGCGCGAAATCGAGGTCGACGCCATCTGCGACGGTGAGGACGTGCTGATCCCCGGCATCATGGAGCATGTCGAGCGCGCAGGCATCCACTCGGGCGACTCGATCTCGGTCTATCCGCCCCAGACGCTCTCGCCGCGCATTCAGCGCCTGCTGACCGACTACACCACGCGCATCGCGCGCGCGCTGCACGTCAAGGGTCTGGTGAACATCCAGTTCATCCAGCACGCGGGCGACCTGTACGTCATCGAGGTCAACCCGCGCTCCTCGCGCACGATTCCCTACATCAGCAAAGTGACGGGCATTCCGCTCGTCGAGCTGGGCGTACGCGCCTCCCTGGGCGAGCGTGTCGCCTCCTTCGGCTTCGGCACGGGCCTGTATCCGCCCGCGCCGAACGTGGCCGTCAAGATGCCCGTGTTCTCCTTCGAAAAGCTGCCCGAGGTCGAGGTCTCGCTCGGGCCGGAGATGAAGTCGACCGGCGAGGTGCTGGGCCTGACCAAGACCGCCGAGGAGGCGTACCTCAAGGGCTTCCAGTCCACCAAGATGCTCATCCCGCAGGAGGGCGGCGTGCTGCTGTCCATCGCCCGCCACGACAAGCAGGAGGTGCTCGCCCTGGCCGAGCAGCTCGACCAGATGGGCTTCGACCTGTATGCGACCGCCGGCACCGCCAACCACCTGAACCGCAACTTCATCGCCGCCAGCAAGGTGCCCAAGCCAAGCGAAGACCACGAGCAGCTGGGCAAGCTGCTGGACAGCGGCAAGATTCGCCTCATCATCACGACCCCCACGCACGGCCGCGACCCGCAGCGCGACGGCTTCCGCCTGCGCCGCATGGCGGTCGAGTATGGCGTGCCGTGCATCACGAGCCTGGATACGGCCAAGCTGCTGGTGCGCTGCGTCAAGCTGGAGCGCCAGGGGCGCGAGGTCGAGCCGCTGGGCCTGCACGAGCTGATCCTGTAAACGCGCCCGACGGGCGCGACGGAAACGGAGGAAGGACGCATGATCGCCATCGTCGATTACGGCATGGGCAACCTGCGCAGCGTGCAAAAGGCGTTTGCGTTTCTCGGGCATGAGGCGCAGATTGTCGATGCGCCCGCGCGCCTGGACGAGGCGGACCGGATCATCCTGCCGGGCGTGGGCGCGTTTGGCGACGCCATGGCGCAGCTGCGCAGGCGGGGGATGGACGCGGCCGTGACCGACGCCGCGCGCGCCGGCAAGCCGCTGCTGGGCATCTGCCTGGGCATGCAGCTGCTCTTTGCGCGCAGCGAGGAGGGCGGCGACTTTGAAGGGCTCGGCCTCATCCCCTCGGCCATCACGCGCTTTCCAGAGCGCGGGCTCAAGGTGCCGCACATGGGCTGGAACAGCCTGCAGCTGCGGCCCTGCCCGCTCTTTGATGGGCTGGAGGGCGAGCCCTACGTCTACTTCGTGCATTCCTACCACGCGGCCGAGGTGAACGACGCCTGGACCGCCGCCACCTGCGACTACGGCGCGCCGTTCACCGCCGCCGTCTGGATGGGCAATGTGTTCGGCACGCAGTTCCACCCGGAGAAGTCCGGCACCGCCGGCCTGCGCATGCTGCAAAACTTCGCCGCGCTGAAAGGGGGCGACTGAATGCTCACCAAGCGCATCATTCCCTGCCTGGACATCCGCGACGGGCGCGTCGTCAAGGGCGTGCGCTTCGTGCAAATCCGCGACGCGGGCGATCCCGTCGCCTGCGCGCGCACCTATGACGAGGCCGGCGCGGACGAGCTCGTGCTGCTGGACATCAACGCCTCGCACGAGGGGCGCAAGACCATGCTCGACGTGGTCGCGCGCGTGGCCGAGCAGGTGTTCATCCCCTTTACCGTGGGCGGGGGCATCTCCAGCCTCGAGCAGATCCGCGACTTGCTGCGCCTGGGCGCGGACAAGGTCAGCGTCAACTCGCCCGCCGTGCATAACCCTGCGGTCATCAGCGAGGCGGCCAGCCGCTTTGGCAGCCAGTGCGTGGTCGTGGCCACCGACGCCAAGCGCCGCCCGGATGGGAGCGGCTGGAGCGTCTTCATCAACGGCGGCCGGGTCGACACGGGGCTGGACGCCGTCGAATGGGCTGCGCGCGCCGAGCGTCTGGGCGCGGGCGAGATCCTGCTCACCAGCATGGATGCCGACGGCGCCCAGAGCGGCTACGACCTGGGCGTCACGCGCGCCGTTGCAGACGCCGTGCGCATCCCCGTCATCGCCTCGGGCGGCGCGGGCACCCCTGAGCACTTTTATGACGCCATTGCACAGGGACGCGCAGACGCGGTGCTCGCGGCTTCGCTCTTCCACTTCGGCGCGCTGCGCATCGCCGATCTAAAGGCGTATCTGGCCGCGCGCGGCGTGCCCGTGCGCCCCGTGCGCTGAATGCGCAAAGGCCCGTGTCCGCAGGATCGGACGCGGGCTTTGCCATACCTGCGCAATAAAGCCGAACGTTCTATAAAACAGGAGAATAATTGTTCAAGCTTTCTCTTGAACGCGGCGGCAAAGTCTGATACAATATGCGCTGTAGCCTCATACAAGAAAACCACGCAACGACGCGGGAGGATGAAAATTCATGGCACAGATGCGCGAAATGATGTACGAGGGCAAGGCGAAGCAGGTCTTCGCGACCGACGATCCGACGCTTGCGATCATTCACTATAAGGACGACGCCACGGCCTTCAACGGCCTGAAGAAGGGCACCATCGTGGGCAAGGGCGTCATCAACAACCTGGTCAGCAACCACCTGATGAAGCTGCTGGCGCAGCACGGGATCGAGAGCCATCTGGTCGAGCAGCTCAGCGAGCGCGACACGCTCGTGCGCCGGGTGCAGATCGTGCCGGTCGAGGTGATCGTGCGCAACATCGCCGCGGGCAGCCTGTCCAAGCGCATCGGCTATCCGGAGGGCACGAAGCTCAAGAGCACCGTGCTCGAATACTGCTACAAGAACGACGAGCTGGGCGACCCGATGATCAACGAGACGCACATCGCCGCGATGGGCCTGGCCACGCGCGAGGAGATGGCGCAGATCGCCTCCATGGCGCTCAAGATCAACGAGGTGCTCAGCGAGTACCTGAAGGATCTGAACATCGAGCTGATCGACTTCAAGCTGGAGTTCGGCCGCTATGAGGGCCGCATCGTGCTCGCCGATGAGATCTCGCCCGACACCTGCCGCTTCTGGGATTCCCGCACCGGCGAAAAGCTGGACAAGGACCGCTTCCGCCGCGACCTGGGCGATGTGGAGGAGGCCTATCAGGAGATCCTGCACCGCCTGATGGGAGGGGAAAAGGCATGATCGACCGCTATACCCGCCCCGAAATGGCCGCGCTGTGGACGAAGGAGCGCCGGTTTCAGAGCTGGCTGGAGGTCGAGCTGAATGCGACCGACGCCTGGGTGCAGCTGGGCAAGGTGCCCGCTGAGGCGGCGAAGAAGATGCGCGAGAACGCCAAGTTCACCGTCGAGCGCATTGAGGAGATCGAGCAGACCACGCGCCACGACGTCGTCGCCTTCACGCGCTGCGTCGCGGAGAGCCTGGGCGACGAGTCCAAGTACCTGCACTTCGGCCTGACGAGCACGGACGTGGTCGATACGGCGCTGTCCTCGCTGCTGAGCAAGGCGTGCGACATCCTGGAGGCCGATGTGCGGGCATTCATCGACATGCTCGGACGGCAGGCCAAGAAGTACAAGCTGACGCCCTGTATGGGCCGTACGCACGGCGTGCACGCCGAGCCGACGACGCTGGGCCTCAAGTTCGCGCTGTGGTATGCCGAGATGCAGCGCAACCTGGACCGGCTGCAGCATGCGCACAAGACCATCGCCGTGGGCAAGATCTCCGGCGCGGTCGGCACGTATGCCAACGTCGACCCGTTTGTGGAGCGCTACGTGTGCGAGCACATGGGGTTGGCGGCGTCGCCCATCAGCACGCAGGTGCTCCAGCGCGACCGCCATGCAGAGCTGATGACGACCTTTGCGATCATCGCCTCGAGCCTGGAGAAGTTTGCCACAGAGGTGCGCGGCCTGCAAAAGACCGAGCTGCGCGAGGTCGAAGAGCCGTTCCGCAAGGGCCAGAAGGGCTCCAGCGCGATGCCGCACAAGCGCAACCCCGTCAACTGCGAGCAGATCTGCGGTCTGGCGCGCGTCATTCGCGGCTATTCCGTCACGGCGCTAGAGAACATCTCGCTGTGGCACGAGCGCGACATCTCGCACTCGTCGACCGAGCGCATCATCCTGCCGGATGCTACGCAGCTGCTGGACTACATGCTCTGCAAGCTGTGCGGCATCCTGGGCGATCTGTTTGTGTACCCGGAGAACATGCTGCGGAACATGGACAAGTCCCTGGGCCTGACCTTCTCCCAGCACGTGCTGCTCGCGTTGATTGAGAAGGGCATGCTGCGCGAGACGGCCTACGACACGGTGCAGAAGAACGCCATGCGCGCCTGGGAGGAACAGGTGCCCTTCAAATCGCTCATCGCGCAGGAGCCGGTCGTGCGCGAGCGGCTGACGCCGCAGGAACTGGATGCGTGCTTCGACCCGGCCTATCATTACAAGCATGTGGACGACATCTTCCGCCGTCTGGGCCTGGAAGATTGAGCAAAGTGCATAAACAAGGCGCACGAAAGTGCGCCCTCTTTTGTGAAAAAACCGTTTTTACCTTGTTTTTGCCTTCTGAGTGCGGTAAAATAAGAGAACGGAAAATAGGTGTACGGGTTGGCTTTGTCCGCACAAAGGTTTGGAGGGAATCCATGTACAGGTTGATGCTCGTCACGGATCAGGGGGACATTACCGAGGCGTTCCGCAGTTTTACGGAGTGGGCGCATATGGGGTTTGACGTCCCGATTCTGCTCTCCGACGTCGAGGAGGCCAAGCAGCGCTTGAGCCGTCAAGAGGCCGATGCCGTCGCATATCTGTTGCCCAAGGACGCCGGGCAGGACTTCTTCTCCTTTCTGTCCACACACCCGGAGATCGTCGGCATGGAGGCTGCGGGAGACCACGCGCGCTTGCGTCGGGAATTGGGCATTACGCGGCGCATTCTTTTAGAGCGTGAGGAGCAGGACGGCCTGGACGACGTGCTGCCGATGCTACAGTCGGATTTCTTCCAAACGGTGCTGCAGGGCGGGCATTTCGCGCAGGATGAACTTGACCGTCGCGTTGCGATGCTCAAGCTGCACATTCGTCCCGCCTGGCCCGTGTGCCTGATTTCGCTGCGCATGCCTCAGGGCGAGCGCTTCCTGGACGAAGTCTGGCGCTACGGAAGCGAGCGGCTGGAAAATGCGCTGCGCAATATCTTCGAGCGCGAAGAGCCGGATATGAGCTATGTCCTTCAGGTGCTCAATCCGCACCACATGCGGCTGCTTGCCTATCCCAAGGAGAAAATGGATCCGGGTGATGTGGAGCTGCGCGTCAAAGGACATATGGCCCAGGCGCAGGAGGATCTCAAGGAGTTTTTCGACCTGGACATCGAGATTCGCAAGTGTATCGTCTACGCGTCGCTGTACGCGCTGTGCGCGCAGGGCGGCGGAAACTGACGGATGCCCGGCCCGGCCGGGCCTGTATATCATTGGAGGGAGCGCGTTGCACGTCGTGCTCGTGGAGCCGGAGATCCCGCAAAATACCGGCAACATCGCCCGTACCTGCGCGGCTACGGGCTGTACGCTGGATCTGGTGCAGCCGCTGGGTTTTCGGCTGGAGGACAAGTATCTCAAGCGCGCGGGGCTGGACTACTGGCCGATGGTGAACGTGCAGGTGCACGCCTCGTTTGAGGATGTGCTGCGCGAGAACCCGAACGCGCCGTTCTTTTACGCGACGACGAAGGCGCCCCGGGCGTATACGCAGGCGGTCTATCCGAAGGACGCGTTTTTGGTCTTCGGGCGTGAGTCGCGCGGCCTGCCGGAGAACCTGCTCCAGCGCGTATACGACCGCTGCGTGCGCATCCCGATGGCGCCTGGCGCCCGCTCGCTGAACCTGTCCAACTCGGTGGCGATCGTCGTATACGAGGCGCTGCGCCAGCAGGGCTTTGACGGCCTGTTGGACGCGGGCCGCCTCACCGGACGAGAGGAACCCGAAGCCCCCTGGCTGGACTACCTGTAGGCGGCCCGGTGAAATGCGGCGGTGGAAATCCGTGGGGATGCGCAACGAAACGGCGTCCCGCGGCGTCTTATCTGCGAGGAGTAAAGGAGTGAAGCACATGAGCGAACACAAGCCGCATACGGGGTTTAAGATCGCCGCCGGCATCATGGACTTTTTCGGCGTGGCGGCGGCGTCCCTGGTGATCGTCATCCTGATGCTGATGCTCTCCAGCCTTTACACATGGCTGCGACAGGACCTGCAGACGACGTTCGCGGGCATCAGCAAGAACATCACCGAGGCGGTCGTCGTCGACGCGACGGACAACCGATAGCACAAAATTCCTTTTGACGTGCATGATTGAAAGCATCGTGCACGTCTTATTTTTGAGAAAAAACACATCGCGAAGAGGGGGAGAATCAAATGAAACGCCTGATCGTCCTGGTGCTTTGCTTGTGCATGTTGATGCCGTGCGCCGCGATGGCGCAGGGGTATGAGGGCAGCGTATGGGCTGAGCCGGCCCCGCTCTATGCGCAGCCGTCGCAGGCGGATGCGGCGATTGCGGAGGTGGCGCAGGGCAGCGCCGTGAGCGTAACGGGGGAGAGGGAGAACGGCTTTCTGCCCGTGACGCTGCCGGACGGCACGGACGGCTGGATGCCGGAGACCTGTGTCGCTCAGCCCGTCGAGGGCGAATGGAACGGATACGATACGGCGGCGGTCCTGTGCGAGTCGCTGTCCATGCGCCAGGCGCCGGACAGTGGCGCCTCGCGGCTGGACACACTGACAAACGGCGAGGTCTTCACCATTCTGGAGGAGCAGGACGGATGGTATCTGGCCGCCGTGCGCAGCGACGACGGCGCGTGGTGGCACAAGGGCTGGGTGCTCGCGCGCTATACGGTCAGCCCGCCGAGCTACATCGTCACGGGCGAAGGCGCGGTCGACGCCTACGCATATCCGGCGCCGGATGCGCCGTGCGTGGCGGAGGTGCCCGGCGGCACGACGCTGCTTGTCATTGCGCAGATGGATGGATACGACGTGGTCAACCTGCGCGGAGCCAGCGCGTTCATCCGCCGGGAAGAACGGTAATTCCGGGGACGGTGATGCCGCGGCGGGTTTTTTTGCCCTTTGCCGGCGCGCTTGTTTACGGCGCGCATGCATTGTGTTATACTGATAAACACGATCGCGTTGGGAGGAATGCGCATGCGGACTTCGTGGCCGACGCTGATGGGGCAGATCGGCGCCTGCACGGCCTGCGACCTGTGCCATGGGCGCACGAACGTCGTGCCCGGGGAGGGAGACCTGCATGCGCGCCTCATGCTCGTGGGCGAGGGCCCCGGCGAGCAGGAGGACCTGCAGGGCCGCCCGTTTGTGGGTCCGGCGGGACAGCTCCTGGACCGGATGCTCGCGGCCATTGGCCTGACGCGCGCACAGGTCTACATCGCCAACATCGTCAAGTGCCGCCCGCCCAAAAACCGCGTGCCAACGCCTGAAGAGGCCGCGGCCTGCCTGCCGTATCTGCGCGCCCAGGTGGCGCTGGTGCGCCCGCGGGTGATCGCGTTGCTGGGCGCAACGGCTGCCCGGGCCGTGCTGGGCGATGAGGTGCGCATCACGCGCGACCGGGGCAAGTGGGTCGAGCGCAAGGGGGTGTTTCTCCTGCCGACATATCATCCGGCGGCACTGCTGCGCGACGAGCGCAAGAAGCGCCCGGCCTGGGAGGACTTCAAGGCGCTGCGCGACAAGCTGGCGCAGCTGGATGCGGGAAATTGAATTGGGGAGGGATCGCATGTCGGACAGCCTGGAGCGCTTTCAAAGCGAACTGCTGCGGTTCGTCCGTTCGGTCTACGTGGGCGATGAGCGGCGCGTGGTATATGGCGAGGGAGCGGTTGGCGCGCTGCTGATGCTCATCGGCGAGGCGCCCGGCGAGCAGGAGGCCCTGCAGGGCCGTCCGTTTGTCGGCAGGGCCGGGAAGAACCTGGAGGCCTTCTTGGCGCTGGCAGGGCTTTCGCGCGAAGCGCTCTACATTACAAATGCCGTCAAGTTTCGGCCCACGAAGCTTTCGGCGTCGGGCCGCGTGACCAACCGGCCGCCCACGCGGGAAGAGATCGCGCTCATGCGCCCCTGGCTGTTGCGCGAGATCGCGCTGGTGCGCCCGCGGTGCATCGCGACGCTGGGAAACGTGCCCCTACAGGCGGTGACGGGCGCGAGACAGACGGTGGGCGAGGCGCACGGCACGCGCGTCGAAGCGCCGGATGCGCCCTGTCCAGTCTTTGCGCTGTATCATCCCGCAAGCCTTCTGTACCGGCGCAGCCTGACGCCCGTTTACGAGCGGGATGTCGCCGCGCTCGTCGCATTCCTGCGCACACTGTGAGATTTCGGGCGCGAAAATGTATAATTGAGCGTTTACGGCTTTGCCCGGCGCGAAAAGCATGCTATACTTTTGGCACTCAATCGATGAAAGGTGTGCATCGCTATGATTGACTTTTTGATCACGAACCTGCCGATCGCCATTTCGCTCGTGGTGGGCACGGCGCTGGTCATCCTGGAGGTGTTCCTGCCGGGGTTTGGCGTGCCGGGCATTTCCGGGCTGATCCTGCTGGCCGTGGGCGTGGGCATCACGATCATGAACCACGGCATGCTGGCGGCGTTGGGCGTGCTGATCGTCCTCATCGCGGTCATCGCCATTGCCATTTCGGTTTCGCTGCGCTCGGCCTCCAAGGGGGCGTTGGACAACTCGCCCCTCGTGCTGAAGAACACCGCGCTGGAGGATGGCGGGGACAACGGCTATGAGGACATGCGCGTGCTGTTGGGCCGTGTGGGGAAGGCCTGTACGGTGCTGCGCCCATCGGGCATCGGCGAATTCGACGGCGTGCGGCTCAATGTCGTGACGGAGGGCGATTTCCTTGAGGCGCAGAGCGATATCCAGATCGTCTCCGTCGAGGGACGGCGCATCGTCGTGCGCCAGGTATAAGGGATGTCCGCCGCAAGGCGCGCATATAGAACGAAGGAATTTGTGAAGGGGGAACAATGATGGAATTGGTCTGGATGGTGCTGCTCATCGTCATCGCTGTGGTGGTCGTCATCACATTCTTTAGCTTTGTGCCGCTGGGTCTGTGGATCTCGGCGCGCGCGTCCGGCGTGAAGATCTCGATCGCCACGCTCGTGGGCATGCGCTTTCGCCGGATCTCGCCCGTGCGCATCGTGCAGCCGCTGATCATGGCCGTGAAGGCGGGACTGACGCCCAATATCGGCGAGATGGAGGCGCATTATCTGGCAGGCGGCAATGTCGACCGCGTCATCCGCGCGCTCATCACCGCGCAGGGCGCGAACATCGATCTGAACTTTGAAGAGGCGCGCTCCATCGATCTGGCGGGCCGGGATGTCCTGCAGGCCGTGCAGATGAGCGTCAATCCCAAGGTGATCGAGACGCCCGTCGTCGCCGCCATCGCCAAGGACGGCATTGAGCTGCGCGCCAAGGCGCGTGTGACCGTGCGCGCCAACATTGAGCGCCTGGTCGGCGGCGCCGGCGAGGAGACCATCGTCGCCCGCGTCGGCGAGGGCATCGTCACGACCGTCGGCTCCGCGGAGACGCACAAGTCCGTCCTGGAAAACCCGGACCTGATCAGCCGCACCGTCCTGGCCAAGGGCCTGGATGCCGGAACGGCGTTTGAGATCCTCTCCATTGATATCGCGGATGTGGATGTGGGCCGCAACATCGGCGCGCAGCTGCAGATGGATCAGGCCGAAGCCGACCGGCGCATCGCCCAGGCAAAGGCCGAAGAGCGCCGTGCGATGGCCGTGGCACGCGAGCAGGAGATGAAGGCCGCCGTGCAGGAGATGCAGGCGAAGGTCGTCGAGGCGCAGGCCGAGGTGCCGCGCGCGATGGCGGCGGCGCTGCGCGAGGGCAAGATGGGCGTCATGGATTACTACCAGATGCAAAACACCATTGCCGATACGACGATGCGCGAGGCCATCTCCAAGCTGAGCAAGCCGGAGGAGGGCCACGGCGAGCAGCCCCACAAGAAGTAAGGAAAGGTACCGGGCCGGACGTGCTCCGGCCCGGCAGAAAGGGGGTGGCGCGGACGCATGGACGCGTTGATCGTCATCATCGGGATCGTGTGGGGCATCTTCAGCCTCACTCAAAAGAACCAAAAAAAGCAAAAGATGCAGGCAAACCGGCATAAGGACGCGCCGGGCTCGAGGCCGACCGTGGAAGATGCCAAACGGCAGGCGGCGGATCAGCCGGCACAACCGGCTACGGCCCAACGCACCGCGCCGGCCCGTCCAAGCGAATGGCAGCGCATGCTTGGTGGGAGTGTGGAGGCTGTGCCCGGCGGGGACATGCCCAAAGGGGAAGTACCCAAGCGCAGCGCGAAGGCGCATGCGAAGCCGGCACAGCCGGCGGCTCAACAACCGCGTGGGGAGGCGCAGACCATGCTGCCTCCGCGTCCGGCGTCCATTGCGGCAATGCAGACGGCCATGGCCTCTGCGGCAGAGGGCGAAGATCCCTGCCATGAGGATATGCTCGCGCCGCAAGTCGCTTCACGGCGCGCATCCTCATGGGATGCGGCGGACGATGACGCGCTCGCACGGGATCTGTTGAGAGGCGTCATCTTTGCGGAGATTCTCACCCGGCCTGCAGACCGGCGCAAGCTGCGGATGAGATAGACGAGAGGTTTCCTGGATGGAAGAAATTGAAAAGATGGAAAAGACCGAAAAAAGCGAGACGACGATTCCTGTGGTGATCGCCGACGACGATGAGGGCATGCGTACCGTCATGCGCAAGATGATCGAGCGGGTGGAGGGCGTAAAGCTGCTGGGCGAGGCGAAAGACGGCAAGGAGCTGCTTGCGCTGGTCGAGGAAAAAAAGCCGCAGCTGGTCTTTCTGGATGTGGAGATGCCGCAGATGAGCGGCGTGGAGGCCGCGCGCATCATTCAGGACACGGACCCTTCCGTCATCCTGGTGTTCGCCACCGCGCATGACCGGTACATGGCCGACGCCTTTGAGGTTTACGCGTTTGACTATCTGGTCAAGCCGTTCAAGTTGGAGCGCGTCCTGAAGACGCTGGAGCGGGCGAGAGATGTACTGCTGCGCCGCACACAGGATGCACCGGTGCCCAATCCAACCCAAAAGGTCGCTTCACGTACCAAGGCGACGGCTGGGCGGCTGATGCTGCGCCATCGGGAAGGCGTCAACTTCGTGGCGATGGAGGACATCCTGGTCGTCCAGCGTGAAAACCGTGCGACCGTACTGTATCTGAAGGGCGGCGTACGCTTTGTGACGAGCGAATCCCTCGGCGATATTGAGGAACGGCTCGATCCGGAGATCTTCTATCGCTGCCATAAATCCTACATCATCAACCTGCGCGAGATCGACAGCATCACGCCCTATGGCCGATGGACGTATGTGGTGCGTCTGTGCGGTACGCAGCAGGACGCGCTCATCACGCACGAACGTTACGAGGAACTGGAGCGCATGTTTTCCTAACAGACGGGCCTTTTCCGAACAGACGGGCCGCCGGATCACGCCGGCGGCTCGCCGCATTTTCGTCCCATTGCCGCCTTTGCCCGGATTCACCTCTTGCGCGTGCAACGGGAAACTGTTATACTAAAGAATACGGATGTATCGTAAGTTGATCATAGGATTGAGGTGCAGCCAGATGGCCTATCGTTCCCGCGTGTCCGATGCCGTCGTACGGCGCCTGCCGGGTTACTACAGGCACCTGCGCGAGCTGGAAAGAGCTGGAGTTACGCGCATTTCCTCGCAGGAGCTGGGTGAGAGAATGGGGTTGACTGCCTCGCAGATTCGCCAGGACATCAACTGTTTTGGCGGTTTTGGACAGCAGGGCTTTGGGTATCATGTGCCTGAGCTGAAGCTGCGCATCGCCGAGATTCTCGGCCTTACGCGCGAATACCACGTCATCATCGTCGGAGCCGGCAACATCGGCCGCGCGGTGGCGAACTATCCTTCCTTTGCGCGGGAAGGGTTCCACGTGCAGGCCATGTTCGACGCCAGCCCCGCACTGGTGGGCATCGACGTACACGGCGTGGTCGTACAGCCAGTCGAAAAGCTCGATGCATGGCTTGCCTCGCACGCCGTGGATATTGCAGTGCTGGCCGTTCCGCACGATGCGGCGCAGCAGATGTGCGACCGGTTGATCCAGGGAGGCGTGCGCGCGATCTGGAATTTTGCGCCGGTCGACCTGAGCACGCCCGACGGATTCCCAACCGTCAACGTTCACCTGAGCGACACGCTGCATATCCTCTCGTACAGGATGCACGAGCAGGAACTGCTTGCCGGAAAACAGGATTTGTAATCGCAACCATCACCGCCAAAGGAGACCCGCGACATGCCAAACCAGAAAGTGCCGGGCAGGCCGGGCGGCAACATCAGCCGCTTTGAGCGCCTGGGCAGCGACACGAGCCAAAGAAATACGCAGGTGCGCCGCATGGCGCCACCCCGCGCTGCATACGACAGAGAAGAAAAGAGCGTGTTTCCCTATTGGACGATCCCCGTCGTCCTCGTATGCGTCGGCCTGTTGTCACTTCTCTCCTGGTTGGCGGCGCGGGAATACGAAGTATACCGCCAGTTTCAGGATGTGTCGCGCCAGGTGGCAACGGGCACGCTCTATCCGGGCATTCGGGTCAACGGCGTGGATGTGGGCGGCATGACGCTGGATGAGGCGCTGGCCGCGTTGGAGACAAACACGCAGCAGCAGGGCGAGGCGTTTGCCATCGGCATCGCCTATGGCGAGCGCAAATGGCGCATCACCTCCGAAGAGGTGCCGCTGCGCTTTGACACGCAGGAAGTCCTTGACCGTGCGTTTGCCCTGGGCAGGCGCGGCTCCCTGCGGGATCGCTATGCCGAGATCCAGTCGCTTCGCAACGGCGGCGTGTCGTTTGCGACCTCCTTGGGATATGACCGCCAGAAGGTGCGCGAACTGACGGATACCGTCGCCGCAGCGATCGACCAGCCGGCCACGGACGCGACGCTCTATGCCTTTGACCCGACGCTCAAGTCGTTCGTCTTCACGCCAGAGCAGGCGGGCTTCGCCGTCGATGCCGATAAGCTGTACGCCGACGTACTCGCTGCGCTCGACGCGGGACAGTATGACGCCATGGTGCAGGTGACGGGCGCGCCCGTGCAGCCTGCGGTGACGCAGGAGATGCTTGTGCCGATGTTCGGGCGCATTTCCTCGTTTACGACGGAGACGACCAACGACAGCAACCGCAATACGAACATCTCCCTGTCCGCTGACGCGCTCAACGGCAAGGTCGTGATGCCGGGCGAGACGCTCTCCTTCAACGAGAGCACCGGCCAACGCACGACGGAAAAGGGCTACAAAGAGGCGGGCGCGATCTCCGGTGGCCAGCTGATCGACGATACCGGCGGCGGCGTGTGCCAGACCTCCTCGACGCTGTTCAACGCGGTTGTACGCGCGGACTTGGAGATTGTCGAGCGCTCGCAGCACACATGGCCCAGCAGTTATGTGCCGCGCGGCGAGGACGCGGCGGTGGACTGGCCGCGGCTGGACTTCGTCTTCCGCAACAACACTGACTACCCGATCTTCCTGCTCGCCTGGTACGCAGATCGGACTGTCACCGTTGAGGTCTACGGCAAGCTCCTGAATGGCGGCGAGACAATCGACCTGTACTCTGAGACGGTCGAGACGCTTACGCCCTCGGATGAGGTCATCCGCACGCGCGATACGTCCATGGCGCCTGGCACCAGCAAGGTCGCCAAACAGAAGCGCACGGGCTACGTGGTCGACACGTACAAGGTCTATTACGACGCCAACGGCGTGGAGCTGCGCCGTGAAAAGCTCTGGCGCACGACGTATCGTGCCGTGCAGAAGGAGATCTACTACAACTGATCGGCCCCTACAGCCCTGAACAAAGCCCCGGCCCCGGCATGCCGGGGCCTTTTTTCGGCCTAAACGCCGTGCAAACTGCGTAAATGCGACGCCTTGCGGTTACAGTATGACAAGAGCGTGTGCGTAAAAAGTCGAGCGGTCGCTTTTGGCGCTTGACGATGCGAAGCGGTGTACGTATAATAAAAACATAACAGACTTCGGGTCTGTTGCGCGCGATGAAGGGGGAGACGGCATGCGCAAGGGGGACGACAGGCGCCAGGCGTTACTGGATACGGCAGAACGGCTATTTTACGCGCGCGGATATGAGCAGACGTCCGTGCAGGATATTCTGGATGAGCTGCACTTCTCCAAGGGCGGTTTTTACCACCACTTCGAGAGCAAGCTGGCCCTGCTCGAGGCGATCTGTGAGGAGAGAGCCCGCGCTTCGTGCGACGCAGCGCGGGCAGCCGTGGAGTCGTGTAGCGGCCCGGCGCCGGAAAAGCTCAACGCGTTTTTTCAACGCGTGGGCATTTTGCAGTCGGACGCGACCGACTTCATCAGCCTGCTCGTGCGCGTGGCGTACCGGGAGGACGGCGCATTGATGCGCGACAAGATGAAGCAACGCCAATTGGAGCTGACGCTGCCGATCATGCGGCGCATCGTGCGCGAAGGAGTGGCCGAAGGCAGCTTCTTCGTGCCCGCAGGCGACGGCATGGCCGAGCTGGTGTTGCGCCTGGGGCTGCAGCTCACCGACGAGATCGCGTTTCTGCTCTCTGCCGGGTCGGATGAGAGCGATGTGCTCGGCGCGGTGGTGGAGAAGCTGGAGACGTATCGCTGTGCCATCGAGCGCGTCTTGGGCGCGCCGTTCGGATCGGTGACGCTACTGAGCGTGGGCGACCTGGCTAAGATCTGCAGCGCCATGATCGAAGGGCGCGCCTGAACCTACAACTGAACCTACAAAGGAGGATCGATATGCCGTACCTGCTGTTGCCTGTCCTCGCGCTGGCGCTGTTGGCGCTGGGGCTGGCCGCGCTGCTGGATGTGCGCGCATACCGCACATTTCCGCTGGCGGCCTGCGCCGTGACGGGCGTGCTCTATGTATTTGGCCTGCTTGGTCTACTGCGCATTGGCCTGTGGACGGTGTATGCGCTGGCCGCCGGAGCAAGCGTGCTGCTGGCCGTTCGCGCATACAACCGGCGGCTGCCGCAGGGGATGAGCGGCGCGCTGCTGCTGTGGGGCGGGATTTTTGCCTTTTCGCTCTACCAAAACCTGGGCAACATGTTTTCGCTGTGGGACGAGTTCAGCCATTGGGGGCTGGCGCTCAAGTGCACGACGCTGATGGACGCGCTGCACACCAGTCCAGCGTCGATCGACACGTTCAAGGACTATCCGCCCGCGGCGACGCTGTTTGAGTACTTCTTCACGCGCTCCGCGCCGGCGTTTCGCGAGGACGCGGCGCTGATCGCGATGAACCTGCTCTGCCTGATGCTGGCCATGCCGCTCTTTGACCGTGCGCGCAGCCTGCGCGGGGCGGGGCAGGGGCTGCTGGCTGCGCTGATCATCCTGCTGGCGCCGACGGTGTTCTATCCGGAGTTCTATCGTCAGATCTACGTGGATGCGCTGCTTGGCCTGCTCATGGGCGCGGCGCTGCTCACCTATTTTGCGGATAAGAGCCTGTGCGGACGGCTGACGACGGCGGGCCTGCTGGGCATGCTTACGCTCACCAAGTCCTCCGGCGCGGGCCTGGCGGCGATTGCGCTGCTCGTCATGGCGGCGGACGCCGTGCTGTTCTGCAGGGCACGCCGGCGTCAGGTGCTCTGGATGGCGCTGGTCGTGCTGGCGTGTACGCTCTCCTGGCGCGCGCACGTGGCGCTTGCCGGCGTGGGGGATACCTGGCGCGCGGAGGGCCTTTCGCTGGCCTCTGTGCTCAACCTCTCGGAGGCGCGGCGTGACATCGTGCTCGTCTTCGTGCGCTCGCTGGAGGAGATCGCCTTGACGGAATACTGGATTCCGCTGAGCGCCGCCATGACGCTCGCGCTCTTCTTCGCGGCCGGATGGCGGCTGTGCAGCGGCGGCGAGACGCTCCCGCGTGCCCGCGGCTATACGGCCTATGCGCTGATGGGCGTCGGCGCGGGCGTCTATGCGCTGACGCTGCTGGCGCTGTATCTGTTCGCCTACTCGCCCTATGAGGCGCAGAACCTGGCGTCCTTCGGGCGCTATCTGTCGACCTATGCGCTGGCGATGCTGGTCGTCCTGGCGGGACATGCGATCCTGACCGGCGTGCATGCAGGTACGGCCAGGTATGCGGTGGCGGTGCTGCTGGCGATCTGCGCGGTGTCGGACGTGGGCACGCTGGCCTATGGCGTGGGGACCGCGCCCATCATCTCGCGGGGAAATGCCGCGTGGCGGCAGAAATATACGGCGGCACGGGACGTGCTGCCGCTGCTGGGGGAGGGGGAGCGCCTTTATATCCTCTCCCCGGTGGCCGGCGTGTTCGACTGGGGGGTCACGCGTTACGAGCTCCTGCTGCCCAGCGAGTCGATCAGCCCGGCGGATGCCACCTCAGTTGGCACAGCTCTCTATGGAGAGGGTGATATCTGGACGCGCGTGGTCGATCCGGACGCCTGGGCGCAGGAGGTGGCCGAAGAATACGCCTACGTCTATCTGTGCTATTATCTGGATGCCTTTGAGCGGGACTTCGGCCGTTTTTTCCCTCAGGGCATGCGGGAGCAAACGCTCTACCGCGTCGCCGAAGCGGACGGAACGCTGGCGTTGCTGCCGGTAGGAGCATGAAAAGCGCATCCATTGCATAAAGAGAGCAGGACTGCGCGGGCAGCCCTGCTCATGGCATCTGAAGCAGCAGGCGGGCAGGCATGGCGGAGACGGACGCCCGGTCCAGGGTTTGCAGTTCGCCGTCGCACTGCATGAGCATGCCGGGGCACTCCAGGCGGGCGCTGCGCACGCGCAGATGGTGCACGAGCTGCGTGTACGCCATGTGTTCGCCCCGAATCAGCTTGGGCAGCAGGCGCACGATCATATGCCGCGGCAGGGGATCGATGTAGATCAGATCGAGCAGGCCGTCGTCGATGCGCGCACAGGGCGCCACATGCATGCCGCCGCCGATGTACTGGCCGTTGGCGACCAGGCAGAGCAGGCATTCGCGGTCCTGGGGCGCGGCGTCATCCGTTTGAATGGTCATGCGCAAGGGGCGGTAGTGCAAGAGTGTGTCCACAACGCCGTACAGATAGGGCAGCATGCCGCGTCCCAGGCGTTTGGCGCGTTGGGCCGCATGCACGGTCTGCGCGTCGAAGCCGGCGCCGCAGGCGTTGAGAAACGGGTGGCCGTTGATATGTCCCACGTCTACAGCCCGCGCAGTGCCGCTCAGCAGCGCGCCCAGCGCATCGCTGGGAGATTTGGGCAGGCCCAGCGTGCGCGCAAAGTCGTTGCCCGTGCCGCAGGGCAGCAAGCCCAGCGCAGCCTGCGTGCCGCACAGCCCGCGCGCGGCCTCCAGGGCGGTGCCATCTCCACCCGCGCACAGTACAAGCCGTGCGCCGTCCTTTGCAGCCTCCCGGGCGAGGCGTTCGGCCTGCCCCGGCTCCTGCGTGGTCCGCACGACGAAGGGCAAGCCTGTCTGGTGCAGCAAGGCCTGCAACGTCTCCGCAATGTGCGCGCATCGTCCGTGCCCGGCTACGGGGTTGACGATCAGGTAAAGCACACAAATCCCTCCGCATCCCATATCCTCTTCATTATAGCGGATCGAGGAGATTTTGCAAGCGGCATCTGTATGAAACGAACGCGCTGAATATTCACTAATATTTTATTTTTATTCAATCAAAAGCGAGAAATAGCCTTGACACGCTCATGAATATGCGCTATAATGCTCCCATCTCTTCCAGAGAGAACAAAAAGAACATTCCGTTTGACGTCATAGGAGGCAGTGAAAATGAAAAAGTTGATGGCGCTGTTGGTTTGCATTGCGATGATGGCTGTTTCCCTCGGCGTGCTGGCCGAGGAGACGCCCACGCTGGTCATGGCGACGAACGCCAGCTTCCCGCCCTACGAATATTATGACGGCGATACGATCGTGGGCATCGACGCGGAGATCGCCGCGGCGGTGTGCGAGAAGATGGGCTATGCGCTGCAGATCGACGACATGGAGTTTGACTCCATCATCGCGGCCGTGAGCTCCGGCAAGGCGGACTTCGCCATGGCCGGCATGACCGTCACCGAGGAGCGCAAGCAGATGGTCGACTTCTCCGACAGCTATGCCACGGGCATCCAGGCCGTGGTCGTCAAGGAGGACTCGCCGATCACCACTGTCGACGACCTGTTCGCTGAGGGAGCCAACTATACGGTCGGCGTGCAGATTTCGACTACGGGCGACATCTACACCACCAGTGATATTGAAGAGGCCGGTCTGGGCACCGTGCAGCGCTTCCCCAACGGCAACGAGGCCGTGATGGCGCTGATGAGCGGCAAGATTGACTGCGTGGTCATCGATAACGAGCCGGCCAAGGCCTATGTGGCCGCCAACGAGGGCCTGAAGGTGCTGGAGACTGAGTATGCGGTCGAGGACTACGCCGCCTGCTTTGCCAAGGACAGCGAGCTGACCGCGCAGTTCAACGCCGCGCTGGCCGAGCTGACCGAGGACGGCACGATCCAGTCGATCATCGACAAGTACATCAACACCGGCGACGCGGCTGAAGCCACGGACGGAGAGGCTGCCGCCGAGTAAAAGAGGGCAATCGGATTTGTGTTTCAGGGGCCGCGCACCGCGCGGCCCTTGCGCAGGTTACAGAAACGAGAAAATGGGGGAAGCGGTGTGACAATCTTGGACGGCCTGTCGGCGTGGCTGAGCGACTTGAAGGCTGAATTCATCCTGAACTTCATCGACAAAAACCGCTGGGAGATGCTCGTGGAGGGCTTGCAGACCACGCTGCTCATCGCGCTGTTCGCATGCCTGCTGGGCATCGCCATCGGCGTGCTCGTCGCGGTCGTGCGCACCACGTGGGAAAGCACCCGCCTGACGATGCGCCGCGGGCCGGGCAGATTGGCGCTCTCCCTCCTCAACCGCGTATGCCTGCTGTACACCACCGTCATCCGCGGCACGCCGGTGGTGGTGCAGCTGCTCATCATGTATTATATCATCTTTGCCTCGTCCAACAACGGGCTGATGGTGGCGTCGCTGGCGTTTGGCATCAACTCAGGCGCATATGTGTCCGAGATCATCCGCAGCGGCATCCTCTCCGTGGACAAGGGACAGATGGAGGCCGGCCGCAGCCTGGGCATGACGTACCTGCAGACCATGTGGAAGATCATCGCCCCACAGGTGCTGAAAAACGTCCTGCCCACGCTGGCCAACGAATTCATCGCCCTGCTCAAGGAGACGTCCGTCGCCGGCTACGTGGCAGTGGCGGATCTGACCTTCGCCGGGAACCGCATCCGCGGCGTCACCTATTCGCCGTTCATGCCGCTGATTGCCGTCGCGCTGATCTACCTGGCGGTCGTCATGTTCTTCACCTGGCTGGTGGGCAAGCTGGAAAGGAGGCTGCGTCAGGGTGATAACCGTTAAGAACCTGCACAAACAGTTTGGCAATCTCGAAGTGCTCAAGGGCATCGATCAGCACATCAGCCCCGGCGAAAAGGTCGTGATCATCGGCCCGTCGGGCAGCGGCAAGTCGACGTTTCTGCGCTGCCTGAACCTGCTGGAGACGCCAACGAGCGGCCAGATCTTCTTCGAGGGCACCGATATCACCGACCCCAAGTGCGACATCAACGCCATTCGCCGCCGCATGGGCATGGTGTTTCAGCAGTTCAATCTCTTTCCGCACCTGACCGTCATGCAAAACCTCACCCTCGCACCCGTGACCACCGGCGTCATGGATAAGGAGAGCGCCGCGCGCAAGGCGGGCCAGCTGCTCGCGCGCGTGGGCCTGTCAGACAAGGCCGGCGCCTACCCGGCTCAGCTGTCCGGCGGGCAGAAGCAACGCATCGCCATCGTGCGCGCGTTGACCATGAATCCCGATGTCATGCTCTTTGACGAGCCGACGAGCGCGCTGGATCCGGAGATGGTCGGCGAGGTGCTGGACGTCATGAAGCAGCTGGCAAAGGACGGCATGACGATGGTCGTCGTCACGCATGAGATGGGCTTTGCGCGCGAGGTCGGCGACCGCGTGCTCTTCATGGACGAGGGCATCGTGATGGAAGAGGGCACGCCGCAACAGATCTTTGGCAATCCGCAAAATCCACGCACGCAGGACTTCCTGCGCAAGGTCCTGTAATTGCAGCGTCAACGAAAAGAGAGGGCGGCCCGCACGGCGCGCCCGCTTTTTATGTCCGCAGGGACGGCGCGAGGACTCATCCGCGTGCGGAGTTGATTTGTCTCGCGCGGGCATGCCGCTTTCCCAGGCCCAAGGCTGCAAGGCCCGCCATGATCCACAGCGCCGAAAGCATCGGGAAGGCGGCCGCGCCCGCCGCAGGCGAGGCAACGGGGAACGCAGCGGCAGGCAGCGCGCGGGATAGCAGGGGGTAGAGCAGCCGGCACAGCGAGGCGGCGAAGAGCGCGTGCAGCGCACGGCACAGCGTGAGATATGGAACGGAGATGCCAACCGGACGCAGGAAGGAAAGATTCTGCAACAGCACGCTTATCCCGCCGAAGGAGACGGCCGCGCACACGCACACGGCGGCCGTGCGGGGCGGCAGGCCCAACGAGAGGATCGCATGCGTGCCGCCCGCCATCTCCAACGCGGCGTGCAGGGCCGCCTGTGCGCCGCTGCCGAGCGCGGGAAACGCACAGGCACACAGGCGCGCGGCCACGGTCATCAGCGCGATGCAGCCGCCGACGGTGAGCATCGCCTGCGCGCTTCCCTGAATGGCGCACGCGAGAGAAATCCCCTGTGGCGCAGGCGGCTGAGGCGGCAGCGCGGCGCTCGGCGACGCACCGCAACGGTCAAAGGCGCGTACGCAAAGCGCACATAGCGCTGCGCCCAGCCAGTGCGAGAGCAGCAGGCACACCCCGAGCGCATGCGAACAGGCCCATGCGCTGACCGTGCCGAGCAGGAACATGGGACTGCAGGTGCCGGTCAGCGCCGCGAACGTGCGCATCTGGCGCGGCGTGAGCGCACCCTGCGCGCACAGCAGCGCAATCAACCGCGCACCGCCCGGCGATCCGCCCAGAAAGGCCAGCGCCGTCACAGGCAGCGCGCGCGGCACGCGCCGCATGCGGGAGAGCGCGGGCGAGAGCAGCTGGCACAGCACCATGTATGGGAAGAGCGCAGGCAGCACGCCCTGGGCAAAGGTGCGAAGCCCGTCCGCAGCGGCCTGGACGGACTGCATCGGATAGCGCAGCATGAGCGCGAGCAGAAAGCCTGCAAAGACGGCGGCCATGCGATCCCCCCTCTAGGAGCATCGTATGCGCGCGCCGGGAACGTCATGCGCGCAGCACGACGGGCGGCGTGCGCATGTCCAGCCGGCCGCGGCGCGCATCGTCTGCGGAACAGCACAGACCGCGCAGGTCGGTCGCGCGCACGTCCAGCGCAAGCGATGCGTCGCCCTCGCGCTCAAATGGCGCGGCGCGATGCACCAGGGGAACGGTCGCGTGCTCCCGCACGGCGCGCAGCAGCGGCTTAGCCTCCAGGCGCAGGCCGAGCACGCGCGCATAGGGCGGGACGGGCAGCGCGTCCGCCGTCTCCCGCGTGAAGCCCACGAGCGCGTGCGCAAAGATCCGGGCGATGCGCGCGCGGGTGTAGCGCTTGGACTTGACGCGCGCGATCAGCTCCTCATAGGTTCCGGCATCCTGGGCGGCGCGCAGGATGCGGTGCTCGAGCCCCTCGGGCATGTCATAGAGCGCGCGCAGCTGCGCCGCGTCCGCCATGCGCAGCCGGTAGAGCAGCAGCCGGGCGAACGCATCCTCCTGGGCGCAGCGGCCCTCCGACATGGCGCTCTGGAGCGTGTCAACGTCCGGCATGGCCTGCGCGACCTCCTCCCACGCGCCCTGCCGCGCGGCCAGGCGGATGGCGGTGGCGGATGCGAGCGGGGAGAGCGCCTCGTCGTGATAGCC